>NZ_JAUCBZ010000015.1:3196250-3527500 GCF_034676545.1 Pararhodobacter sp.
CGGAGTGCGACGGCTTGGCACCCGGTTGACCATTCAGCCGGATCGGCCCCTTCACCGCCGCGGCGGCGAGGCTGCGCGACTTGAAGAATCGCGCATACCACAGCCATTTGTCCAGCCGAATGCTTGAGATCGGCGCGTCCGGGGTGGTCATGCGGCCCCCGCCAGGCGTCCGGCGCACGCGCACGCGGTCAAGGGGCCGGCAAAGGCCCCTGTCTTCCGCGGCGCAGGCATCAGTCCTTTTTCCCGGCGTCCTTCAAGCCCATCAGCGCGGCTGCGAAGGGGTTATCGGGGTCGATCCGGTCGCGCTTGCGATCCGGGCTGGCGCTGAAGCTCCGGGGCTGAGGCTCACGACGGGCACCCTCACGGATGCCCGGCTTGCCGCCCTTGCCCTTGCGGTCGCCCTGCGGTTTGCGGTCACCTTGCGGCTTGCGGTCACCCTGACGCTTTGGCGCACCTGCCTCACCATCGCGACGCGGGCGCTGCGCGTCACCACGCGGCTTGCGCTCGCCTTGGGGCTGACCCTCGGCTGGTGCCGGGCGATCCGCCTGTGTCTGGCTCGCGTCGCGACGCGGTCCACGACGGGCGTGGTCGGCCCGAGGACGGGGGCGCGGCGCCCAGCGGAAGGTGTAATAGACCTCGAGTTCTTCCGCTGGCACCGCGGCGGTTGCAACGGCATCCGCATCACCCGCGGCCGCCGCAGCATCCGGCACTGCCCCTTCGGGATCGCCAGCCTCGGCTGGCGCTGCCTCCACCGTGTCATCGACGATGACGCGCTTGCTTTCAGCCTCGGCCTCGGCCTTGGCGGCAATCTCTTCGGCGGTGGCTTCCCTGGATGGTGCCGGGCGCGCCTTGGGCCGCTCGCCGCGTTCGCCCGCATAGCCAAGACCCTGCATCAGATCAGCAAATTGCTCCAACGTCATGCCGGTTATCGACAACATATCCGGCGTTGCCTCAAATCCGGCGCGCGTATCTTTGGTGCGCAACAGATCTGCCAGACGCTCCAGCATATCAATCCGAATGGCGCGCGACCCGGCAGGGCGGTAGCCTGACAGCGTATAGTGCTGCATCGGCACATCGGCCAGATTGGGGATCGTCACCAGACCGGGCGGCGGGCTTTCGGGGAAGGTGTCGAGCGCGTTCATCAGCGACCACAACACCAGCCGCAACCGGGTTGGCGCGGGTTTGAGCAGCGCTGGCAGGAAGATCGTGAACTGACCAAACCGCACCCCATGCTTGCGCAGCAAGCCGCGTGCCTCCTGATCCAGCGTCTTGACATCCTCGGCCACGCCATCGCGCGGCAGAATGCCCAGCGCCTCGACCAATTGAAACGCAAAGCCGCGCGCCAGACCGGTCAGGGTCTCATCGCGTTGCAGGTTCAAGAGTGGCTCGAATTGCGCGGCGACCCGACGGTCGATGAAATGCTGCAACCGGCGGCGCACCTTTTCGGCAACCTCTGGCCCGGCTTCGTCATCGACGAACGCCACGGCTTGTGGGCGCAATGCATCGGGGCCCGCCACCAGCTTGCCCAGCGCCTCGGTGCCCCACATCAGCCCACCCTGCTCGGTGAACTCCATTTCCGTATCGGGCGCGTTATAGAATTTGTCGGCGCGCAAATGGAACGCCGGTGCCAGCGCCGCAACCGCAGCCTGACGCAGGGTGCGGGCCTCTTCGGTCGAGGCAGTCTGGTCCTGACGGAACCGGAACCCTTCAAGACGGCCGATGAATTCACCTTCAACCGTCACTTCGCCCTTGTCATTAACCTCGGCCACAAGGCTCTCCTTCTGGTTTAACCGCCGCAGCAACACACTGGTGCGCCGGTCAACAAATGCAGCAGTCAGGCGTTCGTGCAACGCATCTGACAGGCGGTCTTCTACAGCGCGCGTTTCCCCGCGCCAATGGCTTTCGTCATCCACCCAACCGGTCCTCTGCGCCACATACGTCCATGTGCGGATAAAGGCCAGCCTGCGGGACAAAGTATCAATGTCACCAAGCGGCCGGTCAATGCGGGCAATATTGCGCGCCAGCCAGTCGGCGGGGACGCGCCCATCACGGTGCAAAAAGCCGAACAATTGCGCCAGAAGGCTGGCGTGCTCGGTCGGCGAAATATCGCGAAAGTCCGGGACGCGGCAAACGTCCCACAACAGACGCACGTCGCGCGCATCACGGATCCGGTCGGTGATTTCGGGCATCGCCGTCAGGGTTTTCAGCGCAATCAGGTCATCGGACTCGCGCACCCGGGTCAACCATTCATCCTTGGTTTGTTGCTCCAGACTGGCAATCAGCCGCTCGGCACTGCCGAATTCCAGGCGCGCATTGCGCCAATGCAGTTTGCGCACCGGCAGAAACTGGTGGTTCTCAATCGCATCAATCACCTCGCTGGGCAGGGGTCGCGCCTCACCGGTCACGCCAAAAGTGCCCGAGGTCGTATGCCGCCCCGCGCGCCCCGCGATCTGCGCCAGTTCGTCGGCGTTCAACATCCGCATCCGGCGCCCATCGAATTTCGCCGTGCCGGCAAAGGCAATGTGTTTGATATCGAGGTTCAGCCCCATGCCAATCGCATCGGTCGCCACCAGATAATCAACGTCGCCATTTTGATACAATTCGACCTGAGCATTCCGCGTGCGCGGGCTCAACGCCCCCATCACAATTGCACAGCCGCCTTTCTGGCGGCGGATCAGTTCGGCAATGGCATACACATTCTGCACCGAAAACGCGACGATGGCGGACCGCGCCGGCATCCGCGCGATTTTCTTGGACCCGGCATAGGTCAGCTCTGACAAGCGCTCCTTGCGCAGAAACTGCACCTTTGGCACCAAGGCCGCAATCGCACCGCGCATGGTATCCGATCCAAGGAACAGCGTCTCGTTCAGGCCGCGCGCGTGCAGCAGGCGTTCGGTGAACACATGCCCGCGATCCGGGTCGGCGCACAATTGGATTTCATCAATCGCCACGAAATCTGCGCCAATTTCCAACGGCATCGCCTCGGTGGTGCAGACCCAGTACTGCGTGCGCTCAGGCACAATGCGTTCCTCGCCGGTGACCAGCGCCACAACCGAGGGTCCGCGCAACGCGACCACCCGGTCATAGACCTCGCGCGCCAGCAACCGCAGCGGCAGGCCGATCACCCCGGTCCGATGGCACAGCATTTGCTGGATCGCATAATGCGTCTTGCCCGTGTTGGTTGGCCCCAGAACCGCCGTAACCCGCGCATTCCTGTTGAACATACTTGCCTGCTTGATTGTGCCTTGCGGTCGCTGCTTGGGCGCAAGGCCTACAACGCCGCACCCGCGGTTGCCAGATCAAGCCGCGCAAGCGCGTCGATGACCGCTTGTTGATGCGGATGAATCGCGAAAGACGCCGCAAAGGCGGCGCGCGCCTCGACCGGGCGCTCCAATTGCTCCAAAATCATCCCCAACCCGGCGAGCGCGCCGAAATGCCGCGGATTGCGGATCAGCACCTGCTCGATATCGGACAATGATTGCCCCAACCGATTCGCCAGAAAATACGCCGTGGCGCGTCCGTTCCAGGCCTCGGCAAAGTCGGGATCATGGTCGATGACGGCGCTGAAATGCGCAATGGCATCTTGCGCCTGACCGCTTTGCAGCGCCTCTTGCCCGCGATGAAACAGATAATCGATCGCCGCCGACCCGGATCGCGACCACTCCCGCATGATTTGTCGCTCAATGCGAACCCAACGGTCCTGATCCGGCTGCGCCAGGTCGTGCAACAAAGTCTCGACATCGGTGCCGGAGGCCTGACCTTGCGCCCAAGCCACAGGCGCCGCCACAAACGACGGCGCTACGACCAAACTTGCCGCAACGAGAGCATTGAGGATCGGATGCGCCTGCTTCATAGTCTCCACAATAGCGCGCCGAACCGGAATTGCGAGAGGGCAAAGCGCGTGGCCCGTAAACTCTAGATCACGATCAGGACAAAACACATGAACGACGTTATCAAACAAGCCTTGACCGCCCTGGCCCCCAAAGTTGCCGGCGGCATTGATGGCACCGCCAAATTCGTCATCGAGGGCGAAGGCTCGATCATCATCGACGGCGACAGCGTGCGCGAAGGCGACGACGACACCGACGTCACCCTGACCGCCTCGGCCGAAACCTTCGAGGGCATGATGAATGGTGACGTGAACCCAACCATGGCGTTCATGTCCGGCAAGCTGAAAATCGACGGCTCGATGAGTGCGGCGATGAAGCTGGCATCGGTTCTCGGCTGACGTGACCGATCCCGTCGCGCCACTGGCAGATTGCGGCGCGCCCGACACCGGGCGCGCCATCTGGCTGACCGCGGCCGACGGCACCCGCCTGCGGATGGCGCATTGGCCAGGCACGCGCCATGTGATGATCCTGCCGGGGCGCACGGAATACATCGAGAAATACGGGCTGGTGGTGCGCGATTTTGTCGCCGCAGGCTGGGGTGCCTTTGTCCTCGACTGGCGCGGTCAGGGCCTCTCCGACCGCCTCTTGTCCGACCCGCTGATCGGCCATGTGGCGCGGTTCTTCGATTATCAACGAGACCTTGACGCCGCCCTGCAGGCCGCCGACCGCCTCGCCCCCGGCCCCAAACCCTGGCTCGTGCATTCGATGGGCGGCGGCATTGCCCTGCGCGGCCTGATGCGCGGCAAGCGCCCGCCCGCCGTCGCCTTCAGCGCACCGATGCTGGGCCTCCATCAATCGCACATGCTGACCAAGGCCCTGCGCGGCCTCTCCGCCTTACTCGGCCCGCTCGGCCTCGACACCGGCTACGCACCGACAACGGGGCCGGGCTACGGCCTGCCCAGCATGACCTTCGACGACAACAACCTGACCACCGACCGCGTGCAATTCGACCGGATGAAGGCGCAGATCACCCAGACACCCGCCCTGTCACTCGGCGGGCCAAGCCTGCACTGGATGGGCGAAGCCGCCCGCGAGATCGCCAGCCTCAACGCTCTACCATCCCCCGATCTCCCCGCGCTGTTCGGGCTTGGCGGCGATGAATCCATCGTATCGCCCCAAGCCATCCGTGCCCGCGTGGCAACCTGGCCGAAGGCCCGTTTGCACGACTTCCCCGGTGCGAAACACGAATTGATGATGGAACGCGACGCGGTGCGCCGCGCCTTCCTGCACGAGGCCTTGGCCCTGTTTGACCGCACAGTGCCCTGACCCTACCCACGTCTTTGTTCTAAAAATATCCCGGGGTGAAGGCCGCAGGCCGAGGGGCAGCGCCCCTCACACTGTTCAAAAAAGCAACACGCGCGCCACCCCGTGGCGCGCGTTCCGTTTCACAAGATCAAGCGCAGGTCAGACCAAACGGCCATCCGCCGCGATCTGCGTCTTGCCACCCAGCCATGGATGCAAGGCCGCGGGCAACCGGACCGAGCCATCCTCCTGCTGGCCGTTCTCCAGCACCGCGATCAGCGTGCGCCCGACCGCCAGCCCGGAGCCGTTCAACGTCGCCAGAAACTCGGGCTTGCCGCCGCCCTCGGGCCGGAACCGCCCGTTCATGCGCCGCGCCTGAAACGTGCCGCAGGTCGAGCAGCTTGAAATCTCGCGATAGGTCGCCTGCCCCGGCACCCAGACTTCGATATCATGCGTCTTCTGGCTCCCGAACCCCATGTCGCCGGTGCACAGCACCACCGTGCGATAGGGCAGCTCCAGCTTTTGCAGGATCGCCTCGGCACAGGCGGTCATGCGGTCATGCTCGGCCAGCGCGTCCTCTGGCTTGCACAGCGTCACCATCTCGACCTTTTCGAACTGGTGCTGGCGCAGGATGCCGGTAGTGTCCTTGCCCGCCGACCCGGCCTCGGAGCGGAAGCAATGCGTGTGCGCGGTCATCCGCACCGGCAGCTCCGCACCCTCCAAAATCTCACCCGCCGCGAAATTGGTCAGCGTGACCTCCGAGGTCGGGATCAACCACCAGCCATTCGTCGTCTGATAGCTGTCCTCGGCAAACTTCGGCAGGTTGCCCGTGCCGTACATCGCCTCGTCCTTGACCAGAACCGGCGTCCAGCATTCGGTCAACCCGTGCTCGGTGGTGTGCGTGTCGATCATGAACTGCGCCAGCGCCCGATGAACGCGCGCCACGGCACCCTTGAGCACCATGAACCGCGAGCCCGACAGCTTCGCCGCCAGCGCCAGATCGAGGCCCGGTTTCACGCCCTCGATGTCGAAATGTTCCTTGGGGGCAAAGCCAAAGTCCCGGGGCGCACCCCAGCGGCGGATTTCGACATTGTCGGCCTCATCCTTGCCCGAGGGCACTTCGTCCAGCGGCAGGTTCGGGATTTCCGCCAGCGCCGCGCGCAGCTTTTCGTCCTCGGCCAAGGCGTCGGTGTTCAACTGTGCGACCTCGGCCTTTTTCTCGGCGACCAGCGCGCGCAAGCGCTCGAATTCCGCGTCATCGCCGCGTGCCTTGGCGGCGCCCACCTCTTTGGAGGCGCGGTTCTGATCCGCCTGCGCCGTCTCGGACGCCAGAATCGTGGCGCGGCGTTTCTCGTCCATCGCCAGCAAGTGCGCCGACAGTGGCGCAAGGCCGCGCCGCGCAAGGGCGCTGTCAAAGGCTTCGGGGTTGTCGCGAATGGCGCGGATATCGTGCATGGTCGTCCTCGGATCAAGTCGGATCCGGTATGCACCACTTGACCTCCAAGCCGCAAGGCCCGTGCGCAATGCGACTTGCCGTTCCGAAGAAGAAGAATATTGGGAAGAATAATTAGCGTCCCGCCGAAGAGTTTACTCAGCGGCGGGAATATAAAAAGCGGGTGGAATAAAGTCAGTTCATTTGCTGAACAACGATCACATCAAAATTGGCCCTGCACCATTGCGTGCCGCCCATATGCCTGATTTGCCCGCGGATCGTCACCGGATCCGCTGTCGTTTCACTTACGGTCCGAGGCCACATCGCCAAAATCCGGATATCGGCATGATTGTCGTCCCCTTGCAGAATCCACCACGGCCGCGAAAAGTTCCCGCCGTGTTCCGCAGCCTGCCATATGCCCGAGAACGAGCCGCCGTACACCGTTGTTCCGATCGAATTCGTCTGTGTATTCAGAACAATGGACTCCCAATCCCCGTTAGAGCCAACACCATTCGGGTGAAACCTTGCACTGACTTGAAAACCCTGCTCGCGCCAACCAACGTTTATGCAAGCTGGCGTGAAGCCATACATCACACCGCCGCCATTGAATTGTCCGGTCCCGGTCTGAGCCAGAGATTGTGTTGCAAGCGCTGCCGTTAATACTGCAGCGGAGCCAAGCATACGCGTAAATCGTTTCATGGTATTCCCCCTCCAATAAACCTGCTATTGCCCTCAAGGAAGACAACGCACCTCGCCAAGAAACCCACGATATCACGATTTCGCTATCTTTAATAGATAGATAATCGGAACCTATAATCCATTTAACTCTCGTTTTTATTACGGGACTTAAATGCCATTTATCGCAAGAAAGAGAATGGGATAGCCATTCCAATGAATGACCTTTGCGCTGCTATTCACCACGCAAGACCGAGTTTTGGTCAGCCAAACGCCCTATGCGCGATTCGACTTTCGCGCCAAACCCAGATCATCGAGAATCGCGTAGAACGCGGGCAGAACCAGCAGGACCAGCAGCGTCGAGGCCAGCATCCCGAACACCAGCGCCACGACCAGCGGTTTCAACACCTGCGCCTGAAGCGAGGCCTCGGTCAGCAGCGGGACCATGCCGATCACGGTGGTGCTGACGGTGATCAGGATCGGCCGGAACCGCGCCCGCACGGCCTCGCCGGCGGCATGGGCCAACAGCAGCCCCTCGGCGCGGCGTGCCTTGATCACCTCGACCAGCAGAATGGCGTTGTTCACCACAATCCCCGCCAGCGACGCCGCGCCCATCATTGATGGCATGGAGATGTCATAGCCCATCAACCAATGCCCCCAGACGACGCCGATCAGCGCCAGCGGAATGGTCAGCATGACGATCACCGGCTCGGTGTAACTGCGAAACTGGAAGGACAGCACCAGATAGATGCCGAGCAAGCCGATGGCGAACCCCCTGAGGATCGAGCCCGAGGTTTCCGCCAGATTGGCGGCTTGCCCCTCGACATGCACTTGCAGACCCGGCACGCGCCCGATCAGCGATGGCAGGAAGCCGGCGCGCAGATCGGCGGTGATGGCGTCGGCGTTGCCCAGTCTCGGATCGACATCGGCCTCGATGGTGACACTGCGCAACCCGTCCACATGCGTGATCGTGCCCCAGCCCCGCGCCTCGGAGATGCGCAGCACCGTGTCCAGCGGCACCGTGCGTCCATCCGCCAGAAGAAAGGTGAAGTCGGACAGATCCGCGCGTTGATCGCGGTCCTCCAGCGTCAGGATCAATTCGATGTCATGCGCGATGGCCCCGGTGCGCACCTCGGTCAGGGACGCCCCCAGAAACGCCGCGCGCAACTGATTGGCCACCTCGGCCGAGGTCAGGCCCAGCGCCGGGGCACCCTCGGTCAGGGTCAGGCGCAATTCCGGTTTGCCGGGGCGCAGGTTGATCGAGGCGTTGCGCACCCCGCGATAGGTTTGCAACTCGTGCAACAACAGGCTGGCGTTTTGCTGCAGCACATCCAGATCGCGGTGGGTCATGCGCAACTCCAGCGCCACGCCCTGCGGCCCCAACCCCGGTTCGGTGATGATCAAGGATGCCGCACCGGGCAGCGCGCCGATGGCCTCGCGCCAGGCGGTTGTGAAACCGTCCAGCGTTGTCGCGCGGGTCTCGGCGCCCAGCAGGTCCACCGAAATGGTTGCCACATGCGCGCCGGTTTCCCCGGCGGACAGGTTGCGGTTGAAGCGCGTGATGCGCCGAATGACCAAGGATTGCGCGTCAGGCTGGTCCGGGGTGAAGGCCGCGTTGACCTCGGCCAGCGCCGCCTCGACCTGCGCGACGGCGATCTCGGTGCGGGCCAAGGGCGTGCCCTGCGGCATCATGATCCGCGCCTCGACCACGTCACCGTCGATATCGGGGAAAGCCTCGCGCTTGACGATCCCCGAGGCCAGACCGCCCACCGTCAGCACCAAACCCGCAATCGCCAATCCGGTCGTCAGATAGCGCGCCTTGATGGATTGGTCCGCCAGCCAACCCATGCCGTCGCGCAGCTTTTCAAACCCGCCATCAAACGTGCGGCGGAAAAATCCGGGCGGTTTGGGGAGGCGGTCGGCCTCGTGGCGCAGGTGATGCGGCAGAATCAGAAATGCCTCGATCAGACTGGCGGCAAGGGCGGCAATCAGCACAATCGGCAGGACTTCCAGCACCTTGCCCATGGTCCCCGACAGGAATGACAGCGGGCCGAACACCGCCACCGTGGTCATGAACGAGGCCGACACCCCCGGCACCACGGCCAGCGCACCACGCACCACCGCATCAACGCCGTGCCCACCCTTGGCGGCCTCGACGGCGATGGAATCCGACAAGACGATGGAATCGTCCATCACGATGCCTATCGCCATCAACAGCGCGGTCATGGTGATCATGTTCAACGTCAGGCCCGTCACGGCCATCCACGCCAGCGCCCCCGCCATCGCCACCGGCAGACCCATCGCCGCCCAAAGCGCCAATCCGGGGCGGAAAAACAGGCTCATCACAATCACCACCAGCACCAGCCCCATGGCCCCGTTGCGCACCAGCATGGCCAGACGGTCACGCACAATCGAGGTGGTGTCCTGCACCACCAGCACTTGCAGGCTGGCGGGCGCGGCTTCGGATTCGCGGGTGATCACGCCGCGCAGGACTTCCAGTGCGCGCAGGGCATCGGTGCCGCGCGGCTTGTGGATTTCCAGCAGAATGGCGGGCACCCCGTCGAGATAGGCGCGCTCCTCGGCGGGCAGATGCGTTTCGGTGATTGTCGCGACATCGCCCAGCACCAAGCGTGCGCCATTGTCCAGCACCAGCACCGGCAGGTCCGCCAGTTCCGCGATGCTGCGCCGCTCCTCGGTCAGGCGCAGGCGCAGGTCGCTGCCCGGCGTCTCCAGCGTGCCGACCGGCTGATCCAGGCTCTGCGCGCCCAGCACAGCCGCCAGACCGGCCACCGTCAGCCCATGCTGCGCCAGCACCGCGCGCGAGGCCTCGATGCGGAATTGCCGTGTGCCCAGCCCCGAGCGATTGACCAGCGCGATCTCGGGCAGCGCGGCGATCCGGTCGGCCAGACCGTCGGCGAACAGGTCCAGATCATGCAACGGCATCGCGCCGGACACCGCGACCGAGGCGACGACATCGGTGCGAAACAACTCGCGCACCAAGGCCGGGTCGGCGCGGTCGGGGAAACTGTCAATCGCGCCAACTTCGGTGCGGATCGCGTTCACAAAACGGATCACATCGCCACCGCTGGCCATCACCGCCACGGCGCGGGCCAGGTTGTCTTGCGCGCGGCAGGTCAGTTCCTTCAGCGATTCCACGCCTTGCACGGAATCCCACAACGGGCGGCAGATCGCGTCCTCGACCTCGCCCGCCGTCGCCCCGCGATAGGCTACGGTAATCTCGACCTCGGTGTCGCGAAAATCGGGAAAGGTTTCGCGCACCAGAGTTGGCAGGGTCATCGCCCCCACCGCCAGAAACAGCAGCAACAGCAGATTGGCCGCCGTCGGGTGTTTTGCGAACCAACGGATCATGGCGTGACGGGCAGCAGTTGCAGACCGGGAATGGCGGGCGCGATATCATCGAGGATCACCCGGTCGCCGACCTCAAGCCCCGAGGCGACAACCACCACTCCACCCTGCCGGAACGCCATCTCGACCGGCCGCAGCTCAAGCTGATCGTTGCCGTCCGCGACATAAACCATGCCGCCATGCAGCGCCGAGGCCGGGATGGTGATCACGTCACGCAACTGCGGCCCGACCATCGTCACCTCGACTTGCAGGTTCGACACCAACGGGATGCGTTCAGGCGGGCGGGCCCCGGAATAGGGGTCATCAACCTCGATCACCACCTGCACGGTGCGAGCGCGGGCATCCAAGGCGGGCTCAAGCCGGGACACGCGGCCTTGCCAGATCTGCTCGGGGCTGGCGACCGGGGCAACCGTGACGCCCAGCGCGATCATCTGCGCGTCGCGCATGTTGTCCAGAACACCGCCTTGCAGATCGGCACTGGAAAGCAAGCGCTGAAAGGCAGAGATGGGCACTTGCGCCAGGATTTCAGCGCGGTCCAACCCCTCGCCCGCCGCAAGTTGCTGGCCAATCGTGACGTATTGAAACTGCTGCACGGGCGCCTGTGTGATCCGCACGTCAAACGGCACAGTGATCACGGTATGGCTGAGGTCGCGACGCGCCCGTGACAGGGCGGCCTGTGTGCGCGCGACCTGCGCTGCGTTGCGGCTTTGGCGCGAGGGGATCAGCGCCAGCACGTTTTGCAACTCCACGACCACGCGCCGCGCGGCCAGAACGCCACGTTCGGCTTCATCCGCCCGCGAAGGTGCCGCGCTGCCCTGGGCGACCAACTCGCGCACGCGGGCGGCATCGGACTCGCTCAGCGCCAAGCGGGCTTCCTCCAGCGCCATCACGCGACGGGTGTTCAGCGCTTCGGCTTCGATTTGCGCGGCCTCGGCGGTCAACACATCCAGATCCGCCTCGGCCTGTGCAATCGCCAATTCGTAATCCGCCGGGTCAATGCGCATCACCACCGTTCCGGCCGACAGGATCTGCCCGGTTTGCAGCGCGTCATGGTGCCAGATCACGCTGCCCCGCACCTCGGACACGGCCGTCCAGGTCTCGGCGGCGCGCACATTGCCCCAGCCGCGCGCGGTGGGCGCAAGCGACACCCGCTCAACCGGCGCGACGCGAACCGCCATTCCGGTCATCGTCGAGGCCACGCGCACCGGGCCGGGGGCCTGTGCGACCAGACGCGAGGTCACCATTGCGGCCAGGGCAATGGGAAGAACGAAGATCAACAGGGCTAAAAGTCGCCTCACATTCCACTCCTTGCATGATTTTTGACCGTATCGCCCTGACCTTTCAAACGCAAGCAACGTTCAACGCATGGCATCGCGCCTTGCACAGGCCCGCGCGCGCGGCTAAACCGCAACGCGGTCCTTGCCGGAGAAAGCCATGTCCACGATTGATCTTGAAACTGCGCGGCGTGTGGCGAAACTCGCCCGCATTCGTGTGCCCGATGAGAACCTGCCGGTCTTGGCAGAGCAACTCTCGGGCATCCTGACCTTTATGGAGCAGTTGAACGAAGTGGATATCGAGGGCATCGAGCCGATGACCTCGGTCACGCCGATGCGCCTGAAACGTCGCGAGGATGTGGTGACCGACGGTGATATTCAGGACAAGATCCTTTCAAACGCCCCCGATGCCCGCGAGGGTTTCTTTGCAGTGCCGAAGGTGGTCGAATGACGTTGAATTCCCTGACAATCGCCCAAGCCCGCGATGCGTTGCGCAAAGGTGACGTGACCTCGGTTGACCTGACACAGGCCTGCCTGACCGCAATTGACGGCGCCGACGCGCTGAACGCCTTTGTGCACAAAACGCCCGAGCTGGCGCTGGAGCGCGCCCGCGCGGCGGACGCCCGCCTCCAGGCCGGCGACGCGCCCGCGATGTGCGGCATTCCCTTGGGCATCAAGGACCTGTTCTGCACCGAAGGCGTGGCCTCACAGGCCGCCTCGAATATCCTCAAGGGCTTCAAACCCAACTACGAATCCACCGTGTCGGCCAAGCTGCGCGATGCGGGTTCGGTAATGCTGGGCAAGTTGAACATGGACGAATTCGCCATGGGCTCGTCCAACGAGACCTCGTGCTATGGCAATGCCGTCAACCCGTGGAAGATCGACGACCGACAGTTGACGCCGGGCGGCTCATCGGGTGGGTCGGCCTCGGCGGTGGCGGCGGACCTGTGTCTGGGGGCAACCGGCACCGACACCGGCGGCTCGATCCGCCAGCCCGCGGCCTTCACCGGCATTGTCGGCATCAAGCCAACCTATGGGCGCTGTTCGCGCTGGGGCGTCGTGGCGTTTGCCTCGTCGCTGGATCAGGCCGGGCCAATGACCCGCACCGTGCGCGATGCGGCGATCATGCTGGGCGCGATGTGCGGCCATGACCCCAAGGATTCCACCAGCGCCGATCTGGCCGTCCCCGACTTCGAGGCTGCCCTGACCGGCGACATCAAAGGTCGGAAAATTGGCATTCCGCGCGAGTATCGCATGGATGGAATGCCCTCGGAGATTGAAAAATTATGGTCCGAGGGCGCGGCCATGCTCAAGGATGCCGGTGCCGAGATCGTCGATATCTCGCTGCCGCATACCAAATACGCGCTGCCCGCCTATTACGTCATTGCCCCGGCCGAGGCATCCTCGAACCTCGCGCGCTATGATGGTGTGCGCTATGGTCACCGCGCCAAACTCGACGCGGGCGACGGCATCACCGAGATGTACGAGAAAACCCGCGCCGAAGGGTTCGGCTCCGAGGTGCAGCGCCGCGTGATGATCGGCACCTATGTGCTCTCGGCCGGGTTTTATGACGCCTATTACAACCGCGCCCGCAAGGTCCGCGCCCTGATCAAACGCGATTTTGACGAGGTATACGCCAGCGGGATCGACGCGATCCTGACCCCGGCAACCCCCTCCGCGGCCTTTGGATTGGGGGAAATGGCCAATGCCGACCCGATCCAGATGTACCTCAACGACGTGTTTACCGTCACCGTAAACCTCGCTGGACTGCCCGGGATTGCGCTGCCGACGGGCCTTGATGGCAAAGGGCTGCCGCTGGGCCTGCAGCTGATCGGACGCCCCTGGGCCGAGGCCGATTTGCTCAACACCGCCTATGTTTTGGAAAAAGCAGCAGGATTTGTTTCCAAACCGCAAAAATGGTGGTAATCTGCCGAAAAAACAAGAATACGAGCAGAGGCAGATATGCGCATTTCGGCAGTTGCGGGAGCACTGACCCTATTGGGGTTGGCGGCCTGTTCGGCAGGACCTGAGTCCTATGCCACCATGACCACCGGGGTCGGGTTTGGCGATTATCAACGCTATCTTCAGGAACGAGAGGCCTCGCGCTCTGCGTCCGGCGCGCCCTATTCCGTGCCGCCAGAGGTTCGCTCTGCGACAGCACTTGTGCCACCGACCACCATGCCGCCTGCGCCATCGACGCTTGCGGCCGTGCCGGTTCGATACGCAGCCGCACCCGTTGCACCACCGGTCACCGCCCCTCTTGCGGCGCCGATGGCGACCGCCGCGCCGCAGTCACCGATTGCCATGCACCCGCTCGCCGCGCCTCAGCAACAGCCCCCCGCCCAAGCCGCGGTGCAGCACCCTGCGCAAACGGCTCCCCGCCCGGTTGCGACAGCCTCGACGGGTACCATGCGCACGGTCCAGGCGGACGCCGCCTTTGGCACGACTCCCAGCTTTGACGCAGGCCCCAGCCTTCGTCCGCAAATATCGGATGAGCAAGATTTTCAGGCCGTCTCGGCCCGCGAGAGCATTGAAAGCGACCGCGACCGCATTGCCAGCCAACGTGCACAATATCAGGTGATCGAGGTCACTTCGGTCCCCGGGCATTCGGTCAGCGGCGGCCCGAACATCGTCGCCTATGCGCTTGGCACAAACCACGCGCCCGGCACAGAAGTTTACCGCCGTATCAATCCGTTACGCTGGTCTCGCTGGGAAAACGCCTGTCTTCAGTACCGCAATCAGGACGCCGCGCAAGAAGCCTTTCTGGAGAATGGCGGGCCCGAGCGCGACTCTGGGCACCTTGACCCCGACGGCGACGGATACGCTTGCTGGTGGGACCCCACGCCCTTGCGTCAGGCGATGGCCTCGCGCTGACCTGTGGCGGTGATCTGGCACCCGTCGCCCAACTTCGGCCCTCGGCGCAACGGGGAAACTCCCAGCCTTGTCGTCTTGCATTTCACGGAAATGACCTCGGCCAAGGCGGCGTTGGACAGGTTGTGTTCACCCGCTGCCGAGGTCTCCGCTCACTATCTGATCGGTCGCGACGGAACTGTCTGGAAGCTGGTCGACGAGGAACGCCGCGCGTGGCATGCGGGAGCCGGGGTCTGGCGCGGGCAAGACGACGTCAACTCGCGTTCGATCGGCATTGAGCTCGACAATGACGGGGCAAGCCCGTTTGCAGCACCCTTGATGCGCGCGTTGGAGGCGCTGCTTGGCGACATTCGGACGCGCTGGGCCATCCCCGCAACAGGCGTCATCGCGCATTCCGACATGGCACCCGACCGCAAGATCGACCCCGGCGCGCGGTTTGACTGGCGTCGCCTGGCACGATTGGGCCATGCGATATGGCCCGCGCAATCCGGCGACGGCACGCGACCCTTGCAAGCCTCGCTGGACAAGATCGGCTACCCCGAAGCGCCGGCACAGGCCCGGCTTCGGGCCTTCCGGCTCAGGTTCCAGACCGGGTCGGACGGGCCGGAAACAGCGCATGACAGAGCCGTGGCTGATGCGCTCACCCAGATGTATGACATTGGATAAGTGAACTGATGCGCCTCGTTCGGCGCGTTTTTACATCACCAATGTTGTAAATATGAAACCCGACACAACGTCTTGATTTGTGCTCCGCGTGGATCATCCGGATCGGGGCGCAGCCCCGCGCGGCCGCAGGCTGCGCAAACCGGACGTGGGGTTGCGCGGGGCCTCGTGCCCCGTGCACCCCCACGTCAATCTCTCGGATCAATGCAGCCGGGCGCGGATCCGCTTCAGCGCCAGCCAGACCCCGCCAATCACCAAGGGGGTCAGCAGCGCCATCACACCGGTTTTCTCCAGACCAAACGGCTCGGCAAAGGGCAGCACCAGATTGGCCAGCAGCCCGACTGCATAATAACTGATCGCGACGACCGACAGGCCTTCGACCGTATGCTGCAACCGCAGCTGCAAATCGGCACGACCATCCATGCTCTTCAGCAGCGCCTGATTCTGCGCCGAGCGCGCGACCTCGACCTGGGTGCTCAGCAACCGCCCCGCGCGCATGGCGCGCTCTGACAGGCCCGACAACCGCGCTTCTGCCGCCTTGACCGTGCGCATCGCCGGATCGTAGCGGCGGCGCATGAATTCCGCAAAGGTCTGCCGCCCCTCGAACCGCTGCTCTCGCAGCACGCTGATCCGGTCGTGCACGATCGCCTCATAGGCCCGTGTCGCACCAAATCGAAACGACGCCGCCATCTCCAGCCGCTCAAGCTGTGCCGATACTGTCATCAACGCCTCCAGCGCACCCTCGGCATGGCTTGCCCCTTTGGCCATCTCGTCCATCAGATTGGCCAAACGCTGATCCAATGCGCCCATCTCATGCGAGACCTCGCGCGCTCTGGCCAGCCCCAGCATGGACATGGATTTATACATTTCGATTTCGCTCAGCCGTTGAACGATCCGGCCAACGCGCCGCAATCCCATTGTGGGATGGGCAAAGATCGCCATGCGGGTATGCCCTGCCGGATCAATCCGAAAGTCCGAGGCAACAATCGCCGCGCCATCCAGCACCGAAACCGCCGCGAGACTTTCGGCGACAAACCAGTCGTCAAGCCGCGCGTGCAATGCCATGGAATCGGGCGCGCCGTTTGACAAAGGCATGACATCTATATGAAAAACAATCGAGGATACACGCACGCCGGTCATGGTTTCGAGCCATGCCTCGGGGAACACATCGAAGGCCGACGGGTCGAAGGCGCGCTCGCCCAGACCCTCTTTATACGCCACCCAGGTGGTGAATTCGGTGTGGTTTTCCCATTTGAACCCGTGCCGCCCCAAACTGCAGCCGTGATGCGTGGCGTCCGGTGCGGGGTGCGGCGCGCCGAAGCGGTCGAGCAACGCAAGCAACTGCCGGCGATCCTGAGTGCGGTCCCGTGCTGCGGCATCCTGGGCGGGCTTGAGCGCCAGGAACACCGCCGTTGACGGCACCGAGATCACCGGGGCCGGGCGCGCGTGCAATTCATTGGTCAGCGCATAGCGCAACGGATGGTCTTTGATCGGTGACATGGTCATTCCAAGGGTTTTCGGCATTAAAGGCTGCAAGCGCGCTCAGGAAAAGCCACGCCAGCGCGCAAACCCCTGAAACCCGCAGTGTGCAACGGTATCCTTGCAATTGTGCAACGCGTCAGTCGCCGGGCCGCGCGGGATCAGCCGCGCTGAAACAAGCCCCTGAGGGCCGTTGCGGTCAACACCGTCACGCCCGGCCTGCGCCCCATGCGAAACGGCAGCGGTCGGCACAGGTCCATTGCCGCCACGCCAACCCGCACGGTCAGCGCGCCGTTCACCACGCCTTCGCCGAAGCGACGCGAGAGTTTCGACAGCAGCCCACCGCCCGCCACCGAACCGATCAAATCATCCCCCACCGCCACCATGCCCGTGGCCATCAGGTGAACGGCGACCGATTTCGCCAGCCGCCAGTTGCCAAACGTGCCGGGTCTGCCGCCGTAGAGTTCGGCGATGCGGCGGATCATGCGCAGGTTCGTGGCCAGTGCCACCGCCACATCGGCCAAGGCCAGCGGCACCAAGGCGGTGGCCAGCGCAACTTGCCGGGCGGCGGCTTCTATTTCGGCCTCGACACGGGCATCCAGTGCGATCAGCAAGGTTGCCTCGGCGGTTTCGAGGGCGGCTTCGGCGTCCAGGGAGTCATGCGGATCGTGACCGTGGACGCCGTAAAGCGTATTCAGGGCCGTGGCGACCGCGCGCGCTTCGGGCAGGTCATGCGCCGCGAGCGCCGCCTCGGCGCGGTGCCGCAGGGCATCGAGACGCCGCAAGCGGCGGATCCCCAGCGCCTCGCGCAGCGCCCAAGCCAGCAGCGCCACAACCAGCACCGCCGACAAAACCGCCGCCAGCCAGCCGAGCACCGGACTTCGGGCCAACAAACCTGTGGCAAAGTCCCAGGCGGCGACGCCCAGCACCAAGGACACCAGCGCCGAGGCCGTGAGCGCGATCCACCCCCCTGCGCCGCGCCGCGCGGGCTGTGCCAGGTGCGCGATCGCGGCTTGCATGGCGCGCCCTTCGGGGTCGTCGATCTCGGGCTCGGCGGCGTAATCCGGCAGGGGTTCATCAAGCTCGATCAGCACGGGGCCTCGGTCAGACGGGCGTGGATTTTCGGTCATATCAAACGATCCCCCAGCAAGAATTCCGCCGCCGCATCCAGACGGATATGCGGCAGCCCCTGCCCCGGTGTCCGGGTCAGGGTTGGCGGCGCGAAATGCATCACGCCGTAATCGCCTTGCAGCCAACGCGCTGCGCCGTCTCGCGCCGGGGCCAGCAAGCGTGCGGGGTCCTCGGGCAACTCGCCCGCATTCACCGCGACTTGGCGACCATCGGTCAACTGCCCTCGCACAAGGTCAACTTCGCGGCCCTGATGGGTGCGGCTTTCCTCGACGGTGGCGCGCAGGGCGGCAATCGACAGGGCCTTGGTTTCCGCGCCCGAGAAATGCGCCCGATCGCGGGCCTCACGCAGCATGGCCTCAGCCAAGGCGGTCAGTTTGGCGTGTTGCGAATGGTGCAGATGGTCGGCTTTGGTGGCGGCAAAGAGGATCTTTTCCACCCGCTTCCCGCGCAAGAGCGCACTGAAAAACCCGTTTGCACCGGGGCGGAACGCGGCCAGCACCTCGGCCATTGCGCGGCGCTGATCTTCAAGGGCGGCGGGGCCGCGGTGCACCGCCTCCAGCACGTCGATCAACACGACCTGCCGATCCAGACGCGCGAAATGGGTTTCAAAGAACGGGCGGATAACCTTGGATTTATACGCCTCGAAGCGGCGCGCATTCTCGCGCCACAGGCTGCCGCGCGTGCCCTCAGCGCCGGGCAAAGGCGCAAAGGTCAACACCGGAGATCCCGCCAGATCGCCGGGCAACAAGAAGCGACCGGGCGTGCAATCGGACCAACCGGCCGCGCGCGCCTCGGTCAGATAGCCGGTAAAGGCCCGTGCCAGGCGTTGCGCGGTGGCCTCGTCATGTTTGGACTGCGGCTCAACGCCCTCAAGCGCCGCAAGATAGGCCGTCGCCTGCGGACGTTTGGGCAAGCGCGTGAGCACCTCGGCGGACCACTCGGCATAAGACTTGCCCATCAGGCCCAGATCCAGGATCCACTCGCCGGGGTAGTCCACGATGTCGATGTGCAGTTTTCGCGGCCCGGTCAGGCTGCCAAACAACCCGGTTGGCGCAAGCCGAAACGACAGCCGCAATTCGCTGACCGCGCGCGTGCCATCGGGCCAACGCGGCGTGTCACCGGTCAGCGCCGCAAGGTGGTTTTCATAGTCAAAGCGCGGCAAGGTCATGTCGGGCTGCGGCTGCAAATAGACACCCTTGATGGTGCCCATTTGCACCGCCTTCATGCGCTGCATGCGCCCCGGTTCCATCAGATTGTGCACAAGCGCCGTGATGAACACGGTTTTGCCCGCACGGCTCAGGCCGGTGACGCCCACGCGCAGCACCGGCTCAAAGAAGGCCTCGGACACGGTGTCGCCGACAGATTCGAGCGATTGGGCGATAAACCCGGTTATGCTGCTGATCAAAGGGCCACTCCGGTTGGCGTTTCTAACAGAATAGGCACGATGCCGAGGGTTTTGAAGGCCAGAGGGCTTGCCCATTCACGCAACCGCCGCATATTGGCCCCATGATGCAAACACTTCTCTCCATTGGGCACGGGTTTTCCGGTCAGGCCACCGAACGCGCGCTGGGGCCGACGTGGCAGGTGCTGGGCACCTCACGCACCAAAGGGGACGCCGCGGTGCACTGGCCTGATGGCGTGGCCGGGGCTTTGGCCCGTGCCACGCACCTCATTTCATGGGTGCCGCCCGGTGATGACGGCGACCCGGTGTTGCCCGTGCTGCAGGGGCACGTCGCACCGAACCTGCGCTGGATTGGCTATGCCTCGGCCAGCAGCGTCTACGGCGATACAGGAGGCGCATGGATCGACGACAGCGCGCCCGACGCACCAGAAACCGCGCGCGGGCGCAAACGTTTGACCGCCGAGGCCGCGTGGCAGGCCCATGCCGATCACTTGGGCGTGCCCTTGGCCCGGTTCCGCATCGCCGGGATCTATGGTCCGGGGCGCTCGGTGTTTGACGCGCTGCGCGCCGGGCGGGCGCAACGGGTGATGAAACCGGGTCAGGTGTTCAACCGCATCCATGTGGACGACCTTGGCACCATCATTGCCGCCGCCGCCAAGGGCCGGCTGGAGGGCGCGCTGATCGTTTCGGATGATGCGCCCGCGCCGATGGCCGATGTCACCGCTTATGGCGCCGAATTGCTGGGCTTGCCCTGCCCACCCGCCGTGGCGTTTGACAGCGCCGACCTCAGCCCGATGGCGCGGAGCTTTTATGCCGAGAACAAGCGTCTGAGCGCGCGCCGCGTGGCCGAGGAGCTGGGCGTGACCCTGGCCTATCCCGACTACCGCAGCGGATTGGCGGCGATCCTCAGGGCGGGCGGCTGACGGGGTTGCCGTGCGCGCCTCGTCGCCGTATTCAGACGCGCGCCCAACCTCGGACCAGCCATGCCCCGCTTCGCGTTTCGCATCGAATACAACGGCAGCCCGTTCTGCGGCTGGCAACGACAACAGAGCCTGCCCTCGGTGCAAGAGGCGCTGGAAACGCGGCTTGCGTTGCTGAACCCCACCGAACCGCGACTGGCAACCGCGGGCCGCACCGACACGGGCGTCCATGCGACGGGACAGGTGGCGCATGTCGATCTGGCGCGCGCCTGGGACCCCAATCGCCTGATGCAAGCCCTCAACCAGCATCTCAAACCCCTGCCCATTGCAATCACCGCCTGCGCCGCGGTGCCCGACGATTTCCACGCCCGGTTCAGCGCGATCGAGCGCCGCTATACGTTCCGGCTGGTGGCACGGCGCGCCCCTGTGGTGCTGGAGCCGGATCTGGTCTGGCATGTACGCGGTGCGCTTGATCTGGGTGCGATGCAGCAAGCGGCCGCGCATCTGATCGGGCACCATGATTTCACCACCTTCCGCGCCAGCCAATGCCAGGCGAAATCACCGCTGAAAACCATGGACGAAATCCGCATCGACGAATTGCCCTATGCGGCAGGG
Organism: Pararhodobacter sp.; assembly: GCF_034676545.1. NCBI lineage: Bacteria > Pseudomonadati > Pseudomonadota > Alphaproteobacteria > Rhodobacterales > Paracoccaceae > Pararhodobacter > Pararhodobacter sp. Next base: position 3,217,211 of record NZ_JAUCBZ010000015.1, read on the forward strand.
TCCGAGTTCCGCTTTCATCTGCGGTCGCGGTCGTTCCTGCACAATCAGGTGCGCTCGATCATCGGCACGCTGGAGCGGGTCGGCGCGGGCAAATGGCATCCTGACCGCATGGCCGAGGCGCTTGCCGCGCGCGACCGCACCGCCTGCGGCCCGGTCAGCCCGCCGCAGGGGCTCTATCTGGCTGGCGTTGGCTACGCACAGGACCCGTTCGAAGGCCGCTAGGTCAGCAGCTTGAACCGCTGATAGATGACACCGCGCTCATGGATGGTCTGCGCCAACGGGTGCATCGGCACCGGCCGATCATGGCCGCCAAACAGCCGCACGCCTGAACCCAACAGGATCGGCGCGCGTTTCAGGCGCAGTTCCTGGATCTGCCCCTGCACCAGCAAACTGCCCGCCAAGGCACCCCCACCGCACAGGTAAATCGGCGCATGCATTTCGCGCCTCAGCCGCGTCAGGCGCGCGATCACATCATCGCGCACCGTTTCGACCGCGGCATCTGCAGGCAGATCAAGGCTGGCGGACACCACCAGCGCCTGCATATGTGGGTAGGGGTTGGCACCGGGTTTGAGCCCGCAGGCATAGCCGAATTCATAGGTCCGCCGCCCCATCACGACCGCACCATAGGTCGCCAGCCGCGCGCGATACTCTTCGACCACGGCCCCTTCATGGGGGAAGCCGGACACATCGCCATCGGCGCCACAAATGAAGCCGTCCACCGAAACGGCCACGTCATAGATCACATCTTGCATGAGAATTCTCCTGCATATCAACACGTTCAGGCCGCGCACGGCCAGTCGGAAACGAGGTGTTGATTACAGGGTCATTGTCAGGGCACTCCTGTGTGTCCGGACAGTCTCTCACAGGTCCGCATGGTTTTCAAACACGGGAACCCCCGGCGCGGTGCCGAGGGTTCACGTCCGTTCCACCATTCGCCCTCAGGTCAGACGCGCGCGGTGCCTTGGTTGTGCTTGCGCGAAACCAGCATCTTGGCGGTTTCCACGGCAACCGCCGCGTCGCGACAATAGGCGTCCGCGCCAATCGCCTTGCCGAATTCTTCATTCAGCGGCGCGCCCCCCACCATGACGATAAAGTCGTCGCGGGTGCCTTTTTCCTTCAGCGTGTCGATGACCACCTTCATGTACGGCATCGTCGTGGTCAGAAGCGCCGACATGCCCAGAATATCCGCGCCCTCACGCTCAAGCGCCTCGATGTATTTCTCGACCGGGTTGTTGATACCGAGATCGACAACCTCGAAGCCCGCGCCTTCCATCATCATCCCGACAAGGTTCTTGCCGATATCGTGGATGTCGCCCTTGACGGTGCCGATCACCATCTTGCCCATGCGCGGCGCGCCGGTTTCCACCAGCAGCGGCTTGAGGATGAACATCCCCGCCTTCATCGCGTTGGCGGCCAGCAGAACCTCGGGCACGAACAGGATCCCGTCGCGAAAGTCGTGGCCGACAATCGTCATGCCCGCAACCAACGCCTTGGTCAGGACGTCATAAGGCGTCCACTTGCGCTCCAGCAGGATATTGACGCCGTCCTCGATTTCTTCCTTGAGGCCGTCATACAGGTCGTCCATCATCTGCTGGACAAGCTCTTCGTCGTTCAAATCCGACAGGATGATGTCGTCGTCCTCGGCCATGGCGCGATTCCTTGAAACTGTTGCTCACTCGTGGATGCGGCAGAACCGCACAGTCCGGTGGTCCATTCCCGACATGCCCAATATGAAAGGCGACAGCAAGCCTTTGTTTGCGCGAACCGCTTGAAATTTGTTCCCTGTTCGTTCATATTTTGACGCATGTCAAATGCCCGCCCGCCCCTTCCTGCCGTTGATCCGACCCTGCGCGCGCGGGCACGCGGCACAACCGCGCAGCCCGCACCACGCTTTGAGCGGCACACACGCGAGTGGATGGATGACGGCTGGGACCACACAGACGAGGAACGACAGGTGCAACGCGATGTCAGCCTTGAGACGCCGCGCAGCGTGATCGCGTGGAACCAATCGCCGGATCTGGGGTTTGATCGCGCCGTGAACCCGTATCGCGGCTGCGAACATGGCTGCATTTATTGTTACGCCCGCCCGTCCCACGCCTATCTGGGCCTGTCGCCGGGCCTGGATTTCGAGACCCGGTTGGTGGCGCGCCCCGATGCCGCCAAAGTGCTGGAACGCGAGCTGGCGCGCAAATCCTACCGCGTGGCACCGCTCTGCCTTGGCTCGAACACCGACCCCTGGCAGCCCATCGAGGCCACGCATCGCATAACCCGGTCGTTGCTCGACGTGTTGCGCGACTGGCGCCACCCGGTGACGATCACCACACGCGGCGCGTTGATTGAACGCGACATCGACATTTTGCGCGACATGGCGGCCTTGAACCTTGTGCAAGTGGGGATCAGCGTGACGACACTTGACGCCAAACTGGCCCGCGCGATGGAGCCCCGCGCCCCCGCTCCGACCCGGCGTCTGGGCATGATCAAAGCGCTGTCCGAGGCCGGGATTCCGACGCGCCTGATGATGGGGCCGATCATCCCCGGCCTCTCGGATCACGAGATCGAGCCCATCATGCAAGCCGCCCGCGACGCCGGTGCGCGGGTCGCATGGTGGAGCCTGCTGCGACTCCCGCGAGAGGTCAGCCCCCTGTTTCAGGACTGGCTTGAACACCATCGCCCCGGCCACGCCGCCAAGGTGATGACGCGGCTGCGCGAGATGCGCGCGGGCCAAGACAATGACAGCGCCTTTCACAGCCGTTTTCGGGGCCAGGGCGCGATGGCGGATTTGCTGGCGCAACGGGTCAAAATGGCGCGAAAACGCTTGAAATATGAGGATCGACTGCCAGATCTGGCGCGCGATCTTTTCAGGGCGCCGCCAAAAACCGGGGATCAACTGTGCCTGTTCTGATCGACAGGCGGGCCACCGGCGTGGCCGCTCGTAGGGTGCGTGCTTGCACGCACCGTCACAAATTGGACGCGGGGCACGATATTTTGTGCCCCGCGTCAGAAAATCTTAGCGACAACGCTGGGTTACATACCCCCCACGGCCATCCGCATAGGCGCATTCATTGGTCTGCGCGTTGCGGGCAACCAAGGCACCCGCCGCTGCGCCGCCCAGCGTCGCGAGGATGGTCCAGTTGGGATTCGCGCCAAACGCGTTTGCCAGAACCAAGCCACCGGCTGCGCCTGCCAGACCGCCAACCGCCGTGCGTTCGTTCGTCGACATGGTGCAAGCCGACAGGCCAAACGACCCGACAAGGGCCACGATAAGTAGGGATTTCATAAAAAGTCTCCTGTGAGTGAACTTGGCACTACTGTAGCGCTGCAATTTCCACCGAACAGAAGGAATACACATCTGAGCGTGATTCCGCTTGGCGGAAATGCGCCCGATAACTGCACTGTGATGGAACCCGCATCAATCCTCGAACAACTCGCTTTGGCCGGTCAGATCTTCGCCCTCGTCATCGTCGCCCGGGTTGCTCAACCCGCCTGGCAGACCCCGGCTATCCAGCAACCCCGCATCGCGCAATTCCTTGAGGCCCGGCAGATCACGCGGGCTTTCCAAGCCAAAATGGTCCAGGAATCCGTCGGTCACGACAAAGGTCAGCGGGCGTCCCGGCGTCATCCGGCGACGCCCGAACCGGATCCAGTCGAGCTCCATCAACTGATCTATCGTGCCACGCGACAGCGAGACGCCGCGGATCTCCTCGATCTCGGCGCGCGTCACCGGCTGATGATAGGCGATGATCGCCAGCGTTTCGGTGGCCGCGCGACTCAAGCGGCGGGTCTCGACCGTCTCGGTGCGCATCAGCCAGCCCAGATCGGGCGCGGTGCGCATGGCCCAAAGGTCGCCGACCTTGACCACATGCACGCCTCGGCCCGCATAGCGCGAGCGCAGATGCGACACCGCCTCGGCGGCATCGCAGCCCTCGGGCAGGCGTTTGTTCAACTCGGCAATGCTGACCGGCTCGGCCGAGGCAAACAGGATCGCCTCGACCATGCGCTCTTGCTCGGCCATGGGTGGCACGGGAAACAGACCCGGCGATTTCGGATCGAAGGGCGCATCGGCAGACTCGGTCATGTTCGGTCCTCTGGGCGCGCGCGGAGGTGGATCGGGGCGAAGGTCTCGGATTGCCGGATCTCCAACTGCCCCTGTTTGGCCAATTCCAGCGAGGCCGCAAAAGTCGAGGCCAGCGCCGAGCGCCGGCGGCTGCCCGCCTTGCGCCAACCGGGCGGCAGGAAGCCGGCCAGATCGGCCCAATCCGGCGTGAGCCCGATGATGCCACGCAACCGGTCCAGCGCGGTTTCCAGCGGGTAAACATCTTTGCGATCATAGGCATAGGGGCGGAATTCGTCCTTGGTCCGGATCCGCGCATAGGCCTGCACCAGTTCCAGCAAGGTTGCTGTGTGCTGCGTGCGTTTCTCGATCGACATGGTTTCGGGCATACCGCGCGCGAAGAATTCGCGGCCCAGCCGGTCGCGCCCCATCAACCGACCCGACGCCTCGCGCATCGCTTCCAGACGCTCAAGCTGAAAGGCCAGATGCGCGGCGAGATCCTCGGCGCTGGGGCCGTCCTCGGTGGGGTCCGGTGGCAGCAACAGCCGCGATTTGAGGAACGCCAGCCAGGCCGCCATGACCAGATAATCCGCCGCCAACTCGATACGCAACACGCGCGCAGCCTCGACAAAGCGCAGATATTGCTCGGCCAGTTGCAACACCGAGATCCGCCGCAGATCGACCTTTTGGCGGCGCGACAGGGTCAACAGCAGATCAAGCGGCCCCTCGTAGCCCTCGACATCGACGATCAGCGCCTCATCTTCGAGCCGTGCCGCGACATCCAGGTCCGCGCGATTGGGGTTTGCCCCCGTCGTCTCGACGTCGCTCATCGCGGATCAGGCCTTTGGGTTGGTCAAAGCGTCAAATTCTGCGGCAATCGCTGCAATGTCAATGTTGCCGGGGTATCGGCGCGCCTTGAGGGCCAAGTCGCCGCGCGCCAATGCCGCCCCCTGCAGGCGGCCTGCGGCATCCACCACCGCGTGCATCTCGTCCAGATCCCCCGAACAATGCAGCACCAGATCGCAACCCGCCGCAACCGCCTTGGCGCTGCGCTCTGCCATGGTGCCGCGCAGGGCGTTCATGCCGATATCGTCGGTCATCAGCAGCCCGGAAAACCCCAAGGTCTCGCGCAGATAGCGCAGAACAACGGCGGACTCCGTCGCCGGAAAGCCGGGGTCCAAGGCGTCATACACGACATGCGAGGTCATCCCCAGCGGCAGGTCATGCAAGGCGCGCACCGGAATGAAATCATGGGCCTCAAGGGCCGCCAGCGACGCGGTGCAGCGCGGCAGATCGTGGTGGCTGTCGGCGTTCGCGGCGCCGTGTCCGGGCAGATGTTTGACCACCGGCAACACGCCGCCCGCCAGCAACCCCGCGGCCGCTGCGCGGGCGAGTTTGGCGGTCTGGTGCGGATCGGCGGACCAGATTCGGCGTTGCAGGAACGGGTGAGTCTGTGGCCCGGCCACGTCGATCACCGGCGCGCAATTGCCATCGACACCCATCGCGCGCAGCTCCGCCGCCATCAGATGATGCCTCAGGAACACGGCCCGCGCACCGCCGGACTGAACGCTGGCATCGGCCCAATTGCGTGCCAGAGGCGGGCGCAAACGTTGCACGGTACCGCCCTCTTGATCCATGAAGATCGGCGCATCGCGGCCCACCGCGTCACGAAGCGCCTGTGTGAGGGTGCGCAATTGCGCGGCATCGCCGACATTGCGCTTGAACAGGATAAAACCCCAAGGCTGCGCGTCACGGAAAAACACCGCTTCGCCCTTGCTCAGGCAAAGCCCGGCGCAGCCCAGAATGGTGGCCCCGATCATCGCCGGGTCAGCGGATCAGGACGGGGATGCAATCGGCATTATCGGCCAGAAACACCGAGCAGAAGCGACGTGCCTCGGGTTCGTCGCTGAACCCATGCGCGCGCAACCGATAGAAGGTGCGCCCCCCAGCCGAGGCGGATTCGATGATCCGACCGCGGTTTTCCAGATACGCCGGGAAACGCGCGGCCAGATTGTCCCACGCGGCGCGCGCGTCCAGGTCGCTGTCATATGCGCCCAATTGCACAAGGCGCGTTCCGGGGGCCAGCGTGTCGGGGTCGATGTCAGTCACCTGCGACGGGGCCAGGCGTGTTACCAGCTCTTGCAACAGTGCCTCGGCTTGCGCGTCGGTTCCGGCTGGGGCGTTTTGCGCGAATGTGTCTGCCGAGGGTGCTGCGGCAACGGCCGTGAGTTGCGTACCGCCGCCCGGACGAGCACGCGGGAACCGCGAACGCGAGATGCCGGGCAGTGACGCGGGCACCAGATCGAGCGCCACGGCTTGCGGCGCCTCGGCACCGGGCACCGCGATCAGCGCCTGTTGCGGCGGTGTCGTCACGGGTGCCAGACTACTGGGCGCCGCAATGGGCTGTGACGTCGAGGCAACCAAGGCGGCAACCGCGCGGTCTTCGGCGCTCAGTTGCACGGGCGGCGGTGCCAGCGCAATGGTCTGCGCGGCGTCTGCCGCGTTGCCCTCGGCGGCGACGTTATTGACCGCAAGCCCTTGATACGAGGCCTGCAATCCACCGGGATCGTCCGGCGTGACACGGTATGGCCCGGCCAGAGCGCGGATCACCGGAACGCCCGAGACATCGCGCACCATCAAGCGATACGACCAGATACCAACACCCGTGACCAGCGCCATCGAGACCAGCGCCCCGACCAGATTGACGAACCGCCCGACACGCGGAGGGGCGGCGACGGGCGCTTGCGCATACTCGGAGTTCTGCTGGTATGGGTAAGTCTGCGACCCCGCAGGATGCTGCGGAGTCCCCGAGTGCTGCGGGGCGCGATACGCCTCGTAGTGCAATTGTGCCATGCTCGCCTCACAAACCCGCCGGATTTTTCCGGTCTTGGCTTACTAAAAATACTGCGCCCGGCGGTACCGGACACAGACCTCCCAAGGGCGCTGGCCTGAATTCAGCGCATTTCCTCGACAGGACTGACCCCTAGGATAGCAAGACCTGCGAAAATAACAACGCCCACGGCACGCGCCAGCGCAATTTTCGACTGGGTGAGGCCCGGATCGTCCTGCAGGAAGCGCAATTCAGGGGCATCATTGCCGCGATTCCAGTGGCCGTGCAGGTCTGCGGCCAATTCCGACAGGAAACCGGCGATGCGATGGGGCTCTTGCGCGCGGGCGGCGGCCTCGACCTGACGCGGCCAATCGGCCAGTTTCCGGATCAGCGCCAGCTCTGCGGGATGACCCAATGCCGAGAAATCGGCCTGCGCCAAGGCGGCGTCGGACACATCGACGCCGGCTTCAGCGGCCTTGCGCACCACCGAGGCCACGCGGGCGTTGGCGTATTGCACATACCAGACCGGGTTGTCGCGCGATTGCTCCAGCACCTTGTCGAAATCAAAGTCGAGAGCTGCATCATTCTTGCGGGTCAGCATGACAAAGCGGGTCACGTCGGGGCCGACCATATCCACCACGTCGCGCAGCGTCACAAACGTGCCCGCGCGTTTGGACATCTTGAACGGCTCGCCGTTCTTGTACAGCTTGACCAGTTGCACCAGCTTGATGTCCAGCGGCACGCGCCCCTGCGAGAGGGCCGCAACCGCCGCCTTCATGCGCTTGACATAGCCGCCGTGGTCAGCGCCCAGAATGTCGATCAACAGGTCAAACCCGCGTTGCACCTTGTCATAATGATAGGCGATATCGGGGGCGAAATAGGTCCATGTGCCGTCCGATTTCTTCACCGGGCGATCCACATCGTCACCATGCGCGGTCGAGCGGAACAGGGTCTGTTCGCGCGGCTCCCAATCCTCGGGCATACGGCCCTTTGGTGGCTCCAGCACGCCTTCATAGATCAGCCCCTGATCGCGCAGGGTCTGCAGCGCAGCTTCGATCTTGCCGGTGCCATAGAGCGCCTTTTCCGAGGAATACACATCCATTTCAACGCCCAACGCGGCCAGATCGCTGCGGATCATGGCCATCATCGCCTCGGTCGCGAGCGGGCGCAACGTGTCGAGCCAGACGGATTCGGGCTTGTTGAGGAACGTGTCGCCGAACTGTTCTTTCAGCGCCTGCCCGACCTCGATCAGGTAATCGCCGGGGTACAGCCCCTCGGCGATTTCCGGGTTCATGCCATGCGCCTCGCGGTAGCGTTCATAAACCGAGCGCGCCAGCACATCGACCTGCCCGCCGCCGTCGTTGATGTAATATTCGCGCGTCACATCATAGCCCGCAAAATCGAGCAGGCTGGCCAGCGCATCGCCCACCACGGCGCCGCGTGTATGGCCGACATGCATCGGGCCGGTCGGGTTGGCGCTGACGAATTCAACGTTCACCTTCAGCCCCTGCCCCAAGGTGGCGCGGCCGAAATCATTGCCCGCCCGCAACGCCGCCGGGATCACCTGTTGCCAGACCTCAGGCACCAACCGCAGGTTCAAAAAGCCAGGCCCCGCGACCTCTGCCGCCTCGATCCGTGGATCCTGGATCAAGCGCGCCGCCAGGGCCTCGGCGATATCGCGGGGTTTCAGCCCAGCCGGTTTGGCCAGCACCATCGCCGCATTCGTTGCCATATCGCCGTGCGCTGCATCACGCGGCGGCTCGACGGTCACGTTCGATGTGTCCAGCCCCTCAGGCAGATCGCCGTCACGGACCATGTTTTCAAGGCAGTCGAGCACCAGTGCGCGGATATCGGTGAACAGGTTCATAGAGCGTTTCCTTTGCTGTCCTTGCACTATCACGGCGGCGCGCAAGGTCAATCGGCTTGCCGTATTCTGCGCGGGCTAGCCTGGCAATCCAGCCTTGTTTTCGGGTTGGTTTGCGGTGGATTCCAGAGTTTTCTCGGGCTGACCCTCGGGGCCGGGTTCAGGTGGGATCAACGCGATCAGGCGCGTGCCCGGGTTGACCTTTGCCGCCATTCGGGTTGCGGTTTTTTCCGACATGGTCGCCAGAAACTTGGTGCCGCGCTCTGTCAGACCGCGCACCTCGACCAGATCGCCGGTAATCGACACCTCGCCTTGCGGCGAAATCCGTGCCAACAGCACGGCATTCGGCCGTTTCGCGCGCCAATCCTCAAACCCGTATTCCTCGGTTATGCGTGTGAGGCGAAAGCTGTATCCGTCAATCAACAACTGGTCCAGGGTCTCATAGGACAACCCGCCGGCAAAGGTCCGCGCGCCCAGGCCAGCCGGCAAGGCATGGCGGGGGTTCTCGGATTTCGTGCGGGTCAGTTGGAACACGTTGTCGCGCCCGAATTCCGGCGCGAGGTCGGTGGCCACCAAGGTGTTGTAGGCGTCGTTATCGGTGGCGGCCAGGATGGTGCCGTAGCCCATCAATTCGACCGATTGTTCGGCGGCCTCGGACAGGATGTCGCCGTAGAACACCGGAATCCCCTCGCGGCGTGGGCGGCGCAGGCGTCCGATGTTGGTGTCGGTCACCAGGACCGGAACCTCGGCCTTGATGAAGGCCTGCGCGAAGCCGGTCGCAAAGCGCGAACCACCGACCAGCAAAACGCCCGGTGTTTCCGCTGCCACAAGGCCCAGTGCACGCGCCAGGGGTTTCAGGCCAAAGCCATTGAGCACCACCGTCACCGCCACCAAGACGAACGCCAACGCGCCGATTTGCGCGCCATCCGCGACGCCGATCCCAATCAACCGCTCGCCGAACAGTCCCGCCACCGCAACCAGCACCACGCCGCGCGGCCCGGTCAATGCGACCAGGATACGCTCGCGCCAGGGAACCGGGCTGAAGGCCAGCGCCAGCAGAACCGTGACCGGGCGCGCGATGAACACGACCACCAGCACAAAGAGCACCGCGTGCCAGTCAAGGGTCATCACGGTCGCGACATCAAGCCCCGCCGCCAGCAGGATGAACACCCCGGACACCAGCAAGACCGTGGCTTGCTCCTTGAAGCGGCGCAGTTCGTGGTAGCTGGGCAGATCCGCATTGGCGATCACCAGCCCCATCACCGTGACGGCCAACAAGCCGCTCTCGTGCAGCAGCCTGTCGGCCAGCGCGAACACCGCCAAGACGGCCACGAACAACACCGGCACCTTCATGTATTCGGGCACCGCACTGCGCCGGAAGGCAACCGCGATCAGGCGTCCGCCGGCATAGCCCAGGATCACCGCCACGAGGATTCCGACAACCATATGCAGGGCCGCGCCCGGCCCGTCGTCGGCGGCAGAGCGCACGACGACCACCACTTCGAACGCCAAGACGGCGGCAAGCGCGCCGATCGGGTCGTTGACGATTGCCTCCCATTGCAGCAACGCCGCCGGGCGTCGCGCCAGCCGCGCCTGACGCAAGAGGGGCGCAATGACCGTGGGTCCGGTGACGATCATGATGCCGCCGAATACGGCCGATGTCTCCCAGCTCAGGCCCGCCGCATAGTGCAGCGCCAGAGCCGAGGCCAGCCAGCCGACCGGCGCGCCGATGACAACCAGACGTTTCACCCCCACCGCCGCGTCGCGCAACTTGTGAAGGTTCAGCGACAATCCGCCCTCGAACAGGATGATTGCCACGGCCAGCGAAACCAGCGGCCCGGTCAGCACACCAATGTCGCGCGCCGGGTCGAACAGGCTCAAGCCGGGGCCAACGATCAGGCCCGCGACCAACATCAGCACAATCGCCGGAAGTTGCAGACGGAACGCCAGCCATTGCGCGCCGACCCCCAGAACCCCGACCAAGGCGATCGCTTCAACGGGGCTTAGCCCCGATACGGCTCCTGCGGCCATGCTTTACTTCCTTCAATGAGACGCACATGTTCTTGCAGTGCAAAACGGTCTGTCATGCCCGCGACATAATCGGCAACGATCCGCGCCAAGGCGTGTGTGTCGGCAGCCTTGGCGACATCCTCGTGCCATTCTTCGGGCAGAAGCGAGGGATCATCGAGGAACAAGGCAAAAAGATCCTGCACCACCTGCGTGACCTCGGTGCGCATCGCCACGACACTGGGCGCGCGGTACATGCGGTGGAACAGAAATTGCCGGATCACCTTGAGTTCGCGGAACATGCGGTCGGAAAAGCGGATGATCGTCATGCCGAGGTGCCGGATTTCATCGGCGTCCTTGGGCTGCGCGGCACCAAGCCGATGCTCGGCGACGGCGATCACATCCTCGACCATGACGCCGAACACCCGGCGCAGGGCCTCGTGACGGCGGCGCATCTTTTCCAAGTTGGGATAGAGCGCGTCCACCTCGGCAAAAGCCGGGCCGGTGATCGGCAGTTCCATCAGGTCCTCTTCGCTGAACAGACCCGAGCGCAACCCGTCGTGCAGATCATGGTGGTTATAGGCCACGTCATCGGCAATCGCGGCGACCTGCGCCTCGGCGCTGGCATGGGTGTGCAACCAAAGATCGTGTTGCGCGTTGTATTCGGCCAAGGCCACCGGCAACTCCCCCTTGAGCGGCACGCCAGCCGCATCCAGTATCGGGCCGTTGTGTTTGGCGATCCCTTCCAACGTCTCCCAACTCAGGTTCAGCCCGTCGAAATCAGCATAGTGACGCTCCAGCGAGGTGACGATCCGCAGCGCCTGCGCGTTGTGGTCGAACCCGCCGTACGGTTCCATCAGCCGCGACAACGCATCCTCGCCGGTATGGCCAAACGGGGTGTGGCCCAGGTCATGCGCCAGCGCGATGGCTTCAGCCAAATCGGTATTCAGCCCCAGCGCCCCAGCCAATGTGCGCGCCACCTGCGCCACCTCGATGGAATGGGTCAGGCGCGTGCGATAATAATCGCCCTCATGCTCGATGAACACCTGCGTCTTGTGCTTGAGCCGCCGAAACGCCGAGGAATGGATGATCCGGTCGCGGTCGCGTTGATAGGGCGAGCGAAAGGTGGAAATCCGTTCTGCGAACAGCCTGCCACGGCTTTGCAGGCGGTCGGCGGCATAGGGTTTGCGGTCGGTCATGGCGTTTGAGATCACGATACCCAAGGGACCACGCTTGTCGCGCGGCGTTCCCTTGCTTATATCTGTCTCAGCCGCCAAGGAAACCATTGAACCGCCATGAATTTACCCCCCCGTGTCACAAATCGCGCCTTTGAGCGCCTTGCCGAAATCGCCGAAAGCGCCGGTGAGCCGCAGATTCTGCGCGTCGCGGTGAATGGCGGCGGTTGTTCCGGGTTCCAATACGAGATCGCGCTCGATAAACGCGCCGAGGATGATCTGGTGCTTGAGGCCCAAGGTCAACAAGTGGTGATTGATCCGGTGTCCCTGCCGTTTCTGGCGAATGCGGTGATTGATTTCACCGAGGAATTGATCGGCGCGCGATTCACCATCGACAATCCGAACGCCTCGTCCAGTTGCGGCTGCGGTGTCAGCTTCTCGATGTAAGCCGGATCAATACCCACACTCATCGGCAATCTTTTCGACGGCGCGTTCGGCGGCATCTTCAAACGGCGCCAGAACAATCGTCGCCCCCAGCGCCAGAAACCGGTCGCCCTCATCGCGGCTATTGACGGTGACGGCAATTTCCCCCGTGAACCCCATCGCCCGCAACCCATGCAGGAATGCGGGATGCAGCTCGGCATCGCTCAACGCCCCTCGCCCCGGCGGCAGCGTCGAGATCACGGCGCGCACCCCGCGCAGCGGCAAATGCGCCACGAATTCCGGGTCTGACTTGTCGCCAAAATGCGCATCCATCCCCAGCGCCCGCCATCTGCGCAGAGCCTCCGGGTCAAAGTCGACGCCCAGCAGCGTAAAGCCGCGCGCCTTGAGCCCCTGCCCGATCCGCACGCCGTAGCGCCCCAGCCCCAGAATGACGAAATCATACCCCGCGCCGGGTTGATCCGGGCTGTCCTCCTGCCCCTCGCGCACCGGCTCGCTGCGTTCAAACCAGCCCAGCACCGGTTCAACCAGCACCAGCAAGCGATTCGAAAAGGCAATCGCATAGACCGACACCGCAATCGTGATCAGCGCCACCAAGGTCACCAACGCGGCCTCGTCTTCGCCGACATGGCCGAGGTTGACCCCCATCGCCATGAAAATCAGCGAAAACTCCGAGATTTGGCCCAGCGTGATCCCGGCCAGAAACCCGGTCCGCGCGCGGTAGCCCAAGAGCCCCATGATCGCCGTGACGATGATCGGCTTGCCCAGCAAAACAAAGGCCGACAACGCCAGCGCGGGGAACAATTGCGCGCTCAAACCGCCAAGATCCAGCCCGGCCCCCAAGCTGAGAAAGAAGAACAACAGCAGGAAATCCCGCAACGGTGCCAGACGCGCGCCAATCGCATCGCGAAACGGCGTCGATGCCAGCGAAACTCCCGCCGCCAACCCGCCCAGCTCCTGGCCCAGTCCGGCGGCATCGGCCAGCGCCGCAAAACCGGCGGCCCAACCCACCGCGAAAATGACCACGAGTTCCGGCGAACGCGCGATCACGCTCAGCAAGGGTTCGGCCAGCCAGCGCACGAAAACCCAGACCACCGCCACCAGCGACACAGCGCCCACCACAAGCGGCAAAAGCCCGTCGGCCCGCTCCGCCTCGGCGACCGCCTGCATACCTGTCTCGGCGACGGAACTTGCGCCAATCGCCGACACCACAACCATCGCCAGAACCACGGCGATATCCTGCACGATCAGAATGCCCAGCGTGATCTGGCCGTGTAGCGCGTCGATCTCATGTTTGTCGGACAGCAGTTTCACGATGATGATGGTCGATGAAATCGACAGCCCCAGCGCCACATAAAACGCGGCTTGCGGTGCCAGGCCCAACGCCAAGCCCAGCGCAACGCCCAGGGCCGTCGTGAAAACCATTTGCCCGACGCCCGCCATGACCGCCACCCCGCCAAGGTTGCGCATCAGCGAAACATCCAGCTTCAGCCCGACCAGGAACAACAATACCGCAATGGAAATCTGGCTGAGCAGCGCGATATAGGCCTCGGATTGGCCCAAGCCCAGGACATCCGGCCCGGCCAAGATCCCCGCGGCGATAAAGGCAACGACCAACGGCTGCCGCAACGTCAGCCCCGCCAAACCGAGCCCCGCCGCCATCAAGACGAGCACCGCTATTTCGAAAAAGACAGGCGCGAGGGAGACATCATGCATGAAGAATTCTTCTCGATATTCGAGCAACCAACAGTCGGGATTGCGGTATGCGCGATCTTTCTATTAATTTTTCTATGGGCTTAGCATGGCAGATGCGGGCACCAAACTGACGCCGCGCCGCCCGAAACCATCGGCAAACTGCGTCAACGCGGCAATCGTGTCGGGATTTGCGGCAGATCCGGCCACCAGAATGCCGCTGGATCGCTCTGCCTCGAATGCCGCACGATCCAGCAAGCGGCTGATGGTCACCGCGCCCTGCCCTCTGTCGTCGAGCATCCGAAAGATCGAGGCCGAGGCCACGCCCGATTGCCGCGCCGCCTGCACAAACCCATCGAGCCCATCGCGCAACGCAATCATCCCGTAGCCGTCAGCCGCAAGCATGGTCGCCAACTCGTCGGCCAAGGCCCGCTGACGCCCAATCGCGCCCTGCGGCACATCCATCAAGGCAACGATCCCGGGATAGGCCTGAAACCACACTTGCAAAATGGTTTCCAGGTCTTGCGACGTCGCGCGCGCCGGAACGCCCATCGCCAGCAGCGCGATATCATGCCCCGCCGCGCGATAGGCGACAGCGCGCCGGGGACCGTCCGGATCATAGGGATCCATCGCAATCGTCACTTGAAACGGCAGAGCCAGCAACGCTGCTTCGGCCGCGGGTGATTCGGTCAAGACGACCCCCATGGGCCAGGTTTCGGGCGCATGCTCAGGAAACGCCGCGTTTCTCCGATAGGCGGGTTGATCATCTTCCGGCGCTTGTGCGGCCTCGGGCGTTGCCTGCGGGTCCGCGCCGATGCTGGGCAGACGCCCCACGGTCACGCCCTCGACCGCGCGCGTGATCCCGGTGCTTTGCGGCGCGTCGGTCGACGCTCCACCCCGCCGGACGCTCACTCCGGGCGCGCCGGATGGCATGGCCTCGACTCGCGGCAAATCCTGCGGCGCGACCGCGTCTGGCGTCAGGTCCAGCAACGGCAGTTCCGGCGGATTGGTCGCGGGCACCGGTTGAATGGGTGCAGCGGGTGCGGCCTCGGCGGTGGTGGCCGCAAGGTCTGGACTGACCGCTTCGGGCGCCGGGGATTCCGGCACCTCAGCCAAAGTTTCGGGGATCAATGCCTCCAAGGCCGCATCCTGCGCCACAGCAGACGCCGCGCCATCCGCGGGCGCGCCGCTTGCCACGGCGCCAACAGGGTCTTCTGACGCCTCGGTCAGGTCATCCTGCACTGGCAAAGCAGGCGCTGTGGATGCGATTGCGGAATTGTCGACGACAGCGTCGGGCGCAGATTCTGTCGCAAGCGCCACTGGGTCAACGTCGCGCGGGTCCGCGTCGTGGCCGGATGTTGAAAAAGCGTCCTGCTCCTCGGATTGCGGCGCGTTTTCCTCAGCGATTTGCGTGTCTTGAGGTGCCACTTGATCGACACCGCTACCCTCTTGGCGCGCGACGCGATCCGGCATTGCGCGGGGCAGCAAGGTGGTTTCGGTCGGCTCCGAAGGGTCAGTTTGCGGGTTTTCCATCACCGCAGGTTCCGCGATCGCCAGAGGTTCGGTCGGCGGGGTATCCACGTCTGATGCGGCCTCGGTCGCCGCCGCGGGCCCGTTGGCGGGCACCACGCGCTGATCACGGATCACCGCGGATTCAGCCTCACTTTGGACTGACTCACCATGCTCCGCGTCGCGCGCCGAGGTCGTTTCCGGCACGACCGGGATCACCACGGACAGGACGGCAAACCCCAGCGCGAAGCTGACCAAACCCACGACAATACCTTTGATGAAACCGCCCATCTCGCCCCTCATGTCCCGATCCGGACTCTTCTGACCACTATAGCGCTTCGCAAAACCGGATGCACCCCTGCAGCATGTCACACGGGCTTGACCCTGCCCCTTGCGCGGTTGCATGAAGGGGCACCCGCCGCCAGCCCGGAAAACGCCATGCTGCTCCTGATCGATAACTACGACAGTTTCACCTATAACCTCGTTCATTATCTGGGCGAGCTGGGGGCCGAGGTCATCGTGAAGCGAAACGATGCGCTGGATGTGCACGCGGCGATGGCGATGACTCCCGCGGCCATCGTGCTGTCTCCCGGGCCGTGCACCCCCGATCAGGCGGGCATTTGCCTCGACCTCGTGGCCGCCGCTGCCGATACGCGCACGCCGCTGTTGGGGGTCTGCCTTGGGCATCAAACCATCGGCCAGGCGTTTGGCGGCAAGGTCGTGCGCGCGGGCGAGATCGTGCATGGCAAACTGGGCGATATTCAGCATTCAGGCGCCGGGGTTTTCTCGGGTCTGCCCTCGCCCCTGAAGGCCACGCGGTATCATTCGCTGATTGTCGAGCGCGACAGCCTGCCCGCAAGTCTGGAGGTTACGGCGTGGCTTGAGGGCGGCATGATCATGGGCCTGCGCCACAAGGAACTGCCGATCGAGGGCGTGCAATTCCACCCCGAAAGCATTGCCTCGCAACATGGCCACGCGATGCTCAAGAATTTCCTCGAGACCGTGGGGGTCGCGGCATGAAATCCATCAAATCCCTGATCGCCATTGCCGTGGATCGCCCGTTGACCCGCGCCGAGGCCGAGGTCGCGTTTGGCATCCTGTTCGCCGGTGACGCAACGCCAGCGCAGGTAGGTGGGTTCCTGATGACGCTCCGTACGCGCGGCGAGGTGGTCGATGAATACGCGGCGGCGGCGGCGGTGATGCGTGCGCGCTGCGTTGCGGTCAACGCCCCGGCGGGCGCGATGGATATCGTCGGCACCGGCGGCGACGGCAAAGGCACGCTGAACATCTCGACCGCCACTGCTTTTGTCGTGGCCGGGGCGGGTGTGCCGGTGGCCAAACACGGCAACCGCAACCTGTCGTCGAAATCGGGTGCGGCGGATGCACTGGGCGCGTTGGGCATCAATGTGATGGTCGGCGCATCCGAGGTGGAGCGCGCGATCCAGGAGGTCGGTATCGGCTTCATGATGGCACCCATGCACCACCCGGCGATGCGACATGTCGGCCCGGTTCGCGCGGAATTGGGCACCCGTACGATCTTCAATATCCTGGGGCCTCTGACCAATCCGGCGGGGGTAAAGCGGCAATTGACCGGGGCATTCTCGGCGGATCTGTTGCGCCCGATGGCCGAGGTCTTGATGACCTTGGGATCCGAGAAAGCCTGGCTGGTGCATGGCGGGGACGGAACGGATGAATTGTCCATTGCCGCCCCCTCGCAGGTGGTGGCGCTGGCCGAGGGACGCTTGTCCGAATTCACCATCCACCCGGAAGATGCCGGTTTGCCGGTCTATCCGTTCGAGGATTTGCTGGGCGGCGACCCGGCCGAGAACGCCAAGGCGCTTGAAGCTGTTCTGGCGGGGTCCGGCGGGGCGGCCTATCGTGATGCCGTGCTGCTGAATTCCGCCGCGGCTCTGCTGGTGGCAGGCCGCGTGAGCGGCCTCAAAACAGGTGTCGAGGTCGCACGAGACGCGATTGGCTCAGGGGCCGCCGCAGACAAACTCAGGGCACTCGTGCGCATGTTGCCAGCGGCCACATCGTGAAGATCACCAAACCACACTGTTTTTGAAATGTCACTTTCTCAACAATGCAGCCGTGATTTTCGGGGTAATTGGGCGCGTATTGTTCTTTTTCCATCATTCAAGTCAAAGAGCGGTGCCTGACTTCATGGCAGAAACCCGGACCTGACAGGAAATGTCAGACGTTAACAAACAAGACGCGCCTTTGCGTTTGGACAGCCCTTAGCCGATCATCTTGCCGGATTCTCCCAGATCGTCGTAATGCCGCTGTAGCCGCAGCAAGGCAATCCGCAGGACGATCTTGCCCGAGCGCGCCGACCAACCCAACCGACGCTCTGCGGTCTCCAACCCCTCAAGATGACAACAGCAGCGCAACGCCATGTCCGCCAGCCCCGGCCCCAATTCGCGCAGCGCGGCGCTGACCCGGTCGCGCGCCGCCCGAGACCCCTGCCCCGCGACGCCGCGCGCGGCGGGTGCACCCTGCACCGGCCCCGTCAGAAACCTGTCCCAATCTTGAGAGACGCGCGGCCCCATCTGCGCGATCTCGAAATCCTCGCGCAAACGTTCCGCCGCAACCACAAGATCGGCGGTCAGGAATGGGTTGCCATCCCGGTCGCGTCGCCGCGCCAGAGCCGTCACCGGAGACTCGATGGTCACCGGACGTGTGCCCCGCAGGTCATCGGGATCCTGCATGGCCCCCGCGACTGGGGCACCGGATTTGGCACCGCCAAACTGGCGCAACGCCGCACGGCCAGCCGGCGCGATCTCGTAGCGTGAGACACGGCCCGGCTGGATGCAGACGATCCAGTCCCGCAGCGCGAACGCCTCGGCCATCGGGCGATCCAGAACCGCCAATCGCACGGCCCCTTCGGGGCCGTCGCGCATGACCACGGCGCGCTCCATGTCCTGCGCCACCGCCATCACCGCGCCCGGTTCGGCGAGGCGCGGCAAGATGCGTTGGGCTTCTGCGTTCAGCGTCGCCTCGTCTACGGGCAGGCGTTTGGGGACGGGCGGCGGCGTATGGTGCATGTCGCGACTTTCTGTTTGGCCCTGCGCCTCGGGCGCAGGCTCCAACAGCCGGCCCAAAGCGCAATCAACGAGTGGATCATCGCGACGGTTTTCGAAACGGCGAACCTGGCGCAAGACCGTTGACGCATGCACCCCTTCGGCACGCGCGATTTCACGCAACGAGCAACCGTTCTCGGTATGGCTCAGATACAAACGCACCGCCGATGGCACCCAATCCGGGAGCTTGCCGATCGTCGTGAGATTGGCTGTCATATAGTCCTCGCTCGCCTTGCCACACCGTGTTTCCAACCTGCGGCACCGGCGTGGCAGCACCGGAATCACAGAAGAGACACTGGTTTCCAAATCGTTAACCATACAACCTAGACGTGCATTTGTTACGAGTTTGTTAACCACCGTCGCGTTCTCCAATTTCGTTACCAATTCGCAAACATTCGTTGAAGGGGGCGAACGGTGCCGCAAATGCAAAACGCAACACCCGCTTAGGTTGTGTCATGGTGCTCGGATATTGGACCCCTAGCCCGAGGAAAACCTGCATGAGCTGCCAAGACCGCGAATCGATTGTGACCGTTTTGCAAACCCTCGCCCGCATCAAGCGCCCGCAGTTGTTGTTGCGCACCGCCCGTCACGGCACGAGGGACTACAACCGCAACACCGATCTGCGCCGCATTTTGCGTGTGCCCGCAACCCCGCCCCCCGGCGTGGCGACGGTGCGCGCCTTGATTGAACTGGAAGCCTGGCAAAACGAGATGCGCACCCGCCCCCCACACGAAATCGGCACCCCCTGGCGCGCGGCGCGTCATGTGGAGGTGCTGATCGCCCTCATCGCCGAGGCGGGGATCATGGCCGAGGTTGTGCAACCCGTCGCCTGATCCCCCGTTCTCGGTCGCTTTCGGGCAGGGCCGCGTCGCAGGCCCCCCTTTCCCTTCCCGGCACGCACGGTATGGTGCGGCGCAGACTTAGGAATGGAACCAAAGCATGACCGCCGAGACACCAGACACCGCGTTGGTAATCTTCACGCCATCGGGCAAGCGCGGGCGCTTTGCCATGGGCACCCCCGTGCTGACGGCCGCGCGCCAGTTGGGTGTTGATCTCGACTCGGTCTGTGGCGGCCGTGGCATTTGCTCCAAATGTCAGGTCTCGCCCGGAATTGGCGAATTTCCCAAGCATGGCGTCACGGTCTCGGCGACGGCGCTGAGCGAGTGGAATTCCGTCGAACAGCGTTACAAGGACAAGCGCGGCATGCTCGACGGGCGGCGGTTGGGCTGTCAGGCCAAGGTCATGGGCGATGTGGTGATCGACGTGCCCCCCGAAAGCCAGTTGCATCGGCAGGTGGTGCGCAAGGCTGCGTCGGCGCGGGTCGTGGAAATGGACCCGGCGACGCGGCTGTATTACGTCGAGGTTGCGGAACCCGACATGCACGAACCTTCCGGCGATCTGGAGCGACTGTCGGACGCGCTCCGCGAGCAATGGCAGATCGAGGGCATCGTTGCCGGGTTGTCCGTGCTGCGCAAGCTGCAACCCGTTCTGCGCAAAGGGAAATGGGCGGTGACGGTCGCCTTGTTCAAGGACCATCAGAACGGCCCGGCGCGGGTTCTCGACATCTGGCCGGGGCTCTATGAGGGCGACCTGTGCGGGCTGGCGATCGACCTTGGATCGACCACCATCGCCGCCCATCTGTGCGATCTGCGCGATGGGCGCGTGCTGGCCTCGGGCGGGGTGATGAACCCGCAGATCCGGTTTGGCGAGGACCTGATGAGCCGCGTTTCGTACGCCATGATGAACCCCGGCGGCGACGTGGAAATGACCGAGGCCGTGCGTCTGGCGCTCAATGCCTTGGCGCAATCGGTTGCGGGCGAGGCCGGGATAGAGCCGGGCGCCATCATGGAAACCGTTTTGGTGTGCAATCCGGTCATGCATCACCTGTTCCTGGGGATTGACCCGGTTGAACTGGGTCAGGCGCCCTTTGCCCTGGCAACCTCGTCGTCGCTGTCGCTGGCGGCGTCCGAGGTGGGCCTCACCGCGCTGAACCCCGCGGCACGGTTCTATACCCTGCCCTGTATCGCCGGCCATGTTGGCGCGGATGCTGCGGCGGTGGCGCTGTCCGAGGCACCGCAAACTTCGGAGGATCTGGTGCTGATCGTCGATGTCGGCACCAATGCCGAGCTGCTGCTGGGCAACAAGACCCGCGTTCTGGCCTGCTCATCACCCACCGGCCCGGCCTTTGAGGGGGCGCAGATTTCCAGCGGACAGCGCGCCGCCCCCGGGGCCATCGAACATCTCGAAATCGACCCGATCACCAAAGAACCCCGGTTCCGGGTGATCGGCTCTGACCTGTGGTCGGATGACCCGGGCTTTGCCGCCGCCACCGAATCAACCGGCATCACCGGCATTTGCGGGTCGGGCATCATCGAGGCCATCGCCGAGATGCGGCTCAACGGCATTGTCGATGGGGCGGGGTTGATTGGCGGGCCGGACCAGACCGGCACCACGCGCTGCGAGCCCGAGGGGCGCACGCATGTTTACCTGATCCATGACGGCACCGCGCAAAACGGCCCCCGGATCACCGTCACACAGGGCGATATCCGCGCGATCCAACTGGCCAAGGCGGCGCTTTATGCCGGGGCGCGGCTGTTGATGGACGAATTCGGCACCGAAACCGTGGACCGCGTTGTTCTGGCCGGGGCGTTTGGCGCGCATATCAGCGCGAAACACGCGATGATTCTGGGAATGATCCCGGATTGCCCGTTGGACAAGGTCACCAGCGCGGGCAACGCGGCGGGAACGGGGGCGCGGTTGGCGCTGTGCAACATCGCCTCACGGGCCGGGATCGAGGCGCAGGTCAAACAGATACACAAGGTCGAGACGGCGATCGAGCCACGTTTTCAGGAGCATTTTGTCAATGCTTCCGCGATTCCGCACGCGACCGACGCCTTCCCCAACCTGTCGAAACTGGTCACAATTCCGGTTTTGGCGCACAATACCCAAGGCAGCGAGGGTGGTGGTCGTCGACGCGGGCGCGGCCGGTGACCTGAGCGCAAAACGCACACTTTGCGATCCCGGCAATCGGGATCGCGACGCGCGTTTACTTGCCCATCTTCGTCAGCTTGGCTTCCAGCGCAGCAAGCTGACGGCGGATTTCCGAAAGATCCTCGGCGTCGGGGTCGGCGGGTTGCTCTGCTGCGCTGTCGTCCTCTTTGCCCGCCCCGGGGATCTTGGGCCAGCCCGACATCATCGATTCCATGAACGCTTGTTGCTGACGGCGCATGGCGTCAAACCCCGGCATCGCCGACATTTGCTTCATCAGCGGGTTGATCGTGGTGATCTGCTCGGCAATTTTCGTCGGCCCCTGTCGCAGCATGTCAAAGGACATCGACAGAAACTCGGGCACGACGCTTTGCGCTTGGGCGGTATAGCTGCGCACCAGATCGGTCAGAACATCCAGTGGCAAAACGTTTTCGCCACGGCTTTCATGGTCCGCAACAATCTGAAGCAGATATTGACGCGTCAGATCATCCCCGCTTTTCAGGTCAATGATCTGCACTTCACGGCCCGCGCGGATAAACCCGGCGATATCCTCGAGCGTCACATAATCGCTGCTCTCGGTGTTATAGAGCCTGCGACTGGCGTAGCGTTTGATCAGGAGCGGTTTTGAGCTTTCCGACATTGCCGAGCCCCTTTTTTGGTTTTCCGTTGCATTGCGGCAAGAGTAGCCCTCTATCCGTCGCCGCGAAACAGATTTCTTCGCCGCACTGCACCCATATGCCACGCAAAAAGACAAATCTTGCGGTATTTTTACAATTCAATCCGCCGAATCCCGCGAAATCCGGCATAAAGTGAAATTTCAATGCTGCGTTTGCACGTCGTTCTGGCCTCGGAAACAGAAAACGGCGGACCGCCATGCGATCCGCCGTCAATCTGTCAGATCGGTTCAGAGCCAGGCTCTGATCCCGTCGCAAATCACTTCGTCGACGTTGCTTTTTTCGCAGCAGCGGTCACGTCGGCGGTTGCCTTTTGAACTGCCGCTTGTGCTTCGGCCGACATGTCCTTGCCAGCCGCCAGCATCAACTCGACGGTGTCCATCTGAACGCGCTTGGCGATCTCGGCGAAAGCCGCCATGTGCTCGGAGGCCATTTCAGCCGAGTTCGACGCGAAGTCGCTGATCGACTTCGAGTACGCTGCCGGGTCTTCCTTGACCGAAGCAACGTCACCGACCTTGCCCAGAGCCGCTTTGGTCCATTTGGTCGAAATGTCAGCCGACTTTTCAGCAGCTTCCAGAACAACCTTGCTCATTTTCTCGCCCAGAGCAGCCTGGTTCTTGAATGCGTCCTGCATTGCTTTGGTGTCGACCGGGAACGCGCCCATGAAGTCTTGCATCTGCTTTGCGAAATCGTTGGTAGCCATGATAATTCTCCTTGCTCGCCGCCCGATGATCCGGGTCATTGCGTATGAGAGATACCTACATGCTGCACCGCAGAAAATCAAGGGTTTTTTCTGCGGTGCAGCATAAAAGTTGCAAAGCCTTGATCACCCTTGTGGTTTTGCCACCACATAAGTGCCCGGCGCCGGTGCAAGCACCTCGTCTGGCAGGTCGCGCGCCGGAATCATCTTGCCAGACCGCTCACGCAGCCATGATTCCCACCGTGGCCACCACGAGCCTTCGGTGTAATCGGCATCGGCAAGCCAAGTCTCAGGGTCCGCGATGGGCGCGTCCGACGTATAGTGCCCGTACTTTTTCTTGGACGGCGGGTTCACGATCCCGGCGATATGGCCCGATTCCGACAAGATGAATGTCTTGTTGGTAGACCCCATTTGCGCCACGCCGCGGAAACAGGATGGCCAGGCGGCAATGTGATCGGTCTCGCAGGCAACCGAGCAAACCGGCACCTTGACGTCGCTGATCTTGACGGTCTCGCCAAGCAGCACATAGCCGTCTTCGCAAAACTTGTTGCTCTGACACAGATCGCGCAGGTACTCGACCACCATGCGGCCCGGCAGATTGGCACCGTCGCCGTTCCAGTACAAAAGATCGAACGCGGGTGGTGCTTCACCCAGCATATAACTGCGGATCGCGGGGCCATAGATCAAGTCGTTCGAGCGCAGGTAGCTGAAAGTCTTGGTCATATAATAGGCGCGCAGATACCCATGCTCGCGCGCTTCGGCCTCGATGCCGTCAACGAAGTCATTGTCAAGGAACACCCCGGTTTCCCCTTGGTCCGAGAAATCCGTTAGCGCCGTAAAGAAGGTCGCGGATTTGATCGACTTGTCCTTGCGCTTGTTCATCAAGGCCAGCGTCAGGCTCAAGGTGGTGCCGGCAATGCAATAGCCAATGGTGTTGATGGTCTTGACGTTGCAGATTTCCTTGACCTTGGCGATCGCCTCCAGGAACCCTTCTTCGACATAGGTGTCCATGCCGACATCGGCATAGCTGGCGTCCGGGTTGATCCAGCTGACGATGAACACGGTATAGCCTTGCTCCGTCGTCCATTTGATCAGGCTGTTCTGCGCCTTGAGGTCAAGAATGTAGAATTTGTTGATCCAGGGCGGGAAAATCAGCAACGGAGTCTCGTGAACCTGCTCGGTTTGTGCCTTGTACTGGATGAGTTCAAACATCCGGTTGCGATACACGACCGCCCCTTCCGAGGTGCCGATATTGCCGCCAACCTTGAAGGCTTCCCGGTCCGCCAGCGTCACCAGCAATTCGCCGTTGTTGGCTTCAATATCGCGCACGAGGTTTTCCAGACCCAGAACGAGGCTCTCGCCTTCGGTCTCAACCGCTTTCATCAGCGCATCGGGGTTGGTGCTCAGAAAGTTGGTTGGCGCCATCATGTCGAGGATCTGCTTGCCGAAGAACTCCAACCGGGTCTTTTCGCGCGGGTTCAGCGTCTCGATATCGGCAATCGCCTTTTCGATTGCCTGGCTCGACAAGGTGTATTGTTGCTTGATGTAGTTGAAATACGGGTGCGTTTTCCACAGCGGGTTCGCGAATCGCTTGTCATCGGGGGTGTGGTCTTCCGGCGCGGCCAGTGTGCCGCCCCGCAGCGCTTCTTGTGCTTCAACGAAATGTTTGAGGGTTTTGCCCCAATATTCGACCTGACTCTCCAAAACCTTGGAGGGATTCTTAATCATTTCGGTCCAATATGCAGTGGCCGCCGACATATAGAGCGCGGGATCCGGGCCTTGCAGGTCTTGACGCTGGGGTTGCTTCTTTGCAAACGCAGCAACCAATCGTTGCGTCAAAGCCTCAATCCTCGCCAGATTGGCACCCATCTTATCCAGATTTTCGGAATTCTCATATTCAGAAGTTGCCATACCCACTCTCTCCCCTTACTATCCTGCAGTGCAGCATAAACCGGCAGCCCCATTGGGGGAAGCACGGAGTTCATACGCTTCTAGCGTATTTGGAGACCAAAATGAAACAAATGGCCACCTATGACTTGATGGAAACGATGCGAAATACCAACGAATGGTTGGGCGCATCGGCACGAGCAATGGCCTCGTATCCGATTTTCGGCATGGTGCCGCATCCTATGTTCAAGGTTATGTCGGCCTGGGGTCGCGTCACCGAGCGCAGCTTTGCGCGCATGACCATCAAGCCGGCCTGGGGCATCCGCACCGTTGTCGGCGACGAAGGCCGCGATCATCTGGTGCAAACCAAGGTCGAGATCGAGCGTCCATTCGGCAATCTGGTGCGGTTCCATGTCCAGAACCGCCGCGAGAAAAAGCGCCGCATCCTGCTATGCGCGCCAATGTCTGGCCACTATGCGACACTGCTGCGCTCGACTGTCGCCAGCCTGTTGCCCGACGCAGAGCTTTGGGTCACCGATTGGCACAACGCCCGCGACATCCCGGTCTCCGAGGGCAAGTTCGATATCGAAGACTACACGCAGTATGTCGTTGATTTCATGAAACATCTTGGCCCCGACACCCATGTCATCGCGGTCTGTCAGCCGGTGCCTCTGGCGCTCGCCGCAACCGCCATGCTGGCCGAGCAAGAGCCCGAAGCACAGCCCTTGACCCTGACACTGATCGGCGGCCCGGTCGACCCAGACGCCAACGCGACCGAAGTCACCGACTTTGGCCGTCGTGTGACGATGGGCCAGCTGGAGCACCTTGCCATCCAGCGCGTCGGCTTCAAATTTGCCGGTGTCGGTCGTCAGGTCTATCCTGGACTGATGCAACTCTCGGGCTTTATTTCGATGAATGCCGAACGTCACGCCAAGGCCTTTTCGGACAAGATCATCGCCGCCGCACGCGGCCTCGACAGCGAGCGCGACGACCACAACCGCTTCTACGATGAGTATCTGTCCGTCATGGACATGACCGCTGAATTCTATCTGTCGACGGTCGAGCGCATCTTCAAAGGTCGTGAAATCGCGAAAAACGAGTTTGTCGTCAACGGCCACAAGATCGACATGGGCAAGATCACCAATGTCGCCGTGAAAATCGTGGAAGGGACCAACGATGACATCTCGGCTCCCGGGCAATGCCTGGCGGCCTTGGACCTTCTGACAGGTCTGGACGAGTCGAAAAAGGCGCAACATCTTGAGCCGGGCGCAGGCCATTACGGCATCTTTGCCGGGTCCAGCTGGCGCAACAATATCCGCCCCCTGGTCCTCAATTTCATGGATCGGCACAGCAAGCACGAGGCCAAAGCCAATGTCGACGCCACGCCAGTGGCGCAGCCCGAGGCAAAGCCTGTGGTCAAACTGGCCGCCTCCAAGGACTGATCTACAGGATCACACGACATCAAAGGGCCGGGGTTTCCCCGGCCCTTGTTGCATGTCTGACGCTGCCAAACGCACCGCCCACGCCGGATGCAGCGATACACCGCCAGCGCAAGGACCAGACCGTCCTCGATACGCCTCGCGGCAATCGGTCCGGCAAAAGCCTG
The DNA here is from genome assembly GCF_034676545.1 of Pararhodobacter sp. NCBI lineage: Bacteria > Pseudomonadati > Pseudomonadota > Alphaproteobacteria > Rhodobacterales > Paracoccaceae > Pararhodobacter > Pararhodobacter sp. The sequence continues at coordinate 3,243,715 of NZ_JAUCBZ010000015.1, forward strand.
TCATCGCTATCCGTAAATGCCAGCCGTAGGGTGTGTGCTTGCACGCACCATCGCGCAACGCTACCCGTTCAGATCTTTCAGCAACCGGCCATGTTTGCGCACCTCGGCAACGACCTGACCAAAGGTTTCCAGCCCCCGCGCCCGCAGCATCGGCACCAGTTTCAGAAAGGCATCGGCGGTGGCGATCGTATCACCGATCGCGGTGTGGCGGGCCTCTTCCGGAATGGTGATCCCCAATCGCGCGGTCAAGGCATCGAGCGAATGCTGTTCCAACTGGCCATAGACCACCGCCGACAACAGCACCGTGTCCAGAACCGGATGATCGAACGCTTTGCCGATCCCGGCCTCTTGTCGGCGCAAAAACTCCATATCAAACGGCGCGTTATGCGCAATCAACACCGAGCCCTCGGCGAATTTGTGAAACTTGCGACCGGCTTCGATGATATCGGGCGCGCCGACCACCATGCTGTCGTTGATCCCGTGGACATCCGTGGAGGACGCCGGAATGGGTCGCTTGGGGTCCACAAGCGTGTCGAACACTTCGTTGTCCAGCTTCTTGCCGTTCACCAACCGGACCGCGGCGATCTGCACGATGGAATCGGTTGACGGCGTCAGCCCGGTGGTCTCGGTGTCGAAAACCACAAAGGTCAGATCCTCAAGTCTCGTATCGGCGACCGCCGCGTTGCGGGCTTTCGACAACAGGTCAAAATCATAGGTCACTTTGCGCGCAATCGGCGGCGGACGGCGACCCGCGCGACGCGCCGCACGGATCGGCAAGGCCACGGCGTGACGGCCATCCGGCAAGCTCTCGGGCCAGGTTTCGGTGCCATGCGTTTGCAGGATCGTATGCGCCGTCAGCTCGCCGGTGTCACGCCCCATCGGGTCAAAGAGCCAGCGATCAAGACGCCCCACAGACAACGCCTCGCCCTGCCACGTCAGACGCATCATCGCGCCGGGGCCGTCCTCTTCCGCCAGGATCATCGCGAAAGAGCTCGCCAATCCGTCGGCAGCAATCCGGCCAGCCAACCACGACCAAAAGGCGATGATCTCGAACCCGTCGACCTGCAGGATCAGGTCCGGGCCTTCGCTGGATAGCGTCAGGGTCTGGGCCTGAAATCTGGCCTCCAGCCCGTCCAGAAGATCGGCCGAGCGGGTGTTGACCAGTGGCCGCCAATCCGCCTGAATGCTGTCATACCGCGCACCCAGATCGGTGACCGCGCGGGTCAGGACACTGATTTCATCGCGCATGGCAGCGGCCAGATCCGGCACGTCTTGCGCGCCGTCCAGCTCGGCCATCACGCCGATCACGGTTTGCAAATTCGCCGCCGGACGGCGCACCCGGTCAAAGATTTCGGTCAGCAGCGCATCGCGCCGCGTGTGGGCGGCAATGTCTGCGGTGACATCGCGCAGCGTCAGGACATAGCCCGGCGCGATGCCCTCCTCGCGCCGCCGCAGCACCCGCATCCGCCCGGCAAGCAAGCGCCCGCCACTGACCGTTGCACACAGAAGATCCGACGCCAAATCCGGATCACCGGCGACCGACAAGCGGTCATAGGCATGTTTGATCGGCCCTTCGCGCAGGTAGTCCAGCAGCCGTCGGTCAAGTCCAGGGGCGGAACCTTCTCCCAGGATATCAACGGCTTGCCCATTGTAAAAAACCAGTTGATGCTCGGCGGTGCACAACAAGACCGCCACGGGAACATCCGCCAGCAGCGTTTCCAGCCGCGTTTTCTCGGCGGCCAGCCGGGTTGTCTCGCGCGCGACGGATTCCGCCAAGGCGCTGCGGGTTTGCGCCAGCGAGCGTGTTACCGCCGCCGCCGCCGGGGCCAGGTCACCCAGATAGCGCGCGGCGCTCGCCTCGGCCGCCAGATCATGGTCGATCCCCGCATGAACCCGCGCCCGGATCGCCGAGGCCAGACTGTCGATGGCGCGCGCCACATTCGCGTCGAACAGGAACCAGACCCAGACCACCAAACCCGTGGTCAACAAGATCGCGATCAACCCCCCCTGGATGATTTCCGGCGTCGGCGCGTCCAGTCCGGCCCGCGCCATGCCAACCCACAGCCCTGCGATGATTGCGCCGATTGCCCCCGCCGCCAAGAGCGCGAAGAACAACAAGATGCGGATCCGCAGGCTGAGGCGATCAAGCATGGCGCGCCGCCCCGTCTGGCGTGGTCTGCTCGCCATCGGGCGACGGCTCGCCTGCCAGGATCCGCCGGACTTCGGCGCGCAGGGCCTTGAGCTCGAACGGCTTCGAAATGAAGCCATCCGCCCCCATCGCCAGCCCCTTTCGCCGCTCCATCGCCGAGCCGCGCGCCGTCATCATCAGGATTTTGACGTCGTTCAAACTGGCATCCATGCGCACATTCTGGCAGATTTCATAACCCGAGACCTCGGGCAGCATCACATCCAGCAGCACCAGATCGGGGCGCATCTCGCGGATCAGGTCAACAGCCCCCGCCCCGGTCGCGATACGCTTTTGCGAATATCCTTCGCGGGTCATCAAATAGTCGAGGGCGATGGCGATGTTGTCTTCGTCCTCGATGACCAGGATGGATTTAGGTGTTGTCGCCTCGCTCATGTCGTATCTCCTCACCCACCGCGCACGCCGTGTTCAAGACGGCATCGTCGGCCTCTAACGCGCGCCAGCTCGCCCCCTCCAGCGTTCCGTCCGCATTCAATTCAACGCCCTCCACCAGATCGACGCGCGCATTGTTGTCGCAATCAAACACCATGCCCGCGACGCGGATCGGCTCCCATCGCCCGATCAGCACCACCTGCGTCATGACCAACCCGGGCTGCGCCGGATGGATGTGGGTTTGCGATTGATCAATGGCAATCAAGCGCGTGATCTGGGGCCAGATATAGGTCCAGGGTCGATAAAGGACGCTTTGCTGATTGTGCGAGGCCAGGCGCATCTGTGGCGACCCCTCGACCGTCCGCGTGGGCCAAGTATATTCGGACCAAACGGTAAAGCCGACCATGCCCAGAGCGACTGTCGCCGGATAGACCCAGCGTCCCAGCCGTTGCCCGGTTAGCCGGTTCAACAGCATGACAACGCCCATCAATCCGAAGCCGGTTGCAAATGCGCCCACGAAATCAATGATCATTGTCTCTCCTTTTTGCACTCAGGCTGTGGGGCGTGGTCACCCCAACGCACCCGCGCGTTGCCCGAGGGCCGATTGCATGGTGCGCACGACAACGAAAGCGTCGCGCAAATGGCTACGCTCGAAATCGGACAAATCTGACGGCGCCAGGAAGTTGTCCGGTTTGCGACCCGATTTGACCAAGGCCGCCTGCCCTTCGAGGCGCAGCCGCGCGATCAGGTCATAGGCCTCGATCAAGTCTCGGGCACCCGACACCGACACCACACCCGCGTATTCAGCCGCAAGGATGCGGGCGCGGGTATTGACCTCGGTCAACCTGCCCTGCAACGCATAGATGCGGGCCAGATCCGCAATCGGCACCACACCGTTGAGCTTCATGTCGATGTGGTTCTTGTACTCGCCCGAGCGGATGGTGCTGAAGCCGCGCAACAAGCCCAGCGGTGGCTGATGCTTGAGCGAATTCGAGATCATATGCGCGACGAAAATCGAGTTTTTCGAGGCATTGGCCAGCGTTTCCGCCTGCAGGTCGCGAAACAGCCGGGTTTGTCCGCCGATCGGCCGCAGATCGAACATCACCGAGGCCAGCATTTGCGCCTCGTGACTGGGCGAGGCGACCCAGTTCTGAAAATAGCGCCGCCAAATGCTGACGGGCTGGCACCAGCGATCGGCCGTGGCCATCATGTCGCCGGGGCAATAGAAATAACCGGCCTTGTCCAACCCATCCGAGACGAATTTGGCGAGCGCCTTGAAATATGGCATGTCGTCGGGCGTGACGGAGTCGTCCAGGATCAGGCAATTGTCCTGATCCGAGACGCCGGTTTGCTCCTGGCGCCCCTGCGATCCACAGGCCAGCCACAGATAGGGCACCGGCGGTTCCCCCAATTTGGCCTCGGCCAGTTTCAGCAGGCGACGCGTCACCGTGTCGGCGACATCGGTGATCAGTCGTGTCACCACCTCATGCGCGTTGTTCGAGGTCACCAGTTGTTGCAGGAGTTTCGGAATGCGGGCGGTGACTTTGGCCATTTCCTCGGCCGAATTCGACACCGCCGCATCGCGTACCAATTGCGCCGAGCTGACGGCCTGAAACCGTGTGAGGTCAGTCTGGGTGACGATGCCTTTGAGCTTGCCGTCGAAAACCACCGGAATATGGCCGATCCGCCGCTCCAACATCGTGTGAAGAATGTCAGAGCCCAGAGAGTCCGGGCTTAGCGCAAGGGGATCAACCGTCATCACCGTGCTGACGGCGGTATCGCCGCTCAGACCCTCGGCCAGCACGCGGAACGCAAGGTCACGGGTGGTGAGGATCCCGAGCAAGGTGCCATCGACGGTCACCGCAAGGCTGGAAATGCGGTTGTCGCGCATCAGTTTCGCCGCATCGGTGATGCTGGCGTCGGGCGTCACCGTGATCGGCTTGCGTGCCATCAGGTCCGACACTTTCAGCGTGCTCAGGTCGTTGGTCCGCGTTTCAGACGGGCGGGATCGGTTGAACAGCCGCTCGAATGCCGCAAAGCGCGCCATCAGGCGGTGCAACTCATCCTCGGGCAGAAGCAACACGACAGAGGCCTCGGTGGTGCGCGCCGTGGTCACGGCCAGCCCGTCACGCAGCAAGCCCCGTTCGCCAAACGTGTTGCGCGGCCCGAGGATCGACACGACAACGCCGTTGATATCCGAAATCTCGACCGTGCCGCGCTCGATCAGATAGATGCCGTCCAACGGCTCGCCGGTGGCATAGATTTCCGTGTCGGCGGGATAGTCCCTGCGGCTGAAAAAACCGGCGACTTGCGCCAATTCATCCTGAGGCAGGCTGTCATACGGGTGTACCGTTTCCAGGAAAGCGATCAACGTTTCGATCTGCGGATCCATCATACACCTGCGTACTTGACTTGGGGTAGAGGGGCGCGGGCAGCGCCCCTCTTTGTGATAAAGCCGTGGCTCAGTGCGCCTGGGCGCCACCGGCACCGCGTGGCACGCGGATCGATTCCACCAGTTCCTGGATCTCTTTCGGAGCGGGCTTGGTCATCGCCAGAACGATGTAGGCCACCAGGAAGTTCAGGACCGCCGCAACCGAGCCAAACGAGGCCGGCGAGATGCCGAACAGCCAGTTTGCCGCGTTGTTCTCCAGCATGTTGGTGCCGGGGATGAAGAACCAGCCCACATAGGTGAAGATGTAGACCGCTTCGACGATCAAACCGACGAGCATACCCGCGACCGCACCGGTCGAGTTCATGGTCTTCGAGAAGATGCCCATCATGATGGTCGGGAACAGCGATGCTGCTGCCAGACCGAAGGCAATCGCCACGACCTGCGCCGCAAAGCCCGGAGGGTTGAGCCCGAGGATCGTCGCGACCAGGATCGCCACGGCCATCGACAGACGCGCCGCCAGCATTTCACCCTTTTCCGAGATGTTCGGATTGATCACCGACTTGATCAGGTCATGCGAGACCGCCGACGAGATGGCCAGCAACAGACCTGCCGCCGTCGACAGCGCCGCTGCCAGACCACCGGCCGCGATCAACGCGATCACCCAACCCGGCAGTTGCGCGATTTCAGGGTTCGCAAGAACCAGAATATCGCGGTTGAAGTTGACGACTTCGTTGCCGTTCCAGCCACGCTCTGCTGCCGTAGCGGCAAAAGCGTCGGAGGGGTTGTAGTACTGGATCAGGCCGTCGCCGTTCAGGTCCTCGAACCCAAGGAGACCGGTGTGCTCCCAGTTGTGCATCCAGTCAGGCCGCGCATCATAGGCAAGCGACGGCTGATCAATCCCGTTCGGGTAGATCGTGGTGATGATGTTCATGCGCGCCATCGCACCAACCGCCGGAGCAACCGTGTAGAGCAGTGCGATAAACACCAATGCCCAACCCGCCGACGCACGCGCATCCGACACTTTCGGCACGGTGAAGAAGCGGATGATGACGTGTGGCAGACCCGCCGTACCGATCATCAGCGACAGGGTAAACAGAACCATATCGAGGGTGTTCGAGTGATGCTCGGTGTAGGTGCGGAAGCCCAGATCGGTCAGCAGACCATCAAGATTTGCCAACAGCGGCATACCCGACGCGTCATTGCTGAACAGGCCGATTTGCGGCAGGAAGCTGCCGGTCAGGTTCAGCGAGATGAAGATCGCCGGGATGGTATAGGCCACGATCAGCACGCAATACTGCGCAACCTGCGTGTAGGTGATGCCCTTCATGCCGCCAAGAACCGCATAGACAAACACGATTCCCGAGGCGATCCACAGGCCGGTCGAGCTGCTGACTTCGAGGAAGCGCGAGAACGCAACGCCGGCACCCGCCATCTGGCCAATCACATAGGTGATCGAGATGGTCAGCAAGCAGACAACGGCCACAATGCGCGCGGTTTGGCTATAGAACCGGTCACCGATAAAGTCCGGAACCGTGAAACGGCCGAATTTGCGCAGGTATGGCGCCAACAGCAGTGCCAACAGCACATAGCCGCCGGTCCACCCCATCAGATAGGTCGAGTTGTCATAGCCAACGAAGGCGATGATACCGGCCATCGAGATGAACGACGCGGCCGACATCCAGTCCGCGGCGGTCGCCATCCCGTTCAGAACGGGGTGCACCCCACGGTTGGCGGCATAGAATTCTGATGTTGAGCCTGCACGGGCCCAAATCGCGATACCGATGTAGAGAGCGAACGACGCGCCCACCACGATCAGATTGAGTGTGAATTGATCCATCTGTCCCCTGATCCCTTATTGCTCGTCAACGCCGAATTCGCGGTCGATCTTGTTCATGCGCGCGGCATAAAAGAAGATCAGGACCAAGAACACCAGGATCGAGCCTTGCTGCGCGAACCAGAAGCCGAGGTCGGTGCCGCCGATTGCGATGCCCGAAAGCATCGGACGAAGAAGAATGCCGAAACCGAATGAAGCAAGGGCCCAGATCACCAGGCAAATGGTGATGAGCCGGATATTCGCGGACCAATAGGCGGTCGCTGATTTGTCAGACATGGTAGTCCTCCCGTTTTCCCCACTGCCGGCACCCCGCCCGGGATGCCCGCGTCTTGTTGTTCAATCACCTCGCCCCGCGGACAACGCAATTGATCAGGCTGATACCTGCGTCACAACCGCATCGAGATCGGCGGCGATGGTCTCAATGGCGGACATGCCATCGACCGTGCGCAGAACTCCGCGGGTCTCGTAATACGCAATCAGCGGTGCCGTTTGCGCGTGGTACGCCGTCAGTCTGGCCCCCACGGTTTCGGCGTTATCGTCAGCACGGCGCTTGAACTCCGTACTTCCGCATTTGTCGCAGGTTCCGGCGTTCACCGGCTGCTTGAAACTGTCGTGATACCCTTCGCCACAGGACCCGCAGGTGTAGCGCCCCGAGACCCGCTCGACCATGGCCGCATCATCCACCTCGATGGAGACCGCGGCGCTGATTTTCAGGTCTTGCTCGGCCAGCAAGGCATCCAGCGCCTCGGCCTGACCCGGCGTGCGCGGGAACCCGTCAAGGATCACGCCCTTGGCGGTGTCGGGCTCGGTCAAGCGATCCTTGAGGATCGCCAGAACGATCGCATCCGAGACCAGTTCACCCGCTTCCATAACCGCCTTTGCGGCTTTGCCCGCCTTGGTGCCAGCCGCCACGGCGGCGCGCAGCAGATCGCCGGTCGACAATTGCACCAGCCCGAACTTTTCTTCGAGCATCCGGGCCTGCGTGCCCTTGCCGGCCCCCGGAGGGCCCAGCAAGATCAGAACGGTCGGATGAGTCATGTGGTTGGTCATGCGGTCAGCCCTTGTTCATCCGGTTGGCAATCAGATCGTCAACCACCGACGGATCGGCCAAAGTCGAGGTATCGCCCAGCGCGCCAAAATCATTCTCGGCGATCTTGCGCAGGATCCGGCGCATGATCTTGCCCGAGCGGGTTTTCGGCAGGCCCGGCGCCCATTGCAGCAGATCGGGCGAGGCAATCGGGCCGATCTCGGTGCGGACCCAGTTCCGCAACTCCTTGCGCAATTCTTCCGAGGGTTCCTCGCCGTTCATCAGCGTGACATAGCAATAGATGCCCTGCCCCTTGATCGGATGCGGGTAGCCGACCACCGCGGCCTCAGCGACCTTGGAATGGGCGACCAACGCGCTTTCAACCTCGGCGGTGCCCATCCGGTGGCCCGAGACGTTGATCACGTCGTCCACGCGCCCGGTGATCCAGTAGTCGCCATCCGCGTCGCGGCGGCAACCGTCGCCGGTGAAGTAAAAGCCTTTGTAGTCGCCAAAATAGGTCTGCTGGAACCGCTCGTGGTCCTCCCAGATGGTGCGCATCTGGCCCGGCCAGCTGTCGGCGATGCACAGAACACCCTCGACACCATTGCCCTCGATGATCGTGCCCGCCGTCGGGTCCAGAACCACCGGCTTGATGCCAAAGAACGGCTTCATCGCCGCACCCGGCTTGGTCGCATGCGCGCCCGGCAGCGGCGTCATCAGATGCCCGCCGGTCTCGGTTTGCCACCAGGTGTCAACAATCGGGCATTTGCCCTTGCCGACCACGTCATTGTACCAGTTCCACGCCTCGGGGTTGATCGGCTCGCCGACCGTGCCCAGAACCTTGAGGCAGCTCAGGTCGTATTTCGTCACGAACTCAGGGCCTTGACCCATCAACGCGCGGATCGCGGTTGGCGCGGTATAGAACTGGTTGACCTTGTGCTTTTCGCAGACCGCCCAGAACCGGCCCGCATCGGGATAGGTCGGCACGCCCTCGAACATCAGCGTGGTCGCGCCATTCGCCAGCGGCCCATAGACGATATAGCTGTGACCGGTGACCCAGCCCACATCCGCGGTGCACCAGTAGACATCGCCGTCATGGTAATCAAAGGTCATCTCATGCGTCATCGACGCATAAACCAGATATCCGCCCGTCGTATGCACAACGCCCTTGGGCTGACCCGTCGAGCCGGAGGTATAAAGAATGAACAGCGGATCCTCGGCGTTGACCGCAACCGGCTCGCACACCGCATCCACGGTCTCGGCCTCTTCGTGCCACCAGAAATCAAGGCCCGAGCGCCACGCGATCTGATTGCCGGTGCGCTTGACCACCAGGCATTTCACATCGCGCGTCTCGTGCAGCAGCGCTTGGTTCACGTTGTCCTTCAGCTTGGTCGCCTTGCCACCGCGCGGGGCGTGGTCGGCCGTCACCACCAGTTTGGCGTCGCAGCCATTGACCCGCGCGCCCAGCGCATCGGGCGAGAACCCGGCAAACACGATCGAATGAATCGCGCCGATCCGCGCGCAGGCCAGCATCGCATAGGCCGCCTCGGGGATCATCGGCATGTACAGGACAACGCGGTCGCCTTTGCCCACACCCAGCTTCTTGTACACGTTGGCCATCTTGCTGACCTGAGTGTGCAGCTCCTTGTAGGTGATGTGCTGCGCGGGCTCATCGGGGCTGTCGGGCTCGAAGATGATCGCCGTCTGATCGCCGCGCGTCGCCAGATGACGGTCGATGCAATTGGCCGAGACGTTCAATTCGCCGTCTTCATACCATTTGATGTCAACCTTGCCGAACTCGAACGAGGTGTTCTTGACTTTGGTGAACGGCTTTATCCAGTCGATGCGCTGACCGTGCTTGGACCAGAACGACTCAGGGTTCGAAATCGAGTCTGCATACATCGTCTCATAGGTCGCAGCATCGACATGTGCCTGAGCGACGAAATCCGCAGATGCGGGATATGTCCGCGATTGAGCCTGATCTGACATGAAAGCTCCTCCAGCTTACCGCAGGCCGCGCGTTGGCACCTAAGCCACGCATCCGTCCTGCTCTCCTCCGTTGGAACCACTTTAGCGCATCGGTCAATTTTGTGGTAACTCTTTTTCAATCAACGAATTTCTTGTAAATTGCTTCACTGAATTCTTGATCTATCAGTCAATCGAGTAAACGTCAGACACAATTCCGCCATGTTTTTCAGCCAACTGCCGGTCACGGAAAAGTCAACGCTTCGGCAAAAGACCGCCAATCACCCGGAATTGTCAAGCCACGCCCTTGAAACCAACCACACCCCGCAGATCAAAGCCCGAGAGCGCGGGCGCCCCGCCGCGACGCGCGCAGCGCTGATTCGGGGCGAAAACCGAATCACTTTATGGGCCGCCACAAGAAAAAGGGCGGCGCGTTTCCGCACCGCCCCCAAGGGCACTGATTTCGGCAATCTGATTGGTTACAGCGGGTAATCCACCCGCACCGTGACCACCGCGCGGCCGCGCGTCGTGCTGGGCCATGTCAGGCGGATCTGGTCGTTGTTGTTGCCCTGCTGGACGTTCACATAGGGCATCGAGGTTCGAACCTCGTTGCTTGGCCCGTTCGCCTGACCTTCCATCACCAGACCGGTTACCGTGCGGGCCATGCCGTTGAACGGCAACCTGCCGCCCGTGCCGATGGTCCAATTGGTTGCCGCGGTCGTCTGGTTGTGGCGCAACACCAGCGGGCTTTCGCACTGCGTGTTGATCCCGTTGAACGTGTTGTGCTGCCACACCACATTTCGAAAGCTGCCATAGTTCAGATCGGCGTGGGTGGTATCGACGCCCTCGGCCCGGTTGACGCTGGCGTTCACCGTGCGGAATGTGTTGCCGGTCACCGTCATCCCCGACAGAAAGTGCCCTGGCCCATAGGGCTTGACCACAACGAAGCGGAAGCTGGAGATCACGTTCGACACCAGGAACACGTTGTTGGTGATGCTGATGCCGCCGAAACTGAATTCGTTGTTCCAGGCGGGCGTCGCGTCGTGTTCGTTGGTCAGTTCGATAAAACAGTTATCGACATAGTTGCCGCTGATCTGCGTCATCGCGTTTTGATACGTCAGCACGATGCCCGGCGTGCGGACCGCGTTTTGCTCGCTGTCGCCTTGGTAGAAGTGGTTGCCTTGAATCAGGTGATACCCCGACGCCATCACCGCGAAACTGGCAAAGCGCACCACCACGTTGTCACGCAGCTTCACGTCGTTGGCGTTCGAGTTGATCGCAATCGAGGTCCGGCTTTGCGATGACAAAGGCATCTCGGACGAGATGAACATGCAATTGTCGATCAACATCCCCTGACAGGCCCAGCCAATCGAGGTGATCGCCTTGTCCTTGGGTCGGTTGAACGTGCAGTCGCGCACCGTGAAAATCTGCCCGCCGGTCGCCATGTTCACCGCGCTGGCCCCGCCCTTGCACTGGAACTCGATCCCGTCCAGCTCGAAACGCTCGAAATAATCAAAGCCCGAGAAGTCCAGAACATACTGGAACCGCGAGAACGTGTAGACTTGCGCGCCCGCCGCCCCGTACAACGCCTGGCTCAAGGTCACGGTCTGCGCCGAGATATTGCGCGCCTTGACGTAGACTTCACGGCCAACGCCGGTGCCCGACACCCGCGCGCCAACCTGGATATTGGCCACGTTGCCGACACCGGTCAGCGTGGTCGCCTGAGCGCTGGAATAGGTCCCCCACGAGGTTACGGTGGTCGTATCCCACGGTGTACCCTCGTTGATCTCGATCAGACCATTGCGCAGGACGCGCCGAATGGCATACGAGGTCAACCCGGTCAGGCTGGCAACATCAATCGGTGCATCCAGAATGATACGGCGCCCGCACAGGTCGAACGTGTCGTGGTCGGTATAGTGGAACAGCGCCTGCAAACCTTTGCGCAGCGCCAAGCCCTCGCTTTTGAAGGCCGCATAATACGAGGTAAAGTCGTAATTCTGCGTCAGTTGCAGACGCGCGGCATCCGGCATCGCCAGACGCCCCTGAAACCGCACCGGGATCTCCAGGGTCAGGGTCTGTCCGATGTAAAACACCCCCTCGGGCACCAGCAACGCCCGGCCCGAAGACAAAGCCGCGCTGGCCGCATCGGCAAAGGCCGCATAGTCATCGGCAACCCCATTGCCGACCGCGCCATAGTCGCGCACATCGACCCAATCCATCATGTCGCGCAGCCAGAAACTGGTGACATCCTCGATGGCGATATCGTCAATCCGCACCACGCCGCCGTTCGGCCCGGTCAGGTCCAGCCCCAGGAATCCGTGATGGACCCCGGACCAGTTCAGATCGACGCCGCCCTTGTTGCTGGTGCCGATGATTGCACTGATCTCGACGGTCTCGCCGTATGTGGTCAGCGTAACCGCCGGGCCGGACACCGTTACGCCCGACACCGCCGCATTGCCGGCAGTGGCCGCGAAGCCCGCGATCTGAACAGTCGGCAACGCGCCGCTGACCGCCTTGACCTTGGCCGTGACCCGCAAATAGCAGCCCGGCAGAATCGGCGATTGCCCCATCCAGCGCAATTTTTGCGTGGTCGAGGTCTTGAGAAGCTCCAAACACCCCCCGAAATCGGGATCCGAGGGCACAAAGGCCGCGTTGGCCGCCCCGTCATAGGTGGCCGATCCTGGCGTTCCGTTGCCGCTTGACCAAACGTTCAAACCGTCGGCAAAGGGCGGCGGCATCAGGATTAGCCCTTCGGTCACTGCCTTGTTCATGTCAGACCCCTGTCTTGAAAACCCAAAAGAGACGCAAATCGCGCACTGCGACTGTCACGCCCTTGAGGTATCAAGCCGGGTTTAATTGCGGTTGAGGGCACCGTGCGTTGCGCCCGCCTCGGCAGGCGGCGTTTGGGTCCTGCAGGCACAAGACAGCGCTCTGCCGATGTGTCAGGATACCGCCATGTTCGCGCATTTCTCTTTGATGGTCGGCATGATTGCAGGCTTGGTGCTGATGCCCGCGTCGGCGCTGGCCTGCCGTCTGGCGCTGGCGATGGGCTTTGACGTGTCGCGCTCGGTCGATGCGGTGGATTACCGCTTTCAAAACGACGCCATCGTCGCGGCGCTCTTTGATCACGAGGTGCGCGCGCTGATCCTGAACAGCCCGGAACCCGTGGCCATAAGCCTGTTTGAATGGGCGGGGCAACACCAACAGACCCTGATTGTCGGTTGGACGATTCTTGACAGCGCGGCCGCCATTGACCGCGTCGCGCAGCAGGTCCTGACCCATCAACGACAACACTCGGGCCTGACGGCCGTCGGCAGCGCCCTGCTTTATGGCCGCAACTTGCTGGCCGACATGCCCGATTGCGACTGGCATACGCTGGACATGGCGGGCGACGGGCAGGTCAATGACGGCCCAGAGCCGCGCCGGGTGTACGATACCACCGATTTCGGCGACGTCGTGGTCAATGCGCTGGTGATTGGCGAGCACGAATCGCAGGTGCTGCACTGGTTCGAGGAGAATGTTCTGCATGGCTTCGGCGCCTTCGCCGAATTCACCCCGACGCATGACCGCTTTGCCGAAGCCTTTCGCCGCAAGCTGATCCGAGAACTGGCGCAGCCGTTGTTGGGCGCGCTGTCGCTGCCCGACGCGGGCTAGCGCAAGACCCAGCGAAACGCGCGGTTCAACTCGGCCATTGCGCCGGTTTCATACCAGCGGCCATGCGCCATGATCAGGCGCTCTGGCTCCCACGACAACATGGTTTCAATCGCCCCCCGCGCCGCCTCGCGCCCCTTGCGAAAGGTCTGGCGCATGTCGATCGGCGCTTTGCCGTCCGGGTCGAGGGTCCCCGCCGCCCACGCCAGCGGGATCAGCCAGACAGGCAGGTTCGCGGCCTCGAAATTCTCGATCAGGTCGGTCAGGATCAGGGTCTTGCTGGCCCGGTGAAAGAATACCGCCTCGCGGTGTACCGGGCTGCCGGGCACCACCAATTGATCCACCTGCCCGGCCCAGGCGTCTGGCGCATGGTCGGTGATCTGGTGATCAACGCGCAACGCCAAGCCACGCGATCCGGCGCGCTCTTGCACGCCCGGCGCGGCCCAGGTCTGCGCCTTTGGAAACGCGCGCTGCCAGTCGGGGACAAAGGCGTAATGAATCCAGTTCGGCGCCATCAGATGCTGCACCGGACCAAGAGCGGCCAACGCTTGCAGCAACCCATCATCCATCTGGATCGGGGAATGCAGCCACAGCCCCCCATCCGTCAGCCGCACCACCACCATGCGCGTCGGGAACGGGAGGCCGTAGAATTTGAGGATCGGCCCGTCGACGACCCAGATCTCGGGCGCGACGGGCTTGAGGGTGAACAGAGGCTCGTAACCGGTGGTTCGGGTCATCGCCGCCTCCGTTTTCGGCACTCAGGCGCCTTGAGTCACCAAGTCGCCGTTCAACCCTTTCTCGATCAGCGCCACCGATTCGGTCAAACCATAGAGCGCGATGAACCCGCCAAACCGGGGGCCCTCGGACGCACCCAACAAGACCTCGTAGAGCGCCTTGAACCAGTTGCGCAGGTTCTCGAAATCATGGTCCTTGCCGACCGAGAACACCATCGACTGCAACGCGTCACCGTCCAGCCCACCATCCCACGCCTTGAGACGCGCCACCAGATCCTCCATCGCCGCGCGCTCTTGCGCATCGGGCAGGCGGAACACCCGCTTGGGGGCCACAAAGTCGCGGAAATAGCGCACGGCGAATTCCGCCGCCTGATCCAGATCGGCATGGGTTTCGGGCGCGGCATCGGGCGCATAGCGTTTGATGAAGCCCCACAGGCCGGACTTGTCCTTGGCACCCGCCACCGACGCCAGGTTCAGCAACATCGCAAACGGCACCACCATTTTTGACTCGGGCGGATTGCCGCCGTGGATATGCCAGACCGGGTTCGCCAGTTGCTGCTCGGGCGTTTGATCCGGGAACGCGCGCAGCTGCTGGTGGTACTCATCCACCGCCTTGGGGATCACATCGAAATGCATCCGCTTGGCGGTTTTCGGCTTGAGATACATGAAATACGACAGGCTCTCGGTGCTGGCATAGGTCAGCCATTCGTCAATTGTCAGACCATTGCCCTTCGACTTCGAGATCTTCTCGCCGTTTTCATCGAGGAACAATTCGTAGGTGAAATGCTCGGGCTTGCGGCCCCCCAGAATTTCACAAATGCGATCATAGATCGGCGTATTCGTGCTGTGATCCTTGCCATACATCTCAAAATCAACATCCAGCGCAGCCCAGCGCGCGCCGAAGTCGGGCTTCCATTGCAGCTTCACCTGCCCGCCGGTGACCGGCAGCGTCCACTCCTTGCCGTCCTCATCGTCGAAGGTGATCGTGCCGTCCTTGGCGTTCACCTCCTTGATCGGCACATAGAGCACACGGCCCGTATCCGGGTGAATCGGCAGGAAGCACGAATAGCTTTGCTGGCGCTCCTCGCGCAGCGATTTCAACATCACCGCCATGATCTCGTCATAGCGTTCCGCCGCGCGCAGCAGCACGGTGTCGAATTGGCCGGACTTGTAATACTCGGTCGCGCTGATGAATTCATACTCAAAGCCGAACGTGTCCAGAAACCGCCGTAGCATCGCGTTGTTGTGGTCGCCGAAACTGTCGAATTCCCCGAACGGATCGGGCACCGAGGTCAGCGGGCGTTGCAGGTTCTCCAGCAGCATTTCGCGATTGGGCACGTTGTCGGGCACCTTGCGCATCCCGTCCATGTCATCCGAGAAACAGATCAGCCGCGTCGGGATGTCGCTGATTTCCTGAAACGCGCGGCGGATCATCGTGGTGCGCGCGACCTCGCCAAAGGTGCCGATATGCGGCAGACCCGAGGGGCCATAGCCGGTCTCGAACAAGACAAAGCCCTTCTCCGGCCCGCCCTTCTCGAAGCGTTTGAGCAAACGGCGGGCTTCTTCAAAGGGCCAGGCTTTGGAGGTCATCGCAGCGTCACGCAGAGAAGTCATGTCTCGTACTTTCTTAAAGGTGGGCAAACCGCGCCCACGCGGTATAACTCAGGCTTCCTATTGCCCGCTCCGCCCCTCGTCAATATTCTGCCCCTGCAACAAAGGACACAGACCCTCATGGATGACGCCACGCCCTCGCTTTCACCGCAAGATAGCCTCGTCGCACTGATGATCACAGTCTCGGTGGCGGATTCCGCGATCCGGACCGCGGAATTGGTGGCCATCGAGCAGATCGTCGATCATCTGCCGATATTCGCGGGTTTCGACCCGGACCGCATCAAGGTCATTTCGCAGACCGTGTTCGACCTGCTGGAAGACGAGGATGGCCTCGATGCGCTGTTCGGCCTGATCCGCGACGCACTGCCCGAACGGCTGGTCGAAACCGCCTATGTCCTGGCCTGCGATATCGCCGCGTCGGATGGCACGCTGACGCAAAGCGAGCTGCGCTTGCTGGAAGAGATACGGTTCGAGTTGAACATCGACCGTCTGCATGCCGCCGCGATCGAGCGCGGCGCGCGGGCGCGTTTCATGCACTGAAAACGGCAAAACGAGGCACCAGGACGCCCCGTTTGCGGTGCCGCCTTGAGTGCCGTCACTTGGCTTTTGCTGCCAGCACCTTGGCCTGTGCCACCCAGTCGTCACGCGTGACCCGCCCCTTGAACGACTCCAGATTGGCATCGACCCAGGCAATTTCCGCGTCGGTCCAAGCGGCGATCTGGTCAAAATGCCAAAACCCCAACCGATTGCACAGGGTTTCCAGCTTTGGCCCGATCCCCTTGATCCGCTTCAGATCATCCGGCTGACCGCCGCGCGCCGCGTCCAGCGTGCTCGGCTTGGTGCCGACCTCTGCCGGGTCAATTTCGGCAATCGGCGCGGCCTCTGGCGCGGGCGCAACCACCGGCTCGGGCACAACCACTGGCTCTGGCTCGACCGCCGCCACGGGTGCCGCCACGGGTGCCGCCACCGGTGCCGCCGCCACCGCCGCCAGCTCTGCCTCCAACCCCTTGACACGCTGTGCACAATCGCGCGCCTGGGTTCGACTGGCTTCCAACTCGCGGCGCAACCGGGCCGCCTCGCCAGTATCGCCGGATGCCGCCACCACGCCACCGCGCCGCCCCCAGAGCATCCAGCCGATGAACAGACCCAACAACGCTGCCAGCGCGATGAGCACCCAGATTTCGCCTAGAAGAAATCCCCAACCCCGGAACATACTGCGTCCTCCTACCTTTATGTTACTCGACCCAACGCACCGCCGTGCGTCGGTTGGCCGCGCGGCCGTCCTCTGTTTCATTGTCGGCAATCGGTTGCGTCGCACCATAACCCGCGGCACGCAACGCCGCCTCTGGCACGCCCCGCGCCACCAACGCCACCCGCACCGCCTCGGCACGCGCAAGGCTCAGCGCCAGATTGGCCTCGTCACTGCCGGTGCTGTCGGTGTGTCCGCCGATTTCCGCCTGCAAGTCTGCGTCGCGCAGACAGACGCCCAGCACCGACGCCAAGGCATTCACGGCGCTCCGGGCGCGCGCATCCAGCCGCGCCGAGCCGGTGACAAAGCCGATGTGGTTGCGGGCCAGAACGGCGTCCGTTTCCGCGACACAGGTCTCGGAACTCGGCGCAAACTCCGGCATGGGCAGCCAAAAGCCACCGCGCAAAACTTCGGTTTGCCCGGTTGCGGCATTCACCCGCTCTGCGCCGTCCCGCCGCTCCGAGGTCACGCTCAGAACCGTCAGCGTCGCCGCGCCCGCCAAATCCGCCTCGAGCGCAGACCGCAGCAGATCGAGATCAGCCCCCGCGCCGAACCCGGCTTGAATCTCCGTCCCGTCGGGCGAAACCGCGATATCAAGTGTCTCGAACTCGGCCATCCACGGTGCCAAGGCGCTCAACGCCGCCGGAACTTGCCCGGTGTCACCAAGAATCCCCTGCGTGGCGGTGTCTTCGATCTCGCGCAATCCCAGCGCCTCGGCGAGCGCGGCGGCCTCAAGCCCCGGAGGCAATTTGCCCTCGACCCAGCCGCCCTCGGCGGCGGAATAGCCCAGCGAATAGGACGCCGGCGTTCCGTCATCGAGATAGGACAACCCCAGATCGGCCTGATAGCCCGCCGGCAATCCATCCAGTGCGGCGCGGACGGCTTCACCCTCGTCCGGGGTGCGGGCGACGCCGCTCATCGACATGCGGCGGTTGGCGACGGCCAACTGGCCTTCTTGCAACTGGCGCAGCACGGTGATCGCCGTCGAGACCGCCGAAACCCATTGCCCATCCGGGGCACCCGCCGCCAGGGTCAGCCCCTCGGCGCCCAGTTCCGCCAGCGCGGCCTGCCCCGCACGGGTCGGGGCATACCCCTGCGTTTGCAACCGGCCATCCAACCAAATCGCTGTCATTTCAAAGGGATCAACCGAGGGAAGCACCTCGAGATCCTCGGTCACAACCCGTCGTCCGCGAATCTCGTTGAGCGCCGCGACAAGCGCATTGCGTTCCGCGGCACCGTTCGCCAGGCCCGTTATATGGATGTCGCGGCCCTCGACGCGGGCTTCGACACCATGCACCGATTCCGCCACGACCGCCTGCGCCGAAAGCTGAAGCGTCTCTTGCATATGCGTCGCGTATTCGACCCGCGCCCACCATCCCAGACCGATGACACCGACGCCCAGAACTGCCAAACCGACGCCAAAACGCATGGCGAACCCCCTTCTTGCAACATTGGGATATGATTAACAGAACAGGGTCGAAACGCAACGTTGCCCGCGGCTTCGGCCATCAGCCTTGCGCGTGGCCCCAGCGCTCGATCAGCTCTTGTTGCAGTCGCCGCGCACGCCCGTTCCAGGCCCGGGTTCCGGCAGGGCGTTCGCTGGTATCCTCGCGAATGGCCCGACGCCGAGGCAAGTCAGCGCTGATGATCGAGAACACGATCGTGCGCCCATCGCGCGGCGCGGCGTAGCCCGTCAGCGCCGAGACGAAATTCAGCGTGCCGGTTTTGGCCTGAACGGACATCGGATGGTTGCGGATTTGCTGCCCCTGCGCGTCGCGCATCGGGTGATCGCGCAACAGACCCGGCAGCGTGCCTTGCCGCCATGCGCTGCGCATATAGGTGGCCATCGCACGAGGCGACACGCGCGAACCGTCGCCCAGCCCGGAATGATCGACAAACCCCATGCCGCGCACCCCGTGTTCCGCCGCCGCCCAGTCATTCATCCGCGCGGCGGATGGCTCAAGCGCGCGCACCCGGTGGCCGTTGTGAACGGTCGCCGCAAGCCCAACGGTTTCGGCGGTCAGATTGGTCGAATACTGCAACATTTCCTGCAAGATGCGCGACAAAGAGGCCGAGTGATGCTCGGCCAGGATCGTGCCCCCCTGCGAGGGTTGCGCGACCACGGGCTCTGGCAACCGGCACCCGCGCGCCAACAGCAAGGCGCGCAGAACATCGCCGGCGTATTCCGCCGGGCGGCGCACCGGCAGCCAACGCGAGCCCGAGGACCGCAGCGCACTGCTGGCGACGGTCCAGCGTTCGGTCTGCGGGCGCAACTCATGCGTGTAGACCGGCATTTCCCGCGAGACCGCCCGGATTTCGATGGCCGACACGCTGGGGATTTCCTGATTGGACCGCGCATCCATCGAGACAGTCGCCCGTCCGCCCTCGACTTCCCATGCGAAATGCACGCGGTTGAAATTGAGGTTCAAGCCCGACACCGCCGGGTTATAGCCCGCCTGAACGGGTTGGGTCTGGTCAATCTGTTCGATGGTCGGCAGCGCCGAGGCATCAACCAGGAACCGCCCCTCGATGCGCCGCAACCCGGCTTCGATCAAGCGGTTGGCCAGCTGCGCCAGGTCAGAGGTTTGCAGCACCGGATCGCCCCCACCGCGCAAGATCAGATCGCCGCGCAAGGTGCCGCCCTCGATCGCGCCGCCCTGCGCCAGAACGCGGGTCACAAAACGATGCTCGGGCCCAAGCGTTTGCAGGGCATAGAGGGCCGTAACCGCTTTGGCCGTGCTGGCCGGGGGCAACATCAGATTGGCGCGGTGTTCTTCGATCACCTCGCCGGTTTCCGCGTCCATGGCGATCAGCGCCGTCTCGCCGCTCAGGCCGGATCGCGTCAGGACATCAGCCAGACCCACCAACGGGCGCTGAGGGGTCGCCGCTTGTACGGCCCGCCCGGTTGGCGTGGTCACGGGGCGCGGTGGGGGAACCAGCGATCGCGTCGGAGCGCGTGCAACCGTTGGGGTCGCCACTGTCGCGAGCAGACCCGCAAGCACACGTCGACGGCTCAAAACAGGACGGTCCGTCAGCATTCCAAAACCTTAATCTTACCAAAAGTGAGGGGCTGAATGAGTGCCCGCAGTCCATCTTACAACAAATATTAACCCTTAAAGGGGTAAAATGACGGCATCAATCGGGCAGTTGCGGGGCGGCGTGTTTGCCCTGTCGCCGGGCACGGATCGCGGTCGAGGACTCGGCGCGCATCGGTATGTCGATATAGGCCCATGCCGGCGCGTCGCGGGTGCCAAGACGGTGGGCTTGCTGCTGGCCAATCCGCGCCGCCGAAAACTGCCGTGCCGCGCGCGATGTCAGCGCCGGCAGACGTTGCCCCGGTCGCGCGAAAACCGCGACGGGAACCTGCGCCATGATGTCGGTCCACCGTTCCCACCGGTGAAATTCCGCCATATTGTCGGCGCCCATCACCCAGACAAACCGCACCAGCGGATAGGCCTTGCGCAAGGCGGTCAGCGTGTCAATCGTGGTGCGGGTGCCGAATTGCGCCTCAAGCCCGGTGATCCGCACGCGGGGGTGCTGCATCAGCGTGCGCGCCGCCGCCATGCGCTGCTCCAGCGGGGCCGGAGGGTTTGCTTTCAACGGGTTGCCCGGACTGACCAGCCACCAGAGTTGATCCAGCCCCAGCCGCTTCAGGGCCTCTTTGCTGACATGAACATGGCCGCGATGCGGGGGATCGAACGACCCTCCAAAGAGGCCGATCACCTGCCCCGGCACTGCCCATGGCTTGCCCATTCTGCCCCCCAAAATCATGGCGGGCAGACCATGCCCCGGAAATCGGCGCGGGCCAAGGGGCGATTATGCCCGCAGCAAAATCACCCGGATCGCACCGCCGCTCTCAATACCATTGATCGGCAACCGCCGCCTTGCGCTGTTCCATATATGCCAGCAACGCCTCATCAAGCCCCGGGTCCAGCGGCGGCGCTTGATACTCGGCAAGCCGTTTTTTCCACAGGCGATTCGCCCGCGACGCCGAATCCTCCTCCCCGGCCGCCTGCCATTTTTCATAAGGCTCGTTGTCCGACAGATCACTGTCCCAGAACGCAGTCTCGTAATTGGCCAAGGTGTGTTGGCAGCCAAAGAAATGATTGCCCGGCCCGACCTCGGCAAAGGCCTCGACGGCCAGCGCGTTGTCATCCACCTCGACGCCTTTCAAATAAGCGTGCATCGCGCCGCATAAATCCGTGTCCAGCACGAATTTTTCGTACGACATCGACAGCAAACCATCGAGAAACCCGGCCGAATGCAGGATATAATTAGCCCCGCATTGCACGGCCGCCAGCATCGACATGGTGCCTTCCATCATCGCCTGCGCGTCGGGCAGTTTCGAGTTGGTGAAATTGCCCGAGCACCGCAGCGGCAAGTTCAACCGCCGCGCCAACTGCCCGATCACCATCGACCCGATCGCCGGTTCCGGCGTGCCGAAGGTCGGCGACCCGGACCGCAGCGACATCGACGACAGGAAGTTCCCGAACACCACCGGCGCACCCGGCCGCTCCAGCTGGATCAGCGCACAGCCCGCCATGGTTTCCGCCAGCGATTGCGCAATGCCGCCCGCCGTGGTCACCGGCCCCATTGCGCCGCCCAGGATGAACGGCACCAACACCACGGCCTGCCCCGCCTTGGCATAGGCGCGCATCCCCTTGGTCATCGTGCCATCCCAGACCAGCGGCGAATTGACGTTGAAATTGCCCATGATCACGCAATTCTGGTCGGCAAACCCATGTCCGAACAAGATCCGCGCCATCTCGATGGATTCCTCGGCGCGTTCGGGGGATGTCACCGACCCCAGAAAACCGCGATCCGAGTATTTGATATGCGCGTAGACCATATCCAGATGTCGCTTGTTCACCGCGATATCCGTCGGCTCGCAAATCGTCCCGCCCGAGTGATGCAACCACGGGCTCGACTGCCCCAGCTTCACGAAATTGATGAAATCCGCAATCGTTCCGAACCGACGCCCCTTGTCCAGATCCATCACGAACGGCGAACCATAGGCCGGGGCAAAGATCACGTTCTTGCCGCCGACCCGCACCGAGTTGGCCGGGTTGCGGGCGTATTGCGTGAATTCAGCCGGTGCCGTTTTCAGGATCTCACGCAGCATCCCGGGCTCGAACCGCACGCGAATCCCGTCAACCTGCGCACCCGCCTTTTTCCACAGGGCAATCGCCTCGTCATCATCACGAAAATCAATGCCCGTCTCGGCGAGAATGCGGTCAGCGGCCTGTTCGATGCGCAACAGGCTTTCCTCGCCCAGCACATCATACGGCGGGATACCGCGCACAATATAGGGCGCCGCTCCAACACTGCGCGGTACGGCTCGCTCAGCCCGGCGCGCCGCACGGCCGGAGCGTGCGCGCGTGGTTTCAACTACGGTCATAAGGTCAGCCTTTGCAAAATTCGTGCACTCAAGGCCAACTCTAGGCGGCAATAGTCCCTTTGTAACGCACAGAAAATCAGCGCCTTTGAATGATCTGACCTTATGCTTGCTGTGCGGCGAACGCCTCCTCCAGCCACGCGGTCAGTTTGCGCGCACCGCGTCCTTGCGTGCGCGTCGTCGGCACCAAAAGGTTGTGCGATTCCTCGGGTGTGACCTGCTCGTTTCCCAGCCGCACCAACCGCCCGTCTTGCAAATGCGGCGCAATCAGCGAGCGCCAGCCCAGCGCCACACCTTCACCGCCGACCGCGGCATAAATCGCGTCGGTATATTGCGAGAATCGCAGGGAATTTGCCTTTTGCAGCGGCGGATGCCCGGCGAGCTGCGCCCAGCGCCGCCAACTCAGCCACGAGGGTTCAAGCCACTCGCAACCGATCAACGGCAACTGATCCAACGGACGATCCAACCCGGCCAGTCGGGGCGACGCGACCGGGAAAACCACGTCCGGCAAGCGCGCCAGACACCGTGTGCCATCAATGGGCACCTTGCCGTAATGGATCAACACATCAATGGGGTCGCGGCGCATATCAAAGCCCGAATCTTGCGACACCAGCCGCAATTGCACCTCGGGATGCGCGGCGCGGAACGCAGGCAGGCGCGGCAGCAGCCAAAAGTGCATGAACCCCAATGTCGCCCCGAAGGTAACGGTGTTCGCCGCGGCGGGGTGACGCAAAATATCGATCGCCTCGGCCACTTGATCGAACGCGCCGGTCAGCGCGCGTGCCAGCATCAGCCCGGCGGGCGTCAGTTCGACCTTGCGATGCCCGCGAATGAACAGGGGCGTGTTCAACTCTGTCTCCAACAGCTTGATCTGGCGCGACACCGCTGCCTGCGTGACCCCCAATTCTTCCGCGGCGCGCGTGAAGCCGACCAGCCGCGCGGCGGCCTCGAATGTCGCCAAGGCGCTCAATGACGATACCGCCCCCCGAAAGCCCGCCATGTTCGCTCCCCCCATAAACAGCACTCATGCCAATCTGGCCCAAAATTCGGCTTGTGAAAAGGCCCCTATCCGGTCCAGTCTGGCGGCAAAACAAACGGAAGTGCCATGTCGACTGATCCTCTGTTGCAACCTTTTCAACTCAAGCACCTGACGCTGAAAAATCGCATTTTCGTGTCGGCGCATGAACCGGCGTATCCAGAAGACGGGATGCCCAAGGGCCGGTATCGCGCCTATCATGTGGAGCGCGCCAAGGGCGGTGTGGCCCTGACCATGACCGCCGGGTCCGCCAGCGTCTCGCGCGACAGCCCGCCGGTGTTCAACAACATCCTTGCCTGGCAGGACGAGGTTGTGCCGTGGGTTCGCGAGATGACCGACGCCGTCCACGAGGCTGGCGCCGCGATCATGATCCAGATCACCCATCTGGGCCGCCGCACGCGCTGGGACAAAGGCGACTGGTTGCCCGTCTTGTCGCCAAGCCATGAACGCGAACCCGCGCACCGCGCCTTCACCAAGAAGATGGAGGAGTGGGACATCGAGCGCGTCATCAAGGACTTTGCCGATGCCGCCGAGCGGATGAAGGCGGGCGGCATGGATGGCGTGGAATTCGAGTGTTACGGCCATTTGATGGACCAATTCGTCTCGCCCCTCACCAACCATCTCGAGGCTCCCTGGGGCGGCACGCTTGACAACCGGATGGCCTTCCCGCTGGCGGTCCTCAAGGCCTGCCGCGAACGCGTCGGGGAGGAGTTCATCCTGGGAATGCGCTACGTCGCCGACGAACGTCTGCCCGGCGGTGTCGACGCCGCCGATGGGATCGAAATCGGGCGTCGCTTCAAGCAATCGGGCATGGTCGACTTCCTCAACATCATCCGCGGGCATATCGAAACCGATGCCGCCCTGACCGACGTCATTCCCATTCAAGGCATGCCCTCGGCCCCGCATCTGGATTGTGCGGGTGGCGTGCGCGACGCCGTCGACATTCCCATCTTTCACGCCGCACGGGTACCGGATGTGGCCACCGCGCGCCACGCGATTGCGGCTGGCAAAGTCGATATGATCGGCATGACCCGCGCGCATCTGACCGAGCCGCATCTGCTGCGCAAGATCATCAGCGGCACCGAGGATCGCATCCGGCCCTGTGTCGGCGCAAACTACTGCCTGGACCGGATTTATCAGGGCGGCTTGGCGTTTTGCATCCATAACGCGGCCTCGGGGCGCGAAGAAACCTTGCCGCACGACATCGAGCCCGCGGCGCAGAAAAAGCGCGTGGTGATCATCGGCACCGGCCCCGGCGGGCTCGAGGCCGCCCGCGTCGCCGCATCCCGTGGCCATGACGTGCTGGTGTTCGAGGCCGCCGACCAACCCGGCGGCCAGATCCGGCTGACGGCCCAGAGCCATCGCAAGAAGGAAATGATGGGTATCATTGACTGGCGCATGGCGGAATGTTCGCGCATGGGGGTTAATTTTCGGTTCAACACGCTCGCCGAGGCCCGTGATATCATCGCGGAAACGCCCGATATCGTCATCGTGGCCACTGGCGGCCTGCCCTATACCGACGTTCTCGATGCGGGCAACGATCTGGTCGTGTCGACCTGGGATATCCTGTCGGGCGACGTGAAACCCGGCACCCATGTGCTGGTCTATGATGACGCCGGGGACCACGCAGGGATGCAGGCCGCCGAACTGATCGCAAATACCGGGGCGACCGTCGAAATCATGACCCCCGATCGCAGCTTCGCGCCCGAGGTCATGGCCATGAACCTCACCCCCTACATGCGCGCGCTACAGGAGAAAGATGTCACCTTTACCGTGACTTGGCGTCTGAAATCCGCATACAGGGATGGCAACCTCCTGCGCGCGGTGATCGGCACGGATTACAGTGACCTGACCCGCGAACGACAGGTCGATCAGAT
The DNA here is from genome assembly GCF_034676545.1 of Pararhodobacter sp. Taxonomy (NCBI): domain Bacteria; kingdom Pseudomonadati; phylum Pseudomonadota; class Alphaproteobacteria; order Rhodobacterales; family Paracoccaceae; genus Pararhodobacter; species Pararhodobacter sp. The sequence goes on from NZ_JAUCBZ010000015.1 coordinate 3,269,064, forward strand.
CGTCGTCAACCACGGCACGCGGCCAATGGAGGATCTTTATTTCGACCTCAAGCCGATGTCGCGAAACCTCGGCGCGCTGGATCACGAGGCGCTCATCGCCCAGCGGCCGCAGACCCTGGCGACAAACCCGGACGGCGCATTCCAGCTCTGGCGGATCGGTGATGCGGTCGCGTCACGCAACACCCATGCGGCAATCCTCGACGCCTTGCGCCTCATGGCAATCCACTGATCACGCCGCCACAACGCGCGGTGTCGGGGTTTTCGAAGGGGTGGAAAACCCCTTCGACCGGGTGTGGGGCTGGCCCCACCGGCGCGTTGAGGGGTCACCCGACCCCGAAATGCGCCGCGCCCTTCAGGTTCCCTCGGTCGCCCGCGCCTGACCGATCAGCGCCTCGACCTGCGGACCAAGCCCCTCGACGACCAGACCAACACCCTGTGCATTGGGGTGGATCATATCGCTCTGAAACACCGTGCCCGGGGCCGCGCCCTCGGCAATCCGCGCCCCCAAAGGCGCCAGCATGTCAGGCACCAGCAACACGCCAAACCGCTGCGCCAAATCCGGATACAGCGCCGCAAATTCCGCCTGATACTCCGGTCCGTAATTCCCGGGTGCGGGCAGCCCCACCAACAAGGCCGGAATACCCTCCGCCGCCAATCGCTCCAGGATCCCCGCCAGATTGGCGCGGCTCAGCGCCGGATCGATGCCGCGCAGCAGATCATTCCCGCCCAGCGCCACGATCATCGCATCGGGGCTGTCGGCCAGCGTCCAGTCCAGCCGCGACAATCCGCCCGCCGTGGTGTCGCCGCTGACACCCGCGTTCAGGATCTCCACGTCATGCCCCCGCGCCGTCAACCACGCCTGCAATTGCGGCACCAATCCCTGTTCCGGCGACAGACCATAGCCTTGGGTCAGCGAATCGCCTAAGGCCGAGATGCGCAAAGTTTCGGCCTGCGCGACGGAAAACCCGGCCAACACCGTAAAAACCACTGCGGCAATCAGCCCCCTCAGCTTGCCGATCTGCCCAAAGACCCCATATCGGCTGGAACCATACCAAAGGATTGTTTGCATGAGTGAACCCGTTCTGTCGCTGCGTGACGCCCGCCTGACCTTGCAAGGCAACGCTGGCCCTGTCGATATCTTACGTGGCATCTCGCTGGATGTTGAACAAGGGCAGTCGGTCGGATTGGTCGGGCCGTCAGGGTCCGGCAAATCCTCGTTGCTGATGCTGATGGGCGGGTTGGAGCGTGCGACAGGCGGCGAGGTCAAGGCGCTTGGCCATGACCTGACAACGATGAACGAAGACGCCTTGGCCCGGTTCCGGCGCGGCAATATGGGGGTGGTGTTTCAGTCCTTTCACCTGATCCCGACGATGACGGCGCTTGAAAACGTGGCGACTCCGTTGGAACTGGCCGGGCGCGCCGATGCCTTTGAGCGCGCCGAGGCCGAGTTGACCGCGATGGGCCTTGGCCCGCGCCTCCACCACTACCCCGCGCAACTGTCGGGCGGCGAGCAACAGCGCGTCGCGCTGGCCCGCGCCGCCGCCCCCCGTCCGGCGATCCTGCTGGCCGATGAGCCCACCGGAAACCTCGACGGCGTCAACGGGCAGGCGATCATGGACCTGCTGTTTGATCTGCGCGACCGCCATGGGGCGACGCTGGTTCTGGTCACCCATGCGCCCGAGCTCGCGGCCCGCTGCGACCGCGTCGTGCAACTGCGCGACGGGCAGATCGAAGGCGAAACCCAGGCCACGCCTTCCAGAACGACCGAGGCCGCGCAATGAGCCTGAGCCTGGCCGCCCGTCTGGCCCGGCGCGAATTGCGCGGCGGCTTGGCGGGGTTTCGCATTTTCCTGCTGTGCCTGACCTTGGGCGTCGGGGCGATTGCCGCTGTCGGCACCGTGCGCGCCGCCATCGAGGGCGGGTTGGCCTCGGAGGGGCGCGTGCTGCTGGGCGGTGACGCCGAATTGCGCATGACCTATCGCTTTGCCGACGACGATGAACGCGAATGGATGGCCACCGAAGCCGCCGCCATCGCCGAAGTCGTCGTTTTCCGCTCGATGGCGGTCACCCTGGACGGCGACCGCGCCCTCACGCAGGTCAAAGCCATCGACACCCAGTGGCCGCTTGTTGGCGCGGCCGAGTTTGACCCACCCTTGTCGGTTCCCACCATTCTGGCAGGCGAGAGCGGCCTGCCCGGCGCCGCGATGGACCGCGTCCTGATCGACCGTCTTGGCCTTGAGATCGGCAGCACATTTCGCCTGGGCACGCAGGATTTCATCCTGATGGCCACGGTCATCCGCGAGCCTGATACCGTCGGCACCAGCTTCGGTTTCGGCCCGCGCACTCTGGTCGCGTCCGAGGCGCTTGAAGCGTCCGGCCTGATCGGGCCGGGAACCCTGTTTGACACCTCGTACCGGCTGACCCTGCGCGACGGCGATACCTTGGAACGCCTGCGGTCTGCACTCGATGACACGTTCCATGACGCGGGCATCCGCTGGCGCAATTCAACCCGCGCCGAACCCGGTCTCGCGCGCTTTGTCGACCGGATCGGCGCGTTCCTCGTGCTGGTCGGTTTGGCCGGTCTGGCGGTTGGCGGCATCGGTGTATCGGCGGCCGTGCGCGCGTTCCTTGATACCAAGACCCCGGTGATCGCGACCCTCAAGACGCTGGGCGCCGAGGGGCGGACGATCTTCACGATCTACTTTCTGCAAATCGGCGTCCTGACGCTGATCGGCGTCGCGGCGGGTCTTGCCTTGGGGGCTGGCGCGGTGATCCTTGTCGCCCCCCTTCTCGAGTCGCAAATCCCCGTGCCGCTGACCGTCGGCCTCTACCCGCGTCCGCTGATCGAGGCCGGGATTTACGGCGTCCTGACTGCCCTCGTGTTTACCCTCTGGCCGCTGGCCCGCGTCGAACAGGTCCGCGCCGCCGCCCTGTTTCGCGGCATCGGGGCCGAGGCGCGCGCCTGGCCGCGCCCGCTGCCGCTGGTGGCGCTGATGGCGTCGCTCGCCGGGCTGATCGGGGCCTCGGTCTGGTTCTCTGGCGTTTGGGTGCTGGCGCTGGGCACTGCCGGCGGCATCGCCGCCGCCCTCGGCCTGTTGATGCTGGCGGCCTTGGGTCTGCGCGCCCTCGCCCGCCGTCTGTCGCGCGCCCGGATGCTGCGCGGCCGCACTGCCCTGCGGCTGGCGCTCGGCGCGGTCGGCAACCCGCGCGAAGGGGCGGTCGCGGTCGTGCTGTCCCTGGGCCTCGGCCTGACCGTGCTTGCCACCGTCGGTCAGATCGACGCCAACCTGCGCAACGCGATCTCGGCGGAACTGCCCGACCGGGCGCCCAGTTTCTTCTTCCTCGACATCCAGCCCGACCAGATTGACCCCTTCACCGCGCAACTGCGCGCCACCGAGGGCGTGGGCGATATCGACGCCGCCCCCCAATTGCGCGGCGTGATCAGCCAGATCAACGGGCGACCGGCCAGCGAATACGGCAACCATTGGGTGCTGCGCGGCGACCGGGGCCTGACCTATGCCGCCGACCAGGGCGGCATGACCCTGACCCAAGGGAACTGGTGGCCCGAAAACTATGACGGACCGCCGCTGATTTCCTTTGGTGCCGAGGAGGGCGCGGAACTGGGCCTGAGCCTTGGCGATTCCGTCACCGTCAACGTGTTGGGCCGCGATATCACCGGCACCATCGCCAATTTCCGCGAACTGGACTTTCGCAACGGCGGCATCGGCTTTGTGATGACCTTCAGCCCCAATGCATTCCAGGGCGCACCGCATACCTTCATCGCCACGGTCCACACCACCGAGGCCGTCGAGGGCCACCTCTTGCGTGATCTGGGCGAGAGCTTCCCCAACATCACCGCCATCCCGATCCGCGAGGCGGCGCAGCGCATCAGCGAGGCGTTCGGTGCCTTGGCCGCCGCCACCTCGATGGCCGCGCTGGCGACACTGGCCACCGGCTTCGTCGTCTTGATCGGCGCCGCCGCTGCCGGCGAGCGCGCACGGATTTTCGAGGCCGCCGTGCTGAAAACCCTTGGCGCGACGCGTGGGCGCATTCTGGCCAGCTTTGCCTTGCGCTCGGCCCTGATGGGCGCTGCGGCGGGCTTGGTGGCCATCGGCGCGGGGGCGCTTGCGGCTTGGGCGATCCTGACGCAAGTGATGGATCTGCGCTACACGTTCGAGCCCGTCTCAGCGCTGCTGATCGTGCTCGGCGGGGTTGTTGCCGTGCTGATCGCCGGGCTGATTTTTGCCCTTCGCCCCCTGTCGGCGCGGCCAGCGGGCATCTTGCGCGCCCAAGAGTAATGCGGGACATTTCGGCGCAAGGGGGCTTACCCTTGCGCCCGCCAACCAGTATTGCCAACCCATGCAACGCATAACCCTGACCTCTCTGGCCGCTCTTGACGCCTTGCCCTTTGACGAGGTGATCGACGCGCGCTCGCCGTCCGAATATGCCGAAGATCACCTGCCCGGCGCGATCAACCTGCCGGTTCTTGATGATCTGGAGCGCGCCGAAGTGGGCACGATCTATGTGCAGGAAAGCCGGTTGCGGGCGCGCAAACTTGGTGCGGCGCGCGTGTCTCGAAATGTGGCGCAGCATCTGGAAACCGCGCTGGCTGACAAGCCCGCCGATTACAAACCCTTGATTTATTGCTGGCGCGGCGGGCAGCGCTCGGGGTCGTTTGCGATGATCCTCGGGCAGATCGGCTGGCAAGTGGGCGTGTTGGAGGGCGGCTGGAAGACATGGCGCAAGTTGGTGCAGCACGCGCTCTACGAGGTTCCGTTTCCGAATCCGGTTCTGATTCTGGACGGCAACACCGGCACCGCCAAGACCGAGATCCTGCTCCGTGTGGCCGCGCGTGGCGGGCAGGTGATCGACCTTGAAGGGCTGGCGCGGCATCGCGGTTCGCTGTTCGGCCTTGCCCCCGGCGATACCCAGCCATCGCAAAAAGCCTTTAAATCCGCGCTTGCCCTTGCCGTGTCCCGGCTTGACCCGACGCGGCCCGTGCTGCTTGAAGCCGAGTCAAACCGGATCGGCCAGCTGCGCCTGCCGCCTTCCATTTGGCGCGCCATGCAAGACGCGCCCCGGATCAAGATCGACGCGCCGATTGACGCGCGTGCCACCTGGCTGACGCAGGCCTATTCCGACATCATCGCCGACCCCGATGAGCTGCGGCTCAGGATCGACGCGCTCGCACCATTCCATGCGCAGGCAACCCGCGCCGAGTGGCACCAACTTGCCGAGATTCAGGATTTTGAGACCCTCGCCGCGCGGCTGATGGTCGAGCATTACGACCCCAGATACGAGCGCACGGCGCTAAGACGCGAACTTGCGAACGAAGTGTTAAAGACTGAACGGCTGGACGACCCGGCGCTGGAGGCACTCGCCGCGACGCTTGCCGCACGACTGGGATAAATGTTCATTTCTCAACATTGGAAGGCGCAGATGTCCGCCTGAACAAGGTGGAATCGCACTTTTCCGACAAAACGTCCGACTGCCTATGCTTTGGCAGCGCTCCCCATCCGGGCAATGTCAGACCTTCAATCGCGCCAATCGAAGAACCCCGCAGGGGCCCGTGCCAGCAAACGCCGCGCGAGTTCATCGCCCAGCTCGGCCGCATCCTCGATCAAGGCGCGCCCTTCCTCGGCAAGGCATTCCGACCCATCCGGCCTGAGGATCTCGCCGCGCAGCCAGATCTCATCACCCTCCAACAGGGCCAGCCCCGCAATCGGGGTTTCGCATGATCCATCCAGCGCCGTCAGAAACGCGCGCTCTGCGCGCAACCGTTGCCCGGTCGGCACGTCGTGGATCGCGCTCAGCATCATCTCTGCGCGCGGATCATGGGCCCGGCGCTCAATGCCAATCGCGCCTTGCGCCACGGCGGGCAGCATGTCCTCGGGTGCAATCGCGGATTTCGCGACATGCGCCATATCCAGCCGATTGAGCCCGGCCATCGCCAGGAACGTGCAATCCGCAACACCCTCGTCCAGCTTGCGCAGCCGGGTCTGAACATTGCCGCGAAACTCCACGACCTGCAAATCAGGCCGACGAAACAGCAATTGCGCACGACGGCGCAGGCTGGACGTGCCGACCACCTGCCCCGGCGCCAGGTCTGCCAACCGTGCCACCCCCTTGGACACGAAGGCATCGCGCACGTCCTCGCGCGGCAAATAGCAATCCAGCAGCAATCCATCGGGCTGCTCGACCGGCATGTCCTTCATGGAATGCACCGCGATATCCAGCCCACCCTCCAGCATCAGGTCCTCGATTTCGCGGGTGAACAGACCCTTGCCGCCGACCTCTTTCAACGGACGGTCCTGAATCCGGTCGCCCGAGGTCTGCACCACGACGATCTCGAACGCTTTTTCCGGCAGATCAAACGCCGCCATCAGGCGCGCTCGGGTTTCACGGGCCTGCGCCAGCGCCAGCGGCGAACCGCGCGTGCCAATCTTCAGGGGTTGGGCGGGTGTGGGAAGGGTGTTGCTCATAAAGGCGTGCTTACCCAAGCCTTGCGTCGCTGGCAACGGGGGCAAAGAATTGAACCCTGCGGCGGGTTGGCACGACCCACCAGAACACCCCAGCAGGAGCACCGCCATGCCAACAAAATTCAAGGCCGCCCGCCTCTGGTCCCTCGTCTGCGCCGCGCTTTTTGCGGCCTCCATCATGGGTATCCTGAGCGCAAAAACCTCCATGCCCACCGCGCCAAATCCCCTGACGAGCAGCAGCGTTTTCTAACAATCTCACGAAATCGGCGAATTCTTGACACATTGGCCGCGCAAAAGGGAGGCCAGGAAACGCAAAAAGCCAGGCTCACCAATGATCAACAGTTCTCCTCTACCATGCGCAAATGGCAACATGGTCTTGGAACCCGCCTGCCCATTGTCGGGGGACAGGATGCGCCAATATCTGACGGTTCCCCTCGATTGGCGACGCCCGGATGACCGCCGAAGCTGGAGCATCTGGTGGGATGATACCGCGAAATTCGGCCAGATTTTCCCGCGCCCAAAGCCGCAAGACGTCGCCGGTTTCTACGATATCGATGCGTATTATACCCATGCAGAGCGCTTTGAATTTGACCCAAAGGAAGAAAAGCGGCAAGCCGGGTTCGTGGGGCGCGTGCTCTTGTCGCTGGCCCATCGACTGGAAAACGGGGCAGAGCCGACGCCCGCATGGTGGCGTTCGGTCATCCCCGAGGATGCCAGTCAGGCGTTGGAAATCGGCTGCGGCGACGGCGACCGGATGCAGACCTATGGCCCATTCCTGGATCTGGTGCGGGGCATAGAGCCCGATCCGCGCGCCGTCGCGGTGGCCCGCAACCGGGGGTTGGATGTCTACCCCGGCACCGCCGAGGATTTGCCCAAGACCGTTCAAGACCGCCAATACGACCTGATCGTCTTCTCGCATGTCCTTGAACACACGCTCGATCCCCTTTTGTCCCTGCGCAACGCGGCGGCCATGTTGTCAGACACCGGCGTCATGACGGTCGAGGTGCCCAACAACGCCTCGGCGGGGGCACGCAGCATGGGCCAGGCCTGGCGTTGGCTCGACGCACCGCGGCATTTGAATTTCTTTACCCCGGAAAGCCTGCAGGCCTGTGCCGAAGCCGCGGGCCTCAAGGTTCATGGCGTGTTGTATCGCGGCTATGTGCGCCAATTCGCCTCTGACTGGATCCTCGACGAGGCGCGCATTTCGGCCGCGATGGAGAACCGTCCGATGACCAAAGCCGACGTCAGGCGGCAATTGTGGCACTCGATCAAACTGCTGGCGAGGACGATGTTCGCAGAGCCCGCCAGCAAGTATGATTCGGTTCGGATCCTGTGTACGCGCGCCTGACCTGCCTCACGGCTCGACCACGTCACACGCATGGTTCCGGGCCGTCAACCGGGCACAGGCCAAAGCGGCATCGTCTTGGGACAGGCTGTGAACCTCGGCCGTAAAGCGCCCGGCGCGGGGTGTCACCCGCCGAACCCCTGTGCCCAAGGTTCCGGCCTCGGACAAGGCCAGGCGCAACAGAACCCGCTCGGCATCGAAGCGTGACGGATACTGCCCCAGCGACACGGCATAAACGCGGCCTCCGGATGTGGACACTCGGGTCACGATTTCGGGCATCGGTGGCGGTGGGGCCTCGTCGCTGGACCCGCTGCTGGTCAGCACGATGGCCGGCGCCAGAACCGGATCGGCCGGTTCTTCGTGCTCCAACGCCGTCAACAATTCCTCGTCACGCCACAAGATGCGCCCGTCATCGCCGACCGCCAGCGCCCCTTCGGCCGGCGCAAGCATCGGTGCGGGCGGCAGAGAGGCAATCATTTCAACTGGTTGCGAATCCGTCACAGGCTCGACGCCTGGGGTCGGGGTCGCGTCGGACGCACCGGTCAAATCAAACGCGATTGGCGGCAAACCTGGAATGGCGATCTCCCCCTCTTGAACCGCAACCTCGGCGACGGCCTCGGCGCTATGCTCGAATTGAAGCGGGGAGTTTGGCGTCTCCAGGCGTGCGACAGGCTCGGGACCATCCTCAAGCGAGACCTCGGCCAGTTCGGTCAACTCGGCGGCAGCATCAGCAGCGCTTGCCTGCTCGGTTTCCGGTCGTGGCGCGGGCACAGGCGAGCGGTCAGGGGCTGCGGCCGCAATCTCGACCGGGCCTTCCGCGACGTCCGCCACGTCTGTCTCGTCCATCTCCTCGGGCTCTTCGGTGGTGTCCTGAATCTGCGCGATCGCCACGTCTGGTTCCGGGGCGCGGATATCCTCGATGACCTCGTCAATCTCATCGCGCAACGCGGCGATCAACTCAGCCGAGGGTGCCTCGCCGGGCCGCAACGGGCGTGGCGCGGGAAAGCGGCTTTGCGTTGGGGCCGTCTGCAACCGGATCACCCGGCCCGCCGACACGCCTGTCCCTGAATCCTCTGGCGCGCGCACATAATTCGGGCGGGATGGCCGACGAATGGCCGCGCGGCTTGGTGCTTGTCGAAAGCCGGTATCCATCAGCGCCACGACCTGCTCATAGCGGTGGTTGGATGACCGACCGCCCATGACCGTGACCAATATCCGCACACCGCCGCGCTCCGCCATGGCCGTCAGATTGTAGCCCGCCGCGTTGGTGAACCCGGTCTTGATACCGTCCGCCCCGGCATAACCACTCAGGAAACGGCGGTTGGTGTTGCGCACCGTGGCGATCCCCGCATCCTCGCTCATCCGCGAGAAGATGTTGTAATACTGAGGAAAATCAAAATAGAGCTGGCGGCCCAGAATGCTCATGTCGGTGGCCGTGGACAAATGCCCGTCCTCGGTCAGGCCATGCGGATTGCGAAAACTCGTCCGCGTCATGCCCATCGCGCGCGCGGTGCGGTTCATGCGGGTGGCAAAATTGGGGACCGACCCCTCCAGCGCTTCGGCAATGGCAACCGCGGCATCGTTGGCCGATCGCAGGGCGGCGGCGCGGATCAAATAGCGAAAGGCAATGGTCTGCCCAGCGCGCAGCCCCAACCGCGACGGCGGCTGCGATGCGGCGGTTTGCGAAATGCGCACGCGGGTATCAAGGCTGACCTCGCCATTTTCGACCGCCTCGAAGGCGATGTACAAGGTCATCATCTTGGTCAAGGAGGCCGGATGCAAACGCGCCGTCGCGTTCGAAGACCGCAGGATTTCCCCGGTTCGGACATCCATGATGACCGATGCAAATGGTGTTGCAAATGACCGCGATCCACTGGCCATGACGACCAGCAAAGCACAGATCAACACTGCGCCTATCGCGTTTCCTTTGCAACGCCAACGCCGTTTGCGCGTTGTCACGTGCTTGCCCTCTGCCTCTGCATCGGTGTTTAGCCACCGACGTCATGTTCTGCTCTGGTCCACGCTAGCACGGTCGTTCAATCAAGAAAACCCCCCGCATTTCAACAGGTTTTCGCGGCCTCTTAAGGTGGCCTAGATGTGGCGCTTTCTCAACAGGCGACCACCAGATGTTAGTGCGCCTCGATCCACGCCAACAACTCTGGCAGCGACGACAGTGTTGAAATCTGCCGATAGCGCGGGTGATCAACCGGCGGTTCGGCCTTTTCCAGCGCCCATTCCTGTCCATGCGGCACGAACACGCCCCAGCCACCGGCGTGAATCGCCGGCAAGACGTCGGAGGCCATCGAATTCCCTGCCATCAGAGCCGTGGCCGGCCCCTCTCCGTGTTTGTCAAAAATCCGCGCGTAGGAAGTCGGCGTCTTTTCGCTGACAATTTCGACCGCATCGAACATTTCCCCCAGCCCCGATTGCGCCAGCTTACGCTCCTGGTCCAGCAAATCGCCCTTGGTGATGACAATCAGCCGATGTCGCCCGCGCAGGGCCTCCAACGTATCCTCGACGCCGGGCAGCAGATCAATCGGATGGGCCAGCATCTCCTGACCGGCGGCGATGATCTGCCCGATCACATGGCCCGGCACGCGGCTCTCGGTGATTTCGACGGCGGTTTCGATCATCGACAGCACAAAACCCTTGATGCCATAGCCATATTGCCTGATGTTGCGGCGCTCGGCCGCCAAAAGCCGTTCGGCCAGATGGTCACGCTCGGCAAAATCCGCCAGCAATTCGGTGAAACGCTCCTGCGTCAGATGGAAAAATCGTTCGTTGTGCCAAAGCGTATCGTCGGCATCCAGACCCAGTGTTTTGATCCGCATGGTCATCCTTTGCATCATGCCGCGCGTCGCAGGGTTTTCTTGCGCGCACAGGACACTATATACTGAGGGCGAACCGAATCTGTCATCCAAGGCACGCTAGACATATGGAACTCACCCCACACCTGTCCGATCGCGACGATGTTGACGGTGGCCCCGGCACCGGGGATCCCAGTGTCGCCCTGAAAACGCGACCCAAAACCCAGCGCCCCCCGATGTACAAGGTCCTGCTTCTGAACGACGACTATACGCCGATGGAGTTTGTCGTCCATGTGCTCGAGCGGTTTTTTGGTCTCAGCCACGCGCAAGCTTTCGAGATCATGCTGGTCGTGCACAAGAAAGGGCTGGCCGTTGTCGGTGTTTTCAGTCACGAAATCGCCGAGACAAAAGTGGCGCAGGTGATGGATTTCTCCCGCCGCCATCAACACCCGCTACAATGCACCCTGGAAAAGGAGTAGGCGCCCGCGCGCCTATCGGTGAGTATGTCAAACTCTGACCCGGCCCCGCGCGCCCTGCGGCTGGAGCTTGCGCTGTCTGCCGGCTTGGCGCTGCCCGAAACGGGCACCATCGCCGTGTTTCACCCGCAGGCCGGCGAATTCTTCACGCCGCTGCCGCGTGAGCGTGTGCACATCATCACCCCCCATGCACCCGATCACGCCAATTTTGCCGCCCAGGGCTATGCCTGCCACACGGCACCTGACGGCCGCTATGGCGCCGCCATGATCTGCATGCCGCGCAGCCGTGCCGAGGCGCGCGACCTGATCGCCACCGCCAGCACAATCACCGACGGGCCGATCATCCTTGACGGTCAGAAATATGACGGGATCGACGCCATGCTGCGCGAGCTGCGTGGCCGCACCCACCTCAGCGAGGCAATTGCCAAGGGCCATGGCAAGATCGCCTGGTTCGACGCCAGCCCCGATTTCGACGATTGGCACGCCCTGCCCGGCCACTGCACCGACGCCGAGGGCCGCGCTTACGCCACGCGTGCCGGCACGTTTTCCGCCGACGGCATCGACCCGGCCTCGGTGCTTTTGGCGCAATCCCTGCCCTCGGGCCTCAAAGGCATCGCGGCCGATCTTGGCGCGGGTTGGGGCTATCTGTCGGCGCAGCTCCTGGCCAAGGCCCCCGGCCTGAGCGCCGTGCACCTGATCGATTCCGACGCGCGCGCGCTGGCCTGCGCCCGCCAGAACATCACCGACCCACGCGCGGTTTTCCATTGGGCCGACGCGACCAGCCCCCTGCCGCGGCTCTTGTTCGACGTTGTGATCATGAACCCGCCGTTCCATTCCAGCCGCGAGGCACGCCCGCAATTGGGCACGGCCTTCATCCGGACCGCCGCCGCCATGCTGAAACCATCGGGCCAATTGTTCCTCGTCGCGAACCGCCATTTGCCCTATGAAACCACCCTGGCCGCAGTGTTCCGCAAACACACCGAGCTTCCCGGCGCACCGGGTTTCAAGTTATACCACGCCGAAGGGCCGCTGAAGCAAGCCGCCTCCAGCAGCAATCGGCCAAGTTCCAACCACCGATCAGGGCGACGCGCATGACCTTTTCTATCGCCGGAAAAACCGCCATCATCACCGGTGCCGCCTCGGGCATCGGTCACGCGATTGCCCGTCATTTTCTGGATGAGGGCGCGAATGTCGTGTTTGCCGATCTGTCGGACAAACGGTTGAAATCCGGCTGCGAAGATCTGGCAGACCACCCGAATGCACGGCTCGTCGTGGGGGATCTGCGCGAAAAACTGAATGTGGCCAACCTGTTGTCTGCCACGATCAACTCGTTTGAACGGGTGGACATCCTGATCAATGCGGCGCGCATGTTCTGTACAACGGACCCGCTGGACCCCGCCGATACCAGTGTCGAGAAAGCCCTGGATCAAAACCTGCACGTCGCGTTGCGCCTGAGCCGCGCCGTAGCCCGCCGCATGATCCTGCAAGCCGAAACCGATGAGTCGGAAAGCGCCGATGCCGGAACAATCGTCAACCTCAGCTCGTTGGCCGCGCATCGCACGCAGCCTGATTTGCTGGGCTTTTCCATCAGCAACGCCGCGTTGGAGCAGATGACCCGCTCGCTGGCCGTCTCGCTGGCGCCGCATCACATCCGCGTGAATGCGATTGCCGCGGGTTCGGTGATGTCCGGCAGTTTGCGCGACGCGATTGCCGAAAACAGTGATTACCGCGACGCGATCATCGAGGGCACGCCCCTGCACCGGATCGGCACCGCCAAGGAAGTCGCCGAAGCGGCGCAATTCCTGGCCTCGCCCGCGTCGAGCTTCATCACCGGGCAAATCATCGGCCTGGATGGCGGACGCTCGCTGTTGGACTCGGTGCAACGCCCCGCGCACTGACCCTTCGCCAACCTGCGCGCCTCAGAAACGTTCGATCAACCGGTTGAGATAGTCGCGCTCATCCTCGGGCCGCTCCAATTCTGACGAGCGACGGCGGATTTCGTCCAGCAATTCCCGGGCCCGTTCGCGCGCATCCGCGCCGGGAACCATCGACCCCAAATCCTGAGAATCGCGCGGATCGCCGCGCTCACGCCCCAACGGGTCGCGCCCTGCCCCTTGGGCCTGACCTTGCTGCCCGTCACCCTCGGCCTCGGCGCGTTCGCGCAGATCGGCGGTTTGCGCCTCGCGGAAATGGCGCAAACCCTCGCGCATCGCGTCCAAAGCCTCGGCCTGCCGCTCCAAGGCGCCGCGTGCGTCGCCCTCCTCCAGAGCTTCGGCCGCGCGGTCCATCGCGCGCCCGGCCTCCTCCAGCGCATCAAGCCCGGCATCGGCCTCGGGTGTGCCTTCGCCCGGCACTTCGTCCAACTGCTGTTCGCGCAATTGCTCGCTCAGGCGTTGCTGGCGCTCGGCCAGATCGTCCATTGCCGCTTCGCCGTCCTTGCCCGTCTCGCCATTTTCGCCAAATTGGTCCTGCAACTCCTGAAAGGTCTCGTCGGCCAGGCTCTGCTGGTCGTTCAACGTCTCGCCCAACCCCTCCATCGTCTGATCGCCGGGCATCGGCTCTCCGCCTTCGCCCGGCGTCATTTGCAGGTTTTCCAGCAGCGCATTGAGTTGCGCCATCAAGTCGGCGGCCTCATCCATGCGGCCTTCTTCCATCAGCGCCTGAATGCGATCCATCAACTCCTGAATCTGACCCTGCGTGACCTCCATTTGCTCACGCTCACCCTGATCGCGCTGGTCGCCGCCGTTCTCATCGCCCGGTTCCATCTGCTCGGCCAGCATCTCCATGTAATCGCGCGTCGCGTCGCGCAATTCATCCATCAATTCCGCGATTTCATCGGGCGAGGCCCCGTTGCGCATCGCCTCATCCAGCCGCTCTTGCGCGCGATGCAGGCGTTCGCGGGCATTGGCCAACTCGCCCTCTTCGATCAGCAAGGCAAGGTCCCACAGGTTCTGCGCCAGCTCGTCGCGCGCCTCGGCGGTCCATGTCTCATCGTCCAGCCGCGTCTCGATGAAATCCACCGCACCGCGGATCATCACCGGCGCACCCTCGAACCGAAACGCCCCCTCGGAGCGGTCCAGCATTGCGCGCATCAACTGCGCCGAGCGCCGCGCATTCTCGCGGTTCCACAACAGATCGCTGCGGATTTCCGCCAGCGCCATCGCCGCGGGTTCAAAGAAACGCCGCCCCGGCAGCACCGCCGTTTCGGGTTGGCTGACACCGACTTGACCCGCCGCATCCGACACGCTCAACACCACCTGAACCGGCCGATGCGCCCAGGGGTGCAGCGACAGGTCTTCGCGCAGGGTATCAGTGATATTCGCGCGGTCGCCACTGATCGGCATCGGCAATTGCAGCCGCAGGGGCGCGCGCGCTTCCGGCGGCAACACCCGCCCGTGACGGCGATCCACCGCCGCCAGATCCAGCGTGATCTCGGCCTCGCCCAGCGTCACGCCATAATCATCCGCGGCGGAAAACGGCTGCTCCAGCACACCGCCACGCGCGCGGGTCATCGGCCCCGCCACGCTGACCAGCGGCACCGCATCCGGCGCCACCATGACCTGCCATTCGCGCCCGGCCGGCCCGTCAATGCTCACGCGGCCCGAATGCCGCGCGGTGAAGTCCAGCGCCTGCCCGGTTTCATCGCTCTGCACGCCCTCATCCAGCGATTGCTGCAAGGTCAACGCGCCGGGCGCGCCATAAAACCGCACAATCACGCGGCTGCCCTGCGGCACGACAAACCCGTCGCGGGTGATTTCATTCAGATAAAGCCCCGGTCGCCCGGTATAGGCAGGCGGCGTGATCCACCCCTCCCACGAGGGGCCAATCGCAGCGCCAGCACTGCCCGGCAACCCGGACAAGCCGCCATTTTGCCCCGGCACCGCAAACAACAGCGCGACAGCGGCGGCGCTCAGGGCGACAAGCCGAAATCCGAACGGGTCTTGCCGCGCCAAGGCCGGTTTGGGGCCGACCGGGCGCGCCTCGGCCGCGCGCGCGGCCATGCGTCTGCGGTGCGCCTCCCACAGCGCCGCCGACGCCGGATCATCGGCATTGATCGCTTGCGCATCGCTCAACGCGGCCAAGGGGCGCCCGGTCAGTGTGCGGTCAAGGCGGGCCACCGCTTCGGCGCGCGACGGCCAGCGAAAGCGCCACAGGCCCAGCGCCAGACTTGCCAGAACGATCACGACAATCGCGCCCGCAACCCACAGCGACAGATCGCCCGGCAAGCGCGCGTGCAGATCGAACGCCCAGGCCACCGCCGCCAAAAGCGCCAGCGACACCGGCAACCACAGCGCCCGCGCGGCACGCTCCACCACCATCCCGGCGCGCGTCAGAAACAGCGCGCGCGAAACAGTCTGGAGCGGATCGGTGGACGCCATCAGGAACCTCGTTGCCTTGCGCTGACCTTACAGCCAGTCCGGTATTTTATCGCGCGCAATCATCTCATCATAGCTCGGACGGGCACGAATGACCGCAAAGTGATCGCCTGAGACCAGAACCTCGGGCACCAGCGGCCGCGAATTGTATTCCGACGCCATCACCGCGCCATACGCCCCCGCCGACCGAAAGGCGATCCGCTCGCCCGCCGCAATCATCGGCATGGCGCGCTGCTTGGCAAAGGTATCGCCGGATTCGCAGATCGGCCCGACAATATCGACCGGCATCATCGGCTCTCCGGGCGTGGCCTCGATCAGCGGCTCGATGTCATGGTGTGCGCCATACATGGCCGGGCGGATCAGGTCATTCATCGCCGCATCGACGATCAGGAATTCGCGCTCCTCGGCCTGCTTGCGATAGATCACCTCGGTGACCAGCACCCCGGCATTGCCCGAAATCAGGCGTCCCGGCTCGATCTCGATCTCGCAACCCAGATCGCCCAGCACCCGCTTGACCATCGCACCGTATTCCAGCGGCAACGGCGGCGCCTCGTTCGAGCGCGTATAGGGGATGCCCAGCCCGCCGCCCAGATCGAGCCGTTCGATCGCGTGTCCATCGGCGCGCAACTCATGCACCAGATCCGCCATTTTCGTATACGCCGCGTCGAACGGCTCCAGCGAGACCAACTGGCTGCCGATGTGCATATCGACGCCAATCACCTTCAGCCCCGGCAGTTTGGCGGCGCGCGCATAAATCTCGCGGGCGTGGCTGATCGGCACGCCGAACTTGTCCTCTTTGCGCCCGGTGCTGATTTTCTCATGCGTTTTGGCGTCCACATCCGGGTTCACGCGCAGGGTGATCGGCGCGATCAGGCCCAGCGCGGTGGCGACCTGTGACAGCGCCTCCAACTCGGGCTCGGATTCCACGTTGAACTGCCGCACGCCCCCTTGCAACGCTTGGCGCATCTCGTCGCGGGTCTTGCCGACCCCCGAAAACACGATCCGCTCGCCGGGCACACCCGCGGCCTTGGCGCGCAGGTATTCGCCGATTGACACCACATCCATCCCCGCGCCCAGATCGCCCAACAGCTTGAGCACCGCGACATTGGAGTTCGACTTGACCGCAAAGCAGATCAGGTGCGGCAGCGGGTCCAGCGCCTCTTTGAACAGCAGGAAATGCCGTGTCAGCGTGGCGGCAGAATAACAATAAAACGGTGTACCCACCGTTTCCGCAATCTCGGAAAGCGCGACATCTTCGGCAAACAACTGCCCGTTTTTATAGAGAAAATGATCCAACGGACCCTCCGGATAGGCGTATCAAGATTTCAGAAAACCAACATTTGTGGCATTTAGCCATCTGATTTCCGCAAGAACAGATAGAGCGGCAGGCCGCAGCTGACACCGATGCAAAACGTGGCCGGGATCGCCAGCAAGCCCCAGCGGTTCGACGTGCGCGCGGTCTCGACCAGCACCCAGATCGTCAGCGCAATCGCCGCGATGGTCAGGTCCCAGACCAGACCCGAGGTGGCGGCATTCGCGTGCCAGGCCTCGACCATGCCCATCAGGGAGAACCCGTGCTCGGTGAACCAGCGCACGAAGTAAGTCATCGGGTGCACCGCGCCCCAGACCGCCAGCGCCAGCCAGAGCCATCTCACAACTCGGCGTCCCACAACTCCGTCAGATCCATGCCGCCCGCGACGCGCGGCGGTTCACCCGCACCGCATCCGACCAGCACCGAAAGCCCGGCGAGCGCGACCCAAATCGACCATTTCATCCCAGCACCTCCTGCCAGCGCGCAACATGCACCCGCACCTGATCCGGCGCGGTGCCCCCATAAGAGACCCGCGAACGCACCGAGTTGTCCACTCCCAACACGCCAAACACGTCAGAGGTGATACCTTTATGGACCGATTGCATCTGCGCCAATGTCAGATCCGGCAAATCAATCCCCGCATCCTCGGCCATTTTCACCAGCGCGCCGGTGACGTGATGCGCCTCGCGGAACGGCAGGTTCAGCGCCCGCACCAGCCAGTCGGCAAGGTCCGTCGCGGTCGAAAACCCCGAGGCCGCGGCCAGCGCCAGCGCCTCGGTATTCGCGGTCATATCGCGCACCATCCCCTCCATCGCGGCGAGGCCCAGCATGAGGTTGTCGGCGGCGTCGAACACCTGCTCCTTGTCCTCTTGCATGTCCTTGGAATAGGTCAGCGCCAGTCCCTTCATCACCGTGAACAAGGCCACCGTCGCCCCCAGTATCCGGCCCAGCTTGGCGCGCAGCAATTCGGCGGCGTCCGGGTTCTTTTTCTGCGGCATGATGCTGGACCCGGTGGTGAAGCTGTCCGACAGCCGTACAAAGCGGAACTGCGCCGAGGACCAGATCACCAGTTCTTCGGCAAAACGGCTCAGGTGCATCGCGCAGATCGACGAAGCGCACAGGAACTCCAGCGCGAAATCCCGGTCAGAGACGCTATCCAGGCTGTTGGCTGTCGGGCGGTCAAACCCCAGCGCCGCGGCCGTTGCGTGGCGATCAATCGGAAAGGACGTGCCCGCCAGAGCCGCCGCGCCCAAGGGGCATTCGTTCATCCGGCGGCGTGCATCCTGAAACCGGCTTTTGTCACGCGCCAGCATCTCGACATAAGCCAGCATGTGATGACCCCAGGTCACCGGCTGCGCGGTCTGCAAATGCGTGAACCCGGGCATGACCCAGTCGGCGCCTGCCTCGGCCTGTCCCAGAAACGCCCGCATCAACGCGTCGATCCCCTCGATCGCCGCGTCGCATTGCGCGCGCACCCACAGCCGGAAATCCAGCGCCACCTGATCATTGCGGGACCGCGCCGTGTGCAAGCGACCCGCCGGTTCGCCGATGATTTCTTTCAACCGCGCCTCGATATTCATGTGAATATCTTCCAGCGCCGGCTTGAACTGGAATTTTCCGGCCTCGATCTCGGCCTTGACCTGCAACAGCCCGGCGTCGATGGCCTGCTGATCCGCCTGTGTCACGATGCATTGCGCCGCCAGCATCGCGGCATGGGCGCGGCTGCCCTCGATATCCTGGGCAAACAGGCGTTTGTCGAACCCGATCGAGGCGTTGATTGCCTCCATGATTGCATTGACGCCCCCCGCAAAGCGGCCGCCCCACATGGTGTTTGCGCCGTCACTCATGGATGTTCCCCAAATAGAAATGTTGCTGTGCCCGTATACGCCGCCGGGCGCGCCCGCGCAATTGCCGCCAATCCGGGCGGCAGCGCGCGAGACGTCGGAATTCTGTTGCGCCTTCACCGCCTATTAACTGGCGTGGTGCATCGTGGTGCAAATCGCGTGAGGACTGGCATGACCCAATTGCACAATCTACCCCCCCCACTGCCAGAGGACGGGTTCGACTCGCCTCTCTCGGTTGCGGACCGGATGCGCCGTCAACAAACCATCGAGATGGTGCGCAGCGCGCTGCGCGACAAACGCGCCATGCTGGCCTATCAGCCGGTGGTTCAGGCGCGCATGACCAACCGCGCCGCCTTTTATGAAGCGTTCATCCGTATCCTCGATGATCAGGGCCGGGTCATTCCGGCGCGTGACTTCATGGGGGCGGTCGAAACCAGTGAAATCGGCCGGCAGATCGACTGTCTGGCACTGGAGCTGGGAATGACGGCGCTTGCGCGCGAACCGTCGATCAGGCTTGCGGTGAATATGTCCGCACGATCAATCGGTTATCCAACTTGGCTGGCAACGCTCGAACGGGGGCTGCGCGCCGACCCCACGATTGCCGAGCGCCTGATCCTCGAGATTACCGAAAGCTCGGCGATGCTGATGCCGGAACTCGTGACGGTTTTCATGGCTGACATGCAGGCGCGCGGCATCTGTTTTGCGCTTGATGACTTCGGCGCGGGCTATACCGCATTTCGTTACCTCAAGGATTTCTATTTCGACATCATCAAGATCGACGGCCAGTTCATCCGCGGCATTCACGCCGACCCGGACAATCAGGTCCTGGCTCAGGCCCTGATCGCCATCGCCCGCCAATTCGATATGTTCACGGTCGCCGAATCAGTCGAAACCGCCGAGGATGCCCGCTACCTGATCGACATCGGTGTCGATTGCCTGCAGGGCTACTATTACGGCATCCCCTCGACAGAGGCGCCCTGGCGAACCTCGAAACTGGCAAAGCTTGGGTAGTATCCCGTTGACAACATCGGTTCTGTCGCAATCGGTCGGGAAAACGGCAATTCGCCCGGCTTTTCTGCTTTGCAACATTGATTTGACTTGGGGGCGCGCGTAAACCTTTGACATCTGCGCGGTCACAGCGATCGCGCCTTACGCCAAGAGGACCCCGAATGACAAACGTCGTGATCGTATCTGCTGCACGCACCGCCGTGGGCTCGTTCAATGGCAGCTTTGCCAACACCCCCGCGCATCAACTGGGTGCCGCCGTGATCGAAGCTGTCGTCGCGCGCGCCGGAATCGACAAGGCCGAAGTCGCCGAGACCATTTTGGGTCAGGTCCTGACCGCCGGTCAGGGGCAAAACCCCGCACGTCAGGCCGCTATTCTCGCCGGCCTCCCGGTGGAGGCATCGGCTTGGGGCCTCAATCAGGTCTGCGGCTCCGGCCTTCGCGCGGTCGCCTTGGGGGCACAGCATGTACAATTGGGAGACGCCGCGATCGTCGTCGCGGGCGGTCAGGAAAACATGTCCCTGTCGCCCCACGTTTCGCATTTGCGCGCCGGTCACAAAATGGGCGACGTCTCGTTCATCAACTCGATGATCAAGGACGGTCTTTGGGACGCCTTCAACGGCTATCACATGGGTCAGACCGCCGAGAACGTTGCGAACCAGTGGCAAATCAGCCGTGAGATGCAGGACGCGTTCGCATTGGCCAGCCAGAACAAGGCCGAAGCTGCGCAAAAGGCCGGCAAATTCGCGGATGAAATCGTCGCCTTCACCATCAAGACCCGCAAGGGCGAAACGGTCGTGGATCAAGACGAATACATCCGTCACGGTGCCACGCTGGAAAGCATGCAGAAACTGCGCCCGGCCTTCACCAAGGACGGCAGCGTGACCGCCGCCAACGCATCGGGCCTGAACGATGGCGCCGCCGGCGTCCTGCTGATGACCGAGGCCGAGGCCCAGCGCCGCGGTCTGACACCCTTGGCCCGCATCGCCTCCTATGCCACCGCTGGCCTTGATCCGTCGATCATGGGTGTCGGCCCGATCCATGCCTCGCGCAAGGCGCTGGCCAAAGCCGGTTGGAAAGCCGAGGATCTTGATCTTGTCGAGGCCAACGAAGCCTTCGCGGCTCAGGCGTGCGCGGTGAACAAGGACATGGGCTGGAACCCGGAACGCGTCAACGTCAACGGCGGCGCCATTGCCATCGGCCATCCGATTGGCGCCTCGGGTGCGCGCATTCTGAACACGCTGTTGTTCGAAATGGGCCGCCGGGACGCGAAAAAAGGCTTGGCAACGTTGTGCATCGGCGGCGGCATGGGCGTTGCGATGTGCCTTGAGCGCTGATGCTCACGCATTTTTCGGAATAATCGGAAAAGGTGGGCGCAACAATGTTGCGCCCACCTTCTGCATTGGCTAACACAATTATAACGGAACTTTTCCCAGGAGGACACTATGGCTCGGGTTGCATTGGTTACAGGCGGAACGCGCGGCATTGGCGCTGCGATCGCGGTCGCCCTGAAAGAGGCAGGTTGCAACGTTGCGGCCAGTTACGCCGGCAATGAAGAGGCCGCAGCGGCCTTTACCGCCGAAACCGGCATCAAGACCTACAAGTGGAACGTTGCCAATTACGAAGAGTCCAAAGCCGGAATCGCCAAGGTCGAGGCTGATCTTGGCCCGATCGACATCGTCGTGGCAAACGCCGGCATCACCAAAGACGCCCCCTTCCACAAGATGACTCCCGATCAATGGAACGCCGTCATCGACACCAATTTGACCGGTGTTTTCAACACGGTACACCCGATCTGGCCCGGCATGCGCGAGCGCAAGTTCGGCCGCGTCGTGGTGATCAGCTCGATCAATGGCCAAAAGGGCCAATTCGCGCAGGTCAATTATGCCGCCACCAAAGCGGGTGACCTGGGGATCATCAAATCGCTGGCGCAGGAAGGTGCGCGCTTCAACATCACCGCCAACGCCGTTTGCCCGGGCTATATCGCCACGGAAATGGTCATGGCCGTGCCCGAAAAAGTTCGCGAATCGATCATCGCCGGCATTCCGGCCGGTCGTTTGGGTGAGCCCGAGGAAATCGCGCGTTGCGTGACTTTCCTGGTCTCGGATGATGCAGGCTTCGTGAACGGCTCGACGATCAGCGCCAACGGCGCGCAGTTCTTCGTCTGATCCGCTGACACCCCGAACTCTTGGCCCGGATCGCCCCGTGTGGTCCGGGCATTTTCACATCCCGCAACAGGACAGACCAGCATGACCCGAACCAACGCCAGCCTGATCGGCTTTTCCGCGGTCGCGCTCTGGTCATTGCTGGCCCTGTTCACCGTTGCCAGCGCCCCGGTGCCGCCGCTGCAGCTCTCGGCGCTGACCTTTGCGATTGGCGGCGTGTTGGGGTTGGTCTGGCTGTGGGTCCGGGGTGACCTGAAGGCGCTTCGAGCCGTGCCGCTAAAAGCCTATGTCTTTGGAACCCTTGGCCTTTTTGGCTACCACTTCCTCTATTTCACCGCGCTCAGGCTGGCCCCTCCCGCCGAGGCCGGGTTGATCTGCTACATGTGGCCCCTGCTGATTGTCGTGTTTTCGGGGCTTTTGCCGGGCGAAACCCTGCGCAAGGGCCATATCCTGGGGGCGATGCTGGCGTTTCTTGGCGCCGGCCTGATTGTCGCGGGCGGCCTGAGCGGCGTGTCGGGCGCAATCACCGGCTATGCCATCGCCTTTGTTGCCGCCCTGACATGGGCTGGATATTCGCTGGGTTCACGGCGCATGAAGGCCGTTCCGACCGCCGCCGTCGCGGTCTACTGCCTCGCCACCGCGATCCTGTCGGGGGTAGCGCATCTGGCGACTGAAATCACCGTCTGGCCGGGGTCATCACTGGGTTGGCTTGCCATCCTCGGGCTGGGCCTCGGCCCGGTGGGATTGGCGTTTTACACATGGGATATCGGCGTCAAGGGCGGCGATATCCAGCTTTTGGGAACGGCATCCTATGCCGCGCCTTTGCTGTCAACTCTGGTGTTGGTTGTCGCGGGTCTTGCCAGCGCCAGCCTGTCACTGGCGCTGGCCGCTGCGTTGATCACCGGCGGGGCCGTCCTGGCCGCGCGCGCTGGAAGACAGGCGTAAGCTTCGTTAGCCTGCTGCGAGCTTTGTGATCTCTTCTTTCAGCTTCAATTTCTGCTTCTTCATCTCTGCAATGGCCAGATCATCGGATCCGGGGGCACGTTGCGCCATTTCCACCTTTTGGGTCAGCACGTCGTGACGGCGGCGCAACTCTTCGAGACGAGAGGTAAGGGACATTGAGATCCTCCTGTTTTACGGGTGTCCGTAGGAGCCAGTGCATCACAGATTGACTCACTTGTCACATGAAACCGTCGTCAACTTTTTGCGAAATTGGCAAGGGTCGGAGAAGGCTTGCAAAAATGCGGGTGAATTGCAGCTATTCAAGCCGTTATCGGCACGCCATTATCGCGCAAAATGGCCCGCGCCATGAACTCTTGGCGGTCGCCAACCATCAAACGTTGTGGCACAATCGCGAGCGCACTCATATGGACGTCCAAGGCAAACGTCTCTATACCTTCCGCCGCAAGAAGGGCTGTTGCGAAGGGGATGATCGTGGGATCCGTTGTGCGTAACAGTTCTTTCATGCGATCACTAAACGACAAGCCTTGGCGCTTGTCAAAGCAGGGTTTCCTCAACTGATGACGTCAACGCGCGCCACACCCCTTGAACGCCTCGCAGACGTCCTTGCCGACGATATGGCGCAGGTCAATGCCCTGATCCGCGCGCGCATGATGTCCGAAAATGCGCCCCGAATCCCCGAGGTTACGGCGCATTTGATCGAGGCTGGTGGCAAGCGCATCCGCCCGATGATGACCTTGGCCGCCGCGCGGATGTGCGGCTACGAGGGTGATGCGCATATCAAACTGGCCGCGACGGTGGAGTTCATTCACACCGCGACCTTGCTGCATGACGATGTGGTTGACGAAAGCGCGAAACGGCGCGGGCGGCCCACCGCGAACCTGCTGTGGGACAACAAATCCAGCGTGCTGGTCGGCGACTATCTGTTCGCACGCGCCTTTCAATTGATGGTCGAGCCGGGCAATCTGCGCGCACTGTCGATCCTGTCGAATGCCGCTGCGGTGATTGCCGAGGGCGAAGTGCTGCAACTCACCGCCGCCCAGAACCTCGCCACGACCGAGGCGACCTATATGCAGGTCATTCGCGGCAAGACAGCCGCACTGTTTTCGGCCGCAACCCAGGTCGGCCCGGTGATCGCCGGATCGCCCGAGGCGCAGGTGCAGGCCCTCTATGACTACGGCGACGCCTTGGGCATCTGCTTTCAGATCGTCGATGATTATCTCGATTACGGCGGCGCGGGCGACGGGCTGGGCAAGAACCTTGGCGATGATTTCCGTGAGCGGAAACTGACCCTGCCGGTCATTCGCGCGATTGCCGCCGCCGACGCCACAGAGCGCACCTTTTGGGAGCGCACAATTGGCCGCGGCCAGCAGCAGGACGGCGATCTGGATCACGCCATGACGCTTCTGACACGACACGGCGCCTTGGCCAGCACGCGCGACACGGCGCGGCATTGGGCAGCGCAGGCACGCAAGTCGGTCGCGGCGCTTCCAGATCACCCGCTGCGCGACATGTTGGCCGATCTGGCGGATTTCGTGGTCGCGCGGGTTAACTGACGGAGCCCTCGCTGCGGGTCACGGCCACAAACCAGCCGGGCCGCGCCAAGGCCTGCTCGGCGGCCCGCGCGCGGCGCGGATCGGTGAACACCCCGAAACACGTCGCGCCCGAGCCGGTCATCCGCGCCAGCAAACACCCCGGTTGCGTGGCCAGTTGCGCCAGAACATCAGAGACGGCGGGCATCAACCTTTGCGCCGGGGCCTCCAGGTCATTGCGTTGCGCGGTCAGCCAGTCACAAAGCGACGCCGCATCAGCCCAGCGCGGCAATGGATCGGGCATTGATGGATTGCTACGATTTTCCAAGGCTTTGAAAACCGCCGGCGTTGACAGCCCCTGACCCGGATTGACCAGCAACAGCCACAGCGGCGGCACCATGGGCACCGGATCGACCACCTCGCCCAAGCCACGCATGCGGCTGGGCTGTGGCGCGGCCAGGCAGACCGGCAGATCCGCGCCCAGGTCCATTGCCTGTGCGGTGCCGGGCATGGCCGCGCCGCGCGCCACCAGCAATTTCACCGTTGCCGCCGCATCCGACGACCCGCCCCCCATGCCCGAGGCGACGGGCAGCCGTTTGTCCAGCGTCAGCGCCACATCGCGCGCGCCCATCATCCGCGCCGCCCGCAGCACAAGGTTGTCGGCCTCGGGCACCAGGACCGGCGCCTGCGGCCCGGTCAAGCTCAGCGACAGGCCCGGCGCATCGTGCACGCTGACAAGATCACCCAGCTCGGCAAAGACCACCAGCGAATCCAGCAGATGATAGCCATCCGCCCGCCGCCCGGTCACATGCAAGGTCAGGTTGATCTTGGCCGGAGCCAATCGCGACGCGACGGGGCCGGGCATCAGTTCACCGGGTGCAGCGGCTCTTGCCCATCCTCGGCGCGCACCGCATCGAGACCGATCTCCAGCTTGCGCCGCACCAACTCGCTGTCCAGGTCGTCCGACGGGCCAAACGACAGCGCGCGCCGCCACTGGAACCGCGCCTCGCGTTGACGGCCGACCGCCCAGTACACATCGCCCAGATGGTCATTCAGGATCGCATCCGCCGGCGCCAATTCGACCGCGCGCTCCATATGCGGCACCGCCTCGTCATAGCGCCCCAGCTTGAACAAGGCCCAGGCCAGACTGTCGACAATATAGCCGCTGCTGGGTTCGATCTCGACGGCACGCTCGATCATTTCCAGCGCCTCGTCGTAGGATTCGCCGCGTTCGACCAGCGAATACCCCAGATAATTCAAAGTCGTCGATTGGTTTGGCTCAATCGCCAACGCGGCGCGGAAATCGGCTTCGGCCTCGGGCCATTGGTCCGAGCGCTCATAGGCGACCGCGCGCGAGAACCACGTCTGCCAACCCGGCGTTATGCCGCGCTCGGTCATCATGGCGATGGCGCTGGTATAGGCCTCGATCGCGGCCGCATATTGCCCGTCTTGACGCAGGAAATCGCCCAGCACCTGCCGCGCCACGAACGACCGCGGGTTCTGCTCGGACAGCGCCGTCAGCGACTGGATCGCCTCGTCCATCTGGCCCAGGGTCTGCATGACCTGCGCTTGCCCCATACCCGCGGCCATGTGGAACACGTCGCCCTCGGGAATGCGCCCATAAGCCTCGATCGCCAGGGCCGGTTGCTCCAGATCCTCGAAAATCTGGCCGATCATCAACTGCGCATCCGTCAGGGACGGGTTGATCGCAACGGCGGCTTGCGCATAGATCAGCGCCTCATGGAGGTTTTGCACCGACCGCATCGCATTGGCCATCACCGCAAAAACCTCGGCCATGCCCTGCGCCGGGGTGGTGATCAGATCAAACGGCAGCGCGGTTTGGGCGCGGTACGCCTCATCCATCGCGAAAATGCGCGGATCATTGGCCCCGGTAAAGACCGCCTCCATAAGCGCCAGCGCGTCGTCAAATCGTTCCGACAGGCCCAAAAGCTGCGCATAAGCCACATAGCCGCGGCGGTTCAGCGTGCTGGTCACGCCGCCGTTCACGTCTTCCATGACCGCCAGCGCGCCTTCGACATCGCCCACCAACGAGAGCGCCAAGGCGCGACAATATTGCGCAAACGCGGTCATGCCCTCTTGCGCCGCGGATTGATCCAAGAACGCCAAGGCCTCGGACATCCGGCCCTGGCCCAATTCGGCCCAGGCCTGCGCCAAGCCGACAATCAAGGGGTGAACCTCGGCCTCACTCGACGCCAGATCAAGCGCGCGTGCATAATCCTGTTGCGCAAAGGCATCCGTCAACAGGATCAACGTCGACGCCCGGTTCGCCGGGTCAAGCGCCGCCAGCGTGGTGGCGTGGCGTGTTGCGGTCGCGAAATCCCCGGCTGAAAAGGCCGATACCGCCGCCCCTTCCAATGTCGCTGCATTCTCCGGATCGTCGTGCAACAGGCGTTCCAGATACGGCGTCGCATGGGCGAAATCGTTGCGAATGCCCGCTTCTCGGGCGGCAAGAAACGCACCCGCAATTCCTTGTGCCGTCACGGGCACCGGCGCAACCGTCAGACCAGCAACAACCATCAAACCAAAGGCGAAAGGGCGGATTTTCATGGTGCGCGGCAAAGCAGTCTCCCGGTGCGAGCTGCTCCAAGCAGCAGTCTTACCCCACAGATGTAGCGACCCGGTCCGGCGAGGGCAATCCGCCCCGCCGTCCCGAACGCCCGGATTTGATCACGCACGCGCGAGCCGATCACATATTTGGATAATTCGGCCCGTCTCCGCCCTGTGGCGTGGTCCAGTTGATGTTCTGGCTGGGGTCCTTGATGTCGCAGGTCTTGCAATGCACGCAGTTCTGGAAATTGATCACGAACTCGGGCTTGCCGTCCTTTTCCACGACCTCATAGACCCCCGCCGGGCAATAGCGTTGCGCGGGTTCGGCGTATTTCGGCAGGTTGACCTTGATCGGAATCGTCGGGTCGATCAGCTTGAGATGCGCGGGTTGCGATTCCTCATGGTTGGTAAAGCTGAAGGCCACGTTGGTCAGCCGGTCGAACGACAGTTTGCCATCCGGGCGCGGATATTCCAGCACCTTGTATTTCGACGCCTCGCCAGTTGCTTGAGCATCGGTCTTGCCGTGTTTCAGCGTGCCAAACACCGAGAAGCCCAGCGTGTTGGTCCACATGTCCATCCCGCCCAGCGCCAGCGACGGCAGCAGCCCCCATTTCGTCCACATCGGCTTGACGTTGCGCACTTTCTTCAGGTCCTTGCCGACCGGACCCGCGCGCAGCGTGTCCTCATAGGCGGTCAGTTCATCGCCCTCGCGGCCCGCTTGCAGCGCGGCATAGGCGGCGTCGGCGGCCTCGATGCCCGAATGCATCGCGTTGTGGTTGCCCTTGATGCGCGGCACGTTGACCAGCCCCGCCGAACAGCCCAGCAGCACGCCACCCGGGAAGGTCACCTTGGGCACCGACTGCCAGCCGCCCTCAGAGATCGCCCGCGCGCCGTAAGCCACGCGTTTGCCGCCCTCCAGCAACTCGGCAACCATCGGGTGATGTTTGAACCGCTGGAATTCCATATAGGGGTACAGATGCGGGTTCTGATAGTTCAAGTGAACCACAAAGCCGATCATAATCTGATTGTTTTCAGCATGATAGATGAACGACCCACCGCCCGCGTTGCCGCCCAAAGGCCAACCCATCGTATGCGTGACCGTGCCCTCGCGGTGCTTGTCGGGGTCAATCTCCCAGATTTCCTTCATGCCCAAGCCGAATTTCTGCGGGCATTTGCCTTTGGACAGCTCGTATTTGGCCATGATTTCCTTGGCCAGCGAGCCGCGCACACCCTCGGCGATGAACACATATTTGCCGTGCAACTCCATGCCCGGCTCATAATTGGCGCCCATCGAGCCATCGGCCTCTTTGCCGAACTCGCCCGCCACGACACCCTTCACGCGGGTGCCGTCATAGACAACTTCTGACGCCGCCATGCCGGGGAAAATCTCGACGCCCATAGCCTCGGCCTGCTCGGCCATCCAGCGGGTCACGTTGCCCATGCTGACAATGTAATTGCCGTGGTTCGACATCAGCGGCGGCATCGGCCAGTTCGGCACGCGAATCCGGCCGCCCTCGCCCAGCATGTAGAAGTTATCATGTTTGACCGGCACGTTCAGCGGCGCGCCTTTTTCCTTCCAGTCGGGCATCAGCCGCGTCAGGCCCGACGGATCCAGCACCGCGCCCGACAGGATATGCGCGCCCACTTCCGAACCTTTTTCCAGCACCACCACCGTCAAATCGGCATCCAACTGCTTGAGCCGGATCGCGGCTGACAGGCCGGCAGGTCCTGCACCAACGATGACGACATCGTACTCCATCGCTTCGCGTTCGATCTCGGGCATCTTGGGACTCCTCGGTTCGGAATGGCGGCCGGTAGGCGCAATAATCTTTCAAGGTGGATACCCTTAGCGGGGCTTGTCGGTCAATCCGGACTGAACGTCAGAACGGCGCATCACCGGATCATTCTCGTTTTACGGGCAACACACCGCGCAGAACCGTTTGCAGGGCTTGCAATCCGACTGGCCTTCCTGTCTTCTGTTCTCGACGAAACACAAATTGCCCCGGCTTATGGCCGTGGGCCTTTTCATTTGCGTGTGAGGCCTGATGGAAAAGTTCCCCCTGACCCGCCGTGGCTTCGAAGCCCTGGAAGCGGAATTACGGCAACTCAAAAGCGTGGAACGCCCGGCGGTCATCAAGGCGATCGCCGATGCCCGCGAACATGGTGACCTGTCGGAAAACGCCGAGTATCACGCCGCGCGCGAAAAGCAGTCTTTCATCGAGGGCCGCGTCAAGGAACTGGAATCCCTGATCAGCCGCGCCGAGGTCATCGACCCGCGCAAATTCACCGGCTCGATCAAATTCGGCGCGACGGTCACCATTATCGACGAAGACACCGAGGAAGAGCGCACCTATCAGATCGTCGGCGAGGCCGAGGCCAATATCGAACTGGGCTTGCTGAACATCAAATCCCCCATCGCCCGCGCCCTGATCGGCAAGGACGAAGGCGATTCGGTCGATGTGCGCACACCGGGCGGCGAGCGCAGCTACGAAGTGATCTCGATCGTCTATCGTTGATCGGCTCGGCCATGCCCGATCCCCACATCGCCCCGGAAACAACCGCCACCCCGAAACCCGCTCGCCCGCGGATTTCGGGCGAAGTGCTGGCCTTCGTGCTCTCGCTGGTTTGGCTGGGGATGCTGGCGCTGGCGTTTCGGGTCATGGGGCTGCAAGGGCGTCAGATTTCCGACACGTTGGGCCTTGTGGTCGTTGCGCTGGCGGTGTTCCTGCCGGTCGCCTTGATCTGGCTGGCGGTGCTGGTGCTGCGGGCCGCGCGCGACATGCGGGACGAAATCCATCCGTCTGCATGCCACCGTCGAAGGGATGCGGCGCGGCTGGATTCGCGAGCAACAGGCGGCCGGCCTGGCGCTGAAACCCAGCGTCGAGGAAAAGCTCGACGAGATCGCCGCCGCGCAGCGCAAGGCCGAAACCCAGATCGCCATGTTCACCAGCAGCCGCGACCCGGCGCGCCGCGCGCCGAAACCGGCGCAACCGACCTCGGCCCCGGATGGATCGCAACCGGTACTGGCGCTGGAAAACCCCCTGCCCGCGACTGAACCCATCGCGCCGCTCGACTTCATCCGCGCCCTGCATTTCCCCGAACACGAGACCGACGATGCCGGATTCGAGGCCCTGCGCCGGGCGATGCAGGACCACGCCACCGCCGACCTGATCCGCGCCGCGCAAGACGTCCTGACCACCCTCTCCGAGGAAGGGATCTACATGGACGATTTGCGCCCGGACCGCGCCCGCCCCGAGGTCTGGCGCGCGTTTGCCACCGGCGCACGCGGCCATGAAATCGCCCCGCTGGGCGGCATTCGCGACCGCTCCTGCCTTGCCTTGACCAGCGCCCGGATGCGCTCGGACCCGGTGTTCCGCAACGCCGCGCACCGG
Organism: Pararhodobacter sp.; assembly: GCF_034676545.1. Lineage (NCBI taxonomy): Bacteria > Pseudomonadati > Pseudomonadota > Alphaproteobacteria > Rhodobacterales > Paracoccaceae > Pararhodobacter > Pararhodobacter sp. Next base: position 3,299,324 of record NZ_JAUCBZ010000015.1, read on the forward strand.
TTCCTGCGCGCCTTCGACCGCCAGTTCACCGTGTTCGAGGCCCACGCCAACGACGGCGAAATTGCACGTTTCGCGGAAACCCGTTCAGCCCGGGCGTTCATGCTTTTGGGCCGTGTCACCGGCATTTTCGGATAACCCATGACCACACCCTCCCCCTCGGCGCGCAGCGCATTCTGGCGTGGTTTCCGCGAGGCCATGCCCTTTATCCTGATCGTCGCGCCGTTCGGCGTCGTGTTTGGCGTCGTCGCCATCGAGGCCGGGTTCACCGTGACCCAGGCCATCGCATTCTCCATGTCGACCTATGCCGGCGCCGCCCAATTGACCGCCATACAACTGCTGTCCGAAGGCGCGCCGGTTGCCATCGTTGTGCTGACCGCGCTGGCGGTCAACGCCCGCATGGCGATGTATTCCGCCTCGCTGGCACCGCATCTGGGCAAGGCGCCCATCGCCCATCGGGCCTTGTTGGGCTATCTGATGGTCGATCAGACCTTCGCGCTGTCGGCAATGGAATACGAGCGCATCCCGCAGATGAGCCTTGCCGCCAAGACCGCCTATTACCTTGGCATCGCAGCGTTTATCTGGCCGATCTGGATGTTGGGTTCAGTGGCGGGCGCGATCTTGGGCAACCTGATCCCCGATTGGGTGCCCTTGGGCTTTGCGGTGCCGATTGCCTTCATGGCGATGATCGGCCCGATGCTGCGCACGCTTGCCCATGTCGCGGCGGCGCTGGTGTCGGTGATCGGCGCGTTGATCTTCAGCCCGGTGCCCTATTCCCTGGGGCTGCTGATCGCGGCCATCCTTGCCATGATCACCGGCGCCCTGATTGAGACCTGGACGCTGAACCGGAGGGCGCGCCAATGATCTGGACCGTGATCATCGCCACCGGCATCGGCACCTTCCTGCTGCGGTTCTCGTTTCTGGCGCTGCTGGGCAAGCGCGCGCTGCCCGAAGGCCTGTTGCGGCTGCTGCGCTATACGCCCGTTGCCGTGATCCCCGGCCTGATGGCACCGCAGATCTTCCTGCCCGCCCTTGGCAGCACCGGGCCTGACCCGGTGAAACTGGTGGCCGCGCTGGTGACGGTCGCGGTGGGGGTCTGGTTCAGGAATGTCATCGGCGCGATGGTCGCCGGCATCGCGACCCTGTCGGTGCTGCTGTGGCTTTTGCCCTGACAGAAAAACGGGGCCCGAAGGCCCCGCGTGTCGATCATTGCGTGTATTGCTGGCGTTCCGTGGGTTCGGCGTCGGAATAGATCACTTCCTCCCAAACGCCGGGAATCAGGGCGAATTGCTCGGAAAGGCGATTGGGATAAAAGGACGTTTCCAGCCCCTCAAACCCCGGAACCTGCCGCAGGATATCGAAAATCGAGCGCGCACAATAGGCGTCGGGCACCGGGCCATATTGTTCGGCCAGCCGCAGGATGTATTCGGCCGTCGCGGGCGGAACCTCCAGGTGCTGGATGCGCACCCGATGCGTGCGACGCGCGTGATAATAGGTGTAGCGATACAGTTGCGCGGGCGTGATCCCGTAATGCACGTCATGGCGCTCGGGCGAATCCGGATGTGTCCAGGTCCCGGCCGGATCGAACAGCACGCGCTGACTGGCGTTGATCAGCATGGCCGCATGCTCTCCGCGGTCGCCATCATTGGTGATGACGTTGAAGATGACAATCTCGGTCGGACCATCATGCTGATAGCGCGCCGCGATCACATCTGCTTCGGGGGCATAGACAACCGGTTTGGTGGTACAGGCCGCCAAGATCACCAGCGAAACCAGAGCCAGTAGCCGCGTTATCTGCGTCATGAAGGGGAATCCTTTGTATTTGCCGGGGTTTGGACTGTGCCGCGATACAGGGCCGCACAACAGCGTCAGCCCCCCGCAAGACGACGTGCCGGCCCGGTTCTCAGGCGTTCACAAGCGCGATAAAGATCAGCGTGCCGATCGCGATTGCCGCGACAGTCGCGGCAAAGCGCAGGAAACCGTGAAAGGTTGCTTGCTGGGCGCTGGTGTCCATCGAGCCGTGTTCGTGCTGAGCCATGCTGGCCTCCCGTTCGCATTGAGTTTGAAAATCCTTAGCCGATGAAAACGCGCCTGTCACCCGCCTTTGATGCGCGCTAGTGGATTGCCCGGCGCGTGTAGCGAAATTCCGGGTGCTCGCGCAGCGTACGATACAGAACCGCCGGCACCACATCGGGATCGACAAACTCGAACCCGGGGAGTTGCGCCAAAAGGGTGCTGACCTCTTTCGCACACTGCAACGGCAGGTTGGGATCACTGGCCCCGGCCAATGCGATGGCTTGCGCCGCGACGTCGGCAGGAACGGCGATTTCAAAGATATGCACGGCGCGCGACAGGGCCTGTGTCGTCAAGCCCTCGCGCCGCAGATACGCCGCTTCAATTTCGGGCGATGGGTCGCGAAACACCTGTCCGTCGCGCTGGATCTGCGCGCTTTCCCAAGTGCTGAGCGGGTCGAAGATAATCCGCGTTTGCGGGGTGTGCACAATCATCCCGGTGTGAAACGGCAACCCCTGAGAGCCAAGCTCGAAGATCACCACTTTCAGGACATTGGGCGCGACCAGCGGCGGCGATGTCACATCCTGCTCGGGCAGGTCGGGCACCAATATCCGCGAGCACCCCGCCACGACAAATCCCAGCAGCAACGCGCGCCGCGTCAGCACGGGACGCCTCAGTCCGCTGTGTCGAGCGATTGCCACACCCAGGCTCCGTGTTCGTCACGCCAACGGCGCACGCGGTTTTGCTGCAACAGATGGTTCAAATGCGCAACCGCCTCGACCAGCGCCATGCCATAGGCCGAGCCGTCGATCTCGCGCTTGAACAGCGGCATGAAACACTCGGCCGCGCGTTTCGGCGTTGCCAGATGGACCTGCAACCGGTCCAGCGCGCCAATGTGGTTCTCCACCATCTGCCGCAGCCGCAGCGGCAACCCGGTAAACGGCGTCTTGTGCCCCGGCAACACCAGATGGCGTTCTTCGGCAAAGGCCTCGAACGCCCGGCAGCTTTCCAGCCACTCCGCAACCGGATCGGCCTCGGGTTCGGTGGCATAGACGCCCAGATTGGCGGAAATTCCCGGCAAGAGCTGATCGCCGCCGATCACCAGATCATCGTCGAGGCTCCAGAACGTCGCGTGTTCGGGCGCGTGGCCATTGCCGGTGCGCACCAGCCAGTTGCGGCCGCCCATCATTATCGTGTCGCCCTCGGCGATGCGGGTGAAGCCCAGCGGCATCGGTGCCACGACATCGGCAAAATTGAACGGCTTTTCGCGCATGAGCTTGGCGATGCGTTCGGCGCTCATCCCCGAGGCGCGCCAATAGGCCACCGTTTCGGGCACAGGCGACGTGTGTCGATCCAGCACCAACATGCGCGCGAACAGCCACGCGGTGCGCGTTGTCACCAGTTCCGCGCCGTGCTCGGTTTGCAGCCAGCCCGCCAACCCGATGTGATCGGGGTGATGATGCGTGGCAACCACCCGTTTGATCGGGCGCCCCCCCAGCGGCCCGGCCATCAACCCCTGCCATAGGGCGCGGGCCTTGCTGGTGTTGAACCCGGTGTCGATGACCGTCCAGCCGTCGCCATCATCCAGCGCATAAACGTTGACGTGATCCAGTTGCATCGGCAGCGGCAGCCGCGCCCACAGGATGCCCGGGGCGACGGTGATCACCTCCCCCGCCGCAGGGGGCTCTTCGAACGGATAGCGAATGCCCGCCGTCATGGCCCGCTCTGGCGCGGTCATGCGCTTTCCAGATCGTCGATCGACAGCGCGTAAAGCTGCGCCGCGCCCGCACGCGCCTGCACCAACAACGACTGATGCTCGGGCAGGATGCGGTCGATGAACACCCGCGCCAGACGCGCGCGCGGGCCTTGCGGATCCACCAGCGCGGCCTTCAGGTGATAATGCCCGCCGAGGATACGGGCAAAGGCACGCAAATAGGCCACGGCGCCGGCGTTGCGGTCGTTCGGCTCTTGCGCTACCAGCAATTCGGTGGCCTCGCGCAGCGTTTCGGCGGCGTCCCAGACGGGTTCGGCCAGGTCGGGCAACTTTGCACGCGCGGCCTCGGCGAAATCCTCGATTTCCTGCAACAGGCGATAGGCCGCGTCACCGCCGTCCATCATCTTGCGCCCGACAAGATCCATCGCCTGAATGCCGTTGGTGCCTTCATAAATCGGCGTGATGCGCGCATCGCGGAAGTATTGCGCCGCGCCGGTTTCCTCGATGAACCCCATGCCGCCGTGAATCTGCACGCCCACGCTGGACACTTCGCAGCCGATATCGGTGCCATGCGCCTTGGCGATTGGCGTCAGCAAGGCGGCGCGCGCCTTGTAATGCGCATCCGACCCGGCGCGGGCCAGATCCATCGACAAGCCGCAATCCAGCGCAATCGCGCGGGCGGCAAAGATTTCCGCCTTCATCATCGCCAACATGCGGCGCACGTCGGCATGGTCCACAATCGTCCCCTCGCCCAGCGGAGTTTGCCCCTGTTTGCGCTCCTTGGCATAGGCCAGCGCGTGCTGATAGGCAGCCTCGGCCACGCCGATCCCCTGCGCGCCAACCCCCAGACGGGCGTTGTTCATCATCGTGAACATCGCCGCCATGCCACCGTTCGGCTTGCCGACCATCCAGCCTTTTGCGCCCTCAAAGCTCATCACGCAGGTCGGCGAGCCGTGAATGCCCAGCTTGTGCTCCAGCGAAACCACGCGCAGATCGTTGCGCTCGCCGGGGTTGCCCTCGGCGTCGGGCAAGAATTTCGGCACCATGAACAGGCTGATCCCCCGCGTGCCCGGCGCCCCGTCCGGCAAGCGCGCCAGCACCAGATGACAGACGTTCTCGGCAACGTCATGGTCACCCCAAGTGATGAAGATTTTCTGACCGGTGACGGCAAAACTGCCGTCGTCCAGCGGCTCGGCCTTGGAACTCAGCGCGCCCACATCGGTCCCCGCCTGCGGCTCGGTCAGGTTCATCGTGCCGGTCCACTGCCCCGAGGTCAGCTTTGGCAGATACAACGCCTTGATCTCGTCGCTGGCGTGATGCTCCAGCGCCTCGATCTGGCCCTGGCTCAACAAGGGGCACAGTTGCAGCGCCAAACACGCGCCCGACATCATCTCGTTCATTGCCGTGTTCAGCGTCAGCGGCAGACCCATGCCGCCATTCTCGGGGCTGGCACCGATTCCCAGCCAACCGCCCTCGGCAATCGCCTTGTAGCCGTCCTTGAACCCCGGCGAGGTGCGCACGACACCGTTTTCCAGCTTGGCCGGCGTCAGGTCGCCGCCCCGGTTCAAGGGGGCCAGCACGCCATCGCACAGTCGGCCGATCTCGGTCAGAATGGCTTCGGTCACGTCGGCATCGGCCTCGGCGAAGGTCTCGGTCTTGGCCAGTTCGCCGTAGTCCAGGACATGATCCAGCAAGAACCGAAAGTCAGCGACGGGGGATATGTAAGGCATGTGTTGTCTCCGGACGGGCGCGCATTCATCGTGTCCGGGTGCGCTTGGCAAGCCCGGCAGAGGGTTGTATCCCGCAATTTACCGACATTCTCCACCCACACAAATCAAAACGCCACGTCACGGAGGCCCATGCTTGAAACTACGCGCCTTGCTGCCGATCCACCGGGCCTGAGGGCCGCCGCCGAGATTCTGCGCGCCGGCGGTCTGGTGGCGCTGCCGACCGAGACGGTTTACGGCCTCGCCGCCGACGCCTGCAACGATCGGGCCGTCGCGGGGATTTTCGACGCCAAGCAGCGCCCGCGCTTCAACCCGTTGATCGTGCACCTGCCCGACCTTGCCCAAGTGGCGCGATTCGCCACCGTCACGCCCCTTGCCCAGCGCCTCGCCGCCGCCTTCTGGCCCGGCCCGCTGACGCTGGTCCTGCCCCTGCGCGATGGCGGCGGGCTGTCGCCGCTGGTCACGGCTGGCTTGGATACGGTGGCGATCCGCATACCCGCCAATCCCGTGGCCCAAGCGCTTCTGACCGAGTTTGGCGGCCCCGTCGCCGCGCCTTCGGCCAATCCCTCGGGCCGAATCAGCCCGGTGACCGCCGCGCATGTGCTGGCCGGGCTGTCGGGCCGCATCCACGCGGTGATCGACGCCGGGCCCTGCGCCGTAGGCCTCGAATCCACCATCCTCGACGCCACCGGAGACACCCCGCAGCTGCTGCGCGCGGGGGGCCTTGCGGTCGAGGACATCGCCGCCGCCCTGGGCCAAACCGTCGCCAGCCCGCAAACCGACACCATCACCGCGCCGGGTCAGATGGCCTCGCATTACGCGCCGCGCGGACGCGTGCGCCTGAACGTCACGGCACCCGACCCGGGCGAGGTCTGGGTCGGCTTTGGCCCCTGCCCCGGTGCCGCCCTGACGCTGTCCCCCACCGCCAACCTGACCGAGGCCGCCGCCCGCCTGTTCCACGCCCTCCACGAGGCCGATGCCCTGGCCGGGCCCGGCGGTGCCATCGCCTTTGCACCGGTCCCCGGATCCGGCCTTGGCCGTGCCATCAACGACCGCCTGCGCCGCGCCGCCGCGCCCCGTTAGCGCGCGCCACCGCTTTCCTTTGCAGCCCCCGGGCAAAACCGTTAAGGCAAGCCTCATGGAATTGCGCGTCTCTGATCTGGCCGTTGCCCGTGGCGGGCTGCCCTTGCTCGAAGGGCTGTCTTTTGCCGTTCACCCCGGCGAGGCGCTGGTCATTCGCGGCCCCAACGGCAGCGGCAAAACCACCCTGTTGCGCACCTTGGCGGGCCTGCAATCACCCCTGAGCGGCACGATCTCCTGCCCGCCCGAGCAAATGGCCTATGCCGCCCATGCCGACGGGTTGAAATCCACGCTGACCGTCACCGAAAACCTCGCCTTCTGGGCGGCGATCCATGCGCAAACCGGCGTGGCGCAGGCAATGGCGGCGATGAACCTTGCCGACCTTGCCGACCGCCACGCGCATAACCTCTCGGCCGGGCAAAAGCGCCGCCTCGGCCTTGCCCGGCTGATGGTCACCGGGCGCTGGCTGTGGGTGCTCGATGAGCCGACCGTCTCGCTCGATGTCGCCTCGGTGGCGCTGTTTGGCCGTGTGGTGCGCGCGCATCTGGCGGCGGGTGGCGCGGCCTTGCTCGCCACGCATATCGACCTCGGGCTGGAGGAAGCCAGGATCCTCGACCTCACCCCCTACAAGGCGAAAATGCCCGCCGACCTCGGTTTTGACGAGGCCTTCCTGTGATCGCCCTGCTGATCCGCGACCTGAAACTTGCGTTCCGCGCGGGCGGCGGCTTTGGCCTCGGCCTCGGGTTTTTCCTGATCCTTGCCGTGCTGGTGCCGCTGGGCGTCGGCCCCGACCCCACCACGCTGGGCATCATCGCGCCGGGCATCCTGTGGGTCGGCGCGCTTCTGGCCTGCCTCTTGTCCCTCGACCGCCTGTTCGCGCTCGATTTCGAGGATGGCTCGCTGGACCTGCTGGCCACCTCGCCCATCCCGCTCGAAGGCGTCGTCACCGTCAAGGCCCTCGCGCATTGGCTGACCACCTGCCTGCCGCTGGCCTTTGTCGCCCCGATTCTGGGCATCCTGCTCAACCTGCCCGGCCCGGCCTACGGCGCGCTGATCGTCTCGCTGATCCTCGGCACCCCGGCACTCAGCATGATCGGAGCCTTCGGCGCGGCCCTCACCGTCGGCCTCAAACGCGGCGGCTTGCTGCTGTCGCTGCTGGTGCTGCCGATGTATGTGCCAAGCTTGGTGTTCGGCGCGCAAACCGTCACCCGCGCGGCGCAGGGGCTGGACATCTCGACGCCGTTGCTGTTGCTCAGCGGGATCACCGCCGGCTCCGTCGCCCTTCTGCCCTTCGCTGCGGCCTTCGCGCTGCGCATCAATTTACGCTAATCTAGGACGGGCCTTCACACCTCTGTGTTTTGAGCCTGCGCGAGACAAAGACTAGGAAACCCGCATGACATCGCTCTGGGAATACGCCAATCCGGTGAAATTCATGAAAACCTCGGGCTGGCTGTTGCCCGTGACCGCCGTCCTGGCGGTGTCAGCCGTGGTGACCGGGCTGATCTGGGGCTTTTTCTTCACACCCGACGACTTTCGCCAAGGCTCGACGGTCAAGATCATCTTCCTGCATGTCCCCTCGGCGCTGATGGCGATCAACGCCTGGGTGATGATGCTGGTCGCCTCGTTGATCTGGCTGATCCGCCGTCACCATGTCAGCGCACTGGCCGCCAAGGCCGCGGGCCCTATCGGCGCGACGATGACGATGATCGCCCTGCTGACCGGTGCCATCTGGGGGCAACCGATGTGGGGCACCTGGTGGGTCTGGGATCCGCGCCTGACCTCGTTCCTGATCCTGTTCCTGTTCTACATCGGCTATATCGCGCTGTGGTCGGCTATCGACGACCCCGACACCGCCGCCGACCTGACCGCCGTGCTGTGCCTCGTCGGCTCGGTGTTCGCCGTGCTCTCGCGCTATGCCGCCGTTTTCTGGAATCAAGGCCTGCATCAGGGCGCGTCGCTCAGCATGGCCCCCGGCACACGGATGGATTGGTCGTATAAAGCACCGCTCTACCTGTGCATGGTCGGATTTGGGCTTATGTTTGTGGCACTGGTGCTGGCTGGCACCCGAACCGAAATTCGCAGCCGCCGGATCAAGGCGCTGCTGACCCGCGAAAGGGCCAAAGGATGATGCCTGACCTCGGCGCTTATGCCACCGAAATAACCCTGGCCTATGTCACCTCGCTGGCGATGCTGGCGGGCCTGATCCTGTGGGTCTGGTCGCGCGGACACCGCGTGAAACAAAGCCTGATCGCCCTTGAAACCCGTTTGAACCGGACGACACAATAATGCCAAAGATCAACCCCCTCCTGATCCTCCCGCCGTTGCTTCTGGCCGGCTTTGTCGCCTTTGTCGCGGTTGGCAACATGCGCGAGGACCGCGACACCCTGCCCTCGGCCCGCGCCGGGCATCAGGCCCCCGCCGTCGTGTTGGACGAGATGGAAGGCCGCACCCTGTTCACCGATGACATGCTGCGCACCGGCGAGGTGACGCTGGTGAATTTCTTTGCCTCCTGGTGCCCGCCCTGCCGCGCCGAGCACCCGTTGTTCGAGGATCTCACACAAGACGGCGTGACCGTGTTGGGCGTCAATTACCGCGACGAGCCTGACCGCGCCGCCGCGTTCCTGGAGGAACTCGGCGATCCCTATGCCGCCATCGGGGCTGACCCGCGCGCGCGCATGGGGCTGGATTGGGGCGTCGTCGGCCTGCCCGAAACCTTTGTCGTTGATGGCGCGGGCAATATCCTGCTGCGTCATGCAGGACCGCTGACCGAGGAAATCATTCAAAGCCGCATTTTGCCCGCGATGCAACGCGCGGCGGGCGACAGCTGACATGGCCCGCCCGGATGACGCCCAACTGACCACCAAGGGGCTGGAGGCACGCGGCACCGGCCGGGTTCTGGCGCTGGCCTGTGGGGCGTTGGCGCATGAAATCCTGGCGATCAAATCGCTGAATGGCTGGGCGCATATGGACCTGCATTGCCTGCCCGCGAACCTGCATCTGTGGCCGCACAAGATCCCCGACGCCGTCGAGGCCGCCGTGGTCCGGTTCCGCCCCGAGTATGAACGCATCTACGTCGTCTATGCCGATTGCGGCACCGGCGGGCTGCTGCAAACACGCTGCGCAGAGCTGGGCGTCGAGATGATCGAAGGGCCGCATTGCTATTCGTTCTTCACCGGCAACGACACGTTCGCCGCGCGCGCCGAGGATGAGATCACCGCCTTTTACGTCACCGATTTCCTCGTGCGCCAATTCGAGGCCTTTGTCTGGAAACCGATGGGCTTTGACCGGCACCCCGAGTTGATCGAGATGATGTTCGGCAATTACGAGCACCTGATCTATCTGGCGCAAACCGACAACCCCGACCTCGATGCCCGCGCGCAGGTCTGGGCCGACCGGCTCTCGCTGAAGTATCAGCGCCGGTTCACCGGCTACGGCGATCTGGTCCCGGCGTTGCGCAAAGCCGTGACGCTGTGATACCAGTGCCGCAAATGACGCCGCAACTTGTCACCTGTGCCGGCAAACCCTAGTGTACCCGTGACAACAGCCAAAGGCGCCCATGACTCCGCATGACATCGAACATTCAGCGCCCGACGAGACCGGCTCCGACAAGCTGTCTCTGGTCGAGCGCTATCGGCTGCAAACCTGGTTTCTGGGCATCATCGCGTTCTCGATGATCCTGTTCTTGCTGGTGCAGGCCCGGTTCATCCTGATTTCGCTGGTGATCGCGATCATCCTCTTTGCGCTCACCGCCGACGCGATAACCGCCTTCTCGAAGCTCCGGATCGGCTCGTGGAAGATCACCAACTGGCTGGCCTCGATGGCTGCGTTCACGTTGATCGCCGTGGTCCTGCTGACCCTGTCGGCGATCGTGATCTCTCAGGTCAACACCGTGGTGACCACCACCTTGACCTACACCGACCAGGCGATTGCCGCCGTCGCGCGACTGGCGGCGCTCTATTCGCCCGAGGCCGAGGCCGCCGTCGAGGCCTCGATCCGTTCGATCCAGGTGTCGAGCTATGTCACCGCCGCCGCGGGCCAGGCCGGCAACCTGTTGTCGGCGACGACGCTGGTGATCCTGTTTGTCGGGTTTCTGTTCGCCGAACGGCTGTGGTTCAACACCAAGCTGGAGAACCTGTTGCACGACCGCGCCAAGGCGCAGCGGGTCGGCAGGATCATCCATTCCATCGTGCGCCGGGTGAACCATTATCTGCTGGTCAAGACCGGCGTGAGCCTCGCCACCGGCGCGGCGATCTATGTGCTGATGGAGGCCTTCGGGCTGGATTTCGCCGCGCCGATGGCGATCCTGACTTTTGTGCTGAACTATATTCCCTCCGTCGGTTCCATCATTGCCACGATCCTGTTGTCTCTGGTCGCGTTGATTCAGGTGCCGGAGCCCGCAACCGCGCTGCTGATTTTCGTGATCGCCGGCATGGTGCAATTCATGTTGGGGTCGGTGATCGACCCGATGCTGATGGGCCGCGCGCTGCGGGTGTCGTCGTTTGGCATCATCGTGTCGCTGTCATTCTGGGGCGCCGTCTGGGGCATTCCGGGCATGTTTTTGGCGGTGCCGATCATGGTGGCGATCATGATCGTCTGCTCGCATATCCCCTCGGCGCGCCCGGTCGCGGTGCTGCTCTCGCGCGAGGGGTTGCCGGATTTCGAGGATGACGATATCCCCGCGGCCCAGGGCTTCGGCCGACCCGCAGAGTAATCACACCTCTGGTCCGGTGCGTGCAAGCACACACCCTACGCGCAGCGTCATCTTTTGTTAACGATGATATGGTGCAGTGCGGTCATGTCAGAGTATCGCCGCCCCAGAATCCCCGGCGCCACCGTGTTCTTTACCGTGGCGCTTGCGCAGCAAGGCTCCTCGCTGCTGCTCGATGAGATCGACCGATTGCGCGACGCGGTTGCCGCGACGCGCCGCGCGCGCCCCTTTGCCATCGACGCCTTTGTGGTCTTGCCGGATCATCTGCATTGCATCTGGACACTGCCGGATGGCGATACCGATTATTCGCAACGCTGGCGGTTGATCAAGACGCGGTTCTCACAGGGATTGCCGATTGGCCATCGGCGGGCAAGCCAACGCGCGCGGCAGGAACGCGGCATCTGGCAACGCCGGTTCTGGGAGCATCACATCCGCAATGACGCCGATTATCGCGAACATCTGGCCTATTGCTGGAACGATCCGGTCAAACACGCGCTGGTCGGCACGCCGCAAGAGTGGCCGTTTTCGTCGATCCACCGGGATATTGCCGTTTATGCAGGCCCGTAGGGTGTGTGCTTGCACGCACCGTCAGCGGGAAGGTGCGTGCAAGCACGCACCCTACCCTCAACTGTCCATTTTCAGCGCGGCGATGAAGGCCGTCTGCGGGATCTCGACCTTGCCGAACTGGCGCATCTTCTTCTTGCCGGCTTTCTGCTTGTCCAGCAGCTTGCGTTTGCGGGTGGCGTCACCGCCATAGCATTTCGCGGTCACATCCTTGCGCAGCGCCGACAGGGTTTCCCGCGCGATCACGCGCCCGCCGATCGCCGCCTGGATCGGGATCTTGAACATGTGCCGCGGGATCAGGTCCTTCAGCTTTTCGCACATCATCCGCCCGCGCGCCTCGGCGCGGTCGCGGTGGACCATCATCGACAGCGCGTCAACCGGCTCGTCGTTCACCAGGATCGACATTTTCACCAGATGATCCTCGCGATATCCGGTGATCTGATAGTCGAAGCTGGCATAGCCCTTGGTGACCGATTTCAGCCGGTCATAAAAGTCGAACACCACCTCGTTGAGCGGCAGATCATAGACCACCATCGCCCGCGTGCCGGCATAGGTCAGTTCGATCTGGATGCCGCGCCGATCCTGGCAAAGTTTCAGCACATCGCCCAGATACTCATCCGGGACCATGATCGTGGCCTTGATTCGCGGCTCCTCGATATGATCGACAAAGGTCAGATCGGGCATGTCGGCGGGGTTGTGCAATTCCTGCATCGTGCCGTCGCGCATGTGGATCTTGTAGACCACGCTGGGGGCCGTGGTGATCAGATCGAGATCATATTCGCGTTCCAGCCGGTCGCGGATCACCTCGAGGTGCAAAAGCCCCAGGAAGCCGCAGCGAAAGCCGAAGCCCAGCGCGGCCGAGGTTTCCATTTCCGAGCTGAAACTGGCGTCATTCAGTTGCAGCTTTTCAATGGCGTCGCGCAGCGCCTCGAAATCATTGGCATCGACCGGGAACAGCCCGCAGAACACCACCGGCTGCGCCGGTTTGAAGCCCGGCAACGGTGTCTCGCAGCCCTTTTTCTCGTTGGTGATCGTGTCCCCCACGCGGGTGTCGCGCACCTGTTTGATGCTGCCCGACCAGATGCCAATCTCGCCGGGGCCCAGTTCGGCGATATCGACCATCTGCGGCTTGAGGACCGCCAGCTTGTCGACGCCATACACCGCGCCGGTCTGCATCATCTTGATCCGGTCGCCCTTGCGGACCACGCCGTCGATGACGCGGATCAACACCACAACGCCGAGATAGCTGTCATACCAGCTATCAACCAGCATTGCCTTCAGCGGTGCGTTGCGGTTGCCCTTGGGGGCGGGCAGACGGGTGACGATGGCTTCCAGAACATCAGGAATGCCGAGGCCGGATTTGGCTGAAATCTGGATCGCCTGCGAGGCGTCGATACCGATCACATCCTCGATCTGCTGCTTGACCCGTTCGGGCTCGGCGGCGGGCAGATCGACCTTGTTGAGAACCGGCACGATTTCATGGTCGGCATCCAGCGCCTGATAGACGTTGGCCAGGGTCTGCGCCTCGACACCCTGCGAGGCATCGACGACCAGCAGCGAGCCCTCGACCGCGCGCATCGAGCGCGAGACTTCATAGGCGAAATCGACGTGGCCGGGCGTGTCGATCAGGTTCAGGATATAGGTCTTGCCATCCTTCGCCGGATACTCGATCCGCACGGTGTTGGCCTTGATGGTGATCCCGCGCTCTCGCTCGATATCCATCGAGTCGAGCATCTGCGCTTTCATATCGCGCGCGGCCACCGTCCCAGTCAGCTGGATCAAGCGATCCGCCAGCGTGGATTTACCGTGGTCAATATGCGCCACGATGGAGAAATTGCGGATTCTATCGAGATCGGTCATAGGCGGCATATGAGCAGGTTTCTGCGGGTCGTCAATGGTCTCGTGACAGGCAAGGGGGCTTTGCCCCCCTCTGGCCTTCGGCCATTCACCCCCCAGAGTATTTCGGGCAAGATGAGGGGCGCAGACTTGAGGAGGGGGGCGTCATGGTGATGGCATCGGTGCTGGAGGCAATCGGCCAAACGCCGTTGGTGGCGCTGGATCGTCTGGTGGCGCGCGAGGGCGTTACCGGGCGGATCCTGTGCAAGCTGGACTATCTGTTGCCGGGGTTCTCGAAAAAGGATCGGGCGGCCAAGGCGATTGTCGAGGCGGCGCGGGCGGATGGGTCGCTGGCACCGGGTCAGGTGGTGGTCGAACTGACCTCGGGCAACATGGGCACCGGGTTGGCGATCGTGTGTGGGGTGCTGGGGCATCCGTTTGTCGCGGTGATGAGTGCGGGCAATTCGCCGGAGCGCGCGCGCATGATGGCCGCGTTGGGCGCCGAGGTGGTGCTGGTGCCGCAGGGGACGGGCGGCGTTCCGGGCCAGGTCTCGGGGGCAGATCTGGCGCGGGTCGAGGAGGAGGCGCAGCGACTCACCCGGCAACGTGGGGCGTTTCGCGCCGATCAATTCCACCATCCGGGCAACCCGGCAGCGCATGAACAGGGCACCGCGGCCGAGCTTTGGGCGCAATCGGGCGGCGCGATCACCGCATTTTGCGATTTTGCCGGGTCCGGCGGCACGCTTGCCGGGGTTGCGCGGGCGTTTGCGGGGCAGGTGCGCTGTTATGGTGTGGAGCCTGAGGGGGCCGCGGTTCTGGCCGGCCACGCGGCCACACAGCCCGCCCACCCGATTCAGGGCGGCGGGTATGCGATGGCCGCGCTCGCGCATCTTGCCGGGGTTCCGCTGGCCGGGTTTGTGTCGGTCAGCGGCGATCAGGCGCGGCAGGCGGCCCGGCTTCTGGCGCGCCGCGAGGGGATTTTCGCGGGCTATTCCACCGGGGCCAATCTGGCGGCGGGGCTGGCGTTGCTCAGAGGCCCGGAGCGGGGTGGCACGGTGGCGATCATCGCCTGCGATTCGGGGTTGAAATACCTGTCGACCGATCTTTGGGAGTCCTCATAGCCCGCGCGTCATGGGCGCCCCCCTGCCCGGCCCCCTGCCCGGCGCGCTGCCGCCACCCGTTATTGCGCCCACCCGTTACGGCATTAATCCATCTGCCACCGTACCGCCCGGCTCAAGCGCGCAACCTGCAATCGTGGCGCGGCCATGGCGAAGTCACCGCGTGGGGCGTCCTGCCGCGCCGACGAAAGGATCGCACCCGCAAACACCCGGACTCAAACGCCAGCATCAAACTCCCCGGCCGGTGCGCCCATCAGCGCGTCGCAACTCGCCTCGGCCAAGGACAGGCACGCGGTCAGGCCGGGGCTTTCGATGCCGTGCAACACGACCAGCGCCTCGGCCCCGCTGCCGCCGGCCCGCGCGCCCGGCCCGGCGATGACGAAATCCGCATCCTGCCCCTTGGGCGCGTGCAATTTGGGGCGGATCCCGGCGTATCCGGCCTCCAGAGCCCCCTCGGGCAGGCCCGGCCAGTAGCGGCGGATCGCGTGTTCGAACGCGGGCGCCAGATCCGGCGACACCGTGTAATCCAGCGTATTCGTTGGCACGGTATCCGGCCCGAATCGCGTGCCACCGCCGATATCGAGCGTGACATGCACGCCCAAACCGCCCGCCGCTGGCACCGGATAGATCAGGTGCTGGAACGGGCCGCGCCCGGTCAGGGTGAAATAGCGCCCCTTGAGCCAATAATCGGGCGGCACGAAATCGCCCAGCCCCGCGTCGCGCATCAGCCCCGCCGTGTGCAACCCGCCCGCGACGATCACGCGGGCGGCGGCCAGCGTCCAGGGCTCGCCTTGGCTGGTGCCGGACAGCAGATGCGGCGGGCCGGGGCGAAACCCGGTGACCCGCGAGCCAAAGCTGAACATCGCGCCCGCGCGCTCGGCATCGCCTTGCAAGGACAGCATGAAGGCATGACTGTCGAGGATCCCGGTCGAGGGTGACAGCAGCGCCGAGGTACAGGCCAGCGCGGGTTCCAGCGCGCGGGCCTCGGCCGCCGTCAACCGGACCAACGCCTCATCGCCGGTCAGCCCATTCGCCACCGCCCGCGCGGCAATCGCGGCCAGCTTGGCGTCTTCCTCGGGCGTTGTCGCGACAATCAGCTTGCCGGTCTGGCGATACGGCAGATCGCGCGCCGCCAGATAGCGATAGAGCATCCGCCGCCCGGCCACGCAATGCTGCGCTTTCAGGCTGCCGGGGGCGTAATACATGCCCGCGTGAATCACTTCGCTGTTGCGTGATGAGGTCTCCATGCCCGGCGCGTCATGGGCTTCGAGCACCAGCACCTCGGCCCCGCGCCGGGCGGCGGCGCGGGCAATCGCCAGCCCCACAACGCCCGCGCCAATGACAACCAGATCCACCTCATCCATGCGCGGCCCTCGTTCTGGCGACCGTCAGAGCCGCGCGGCTGACAGCTGCGCCATCCAATGCACCATGCGCTCCTTGAGGATCCGCGGGCGCGAGATGCTGCTGATATTGTCGTCCAGTTGTTCGAGGATTTCAACGCTGAACGCGTCCTCGCCGTGGCTGTTCCACGCGGCTTGCAAGGTCGCATTCGGGTGCGTGCCCTGCCGCAGCGTGAACCAGTGCCGGTTCTCGAAATTGTCCAGATCAGAGGCTTGACCAATCCACGCCAACCCGTCCGGCTGGCAATGGATCGCAAAGATCCCGGCAGCGACCTTTCGCTCTTTGTATTCTTCCAAAGCCGCGCGGCGATTCTCGGTTTTCATGGGGTTCTCCGTTCTTTCAGCGACGCATAACAGACCCGCAGACCGGGCACAATATTATCCGGGTATTATTGACTCACACCGCGAATCAGGATTCAAGTTGCGCAAAAGGAGCACACCATGACCCACAATCCCGCAACCCCCTGTACCGCCTTTGCGCAGGGCCGCAAGGTCGCAAAGGGGCCATTGGCCGCGGTTGCGAAAATGATTGCGGAAAACGACGCTGTTCTGGTGTTCGACGACGCCACTGGTCGCGTGATCGACATTGATCCGCGCGGCTATCGCGACGCGGACTTGCCCAAACGCGGGCCGGGGCGGCCGAAACTGGGCGTCATCGCGCGCGAAGTGACCTTGCTGCAACGGCATTGGGACTGGCTGGCGCAACAGCCCGGCGGCGCGTCGGCGGCGCTGCGGCGGTTGGTCGATGATGCCCGACGCCGCGACGATGGCGCCACCGATGCCCGCGCCGCGCGCGAGGCCGCCTATCGCTTTGTCCATGCGCTCGGCGGCGATTTGCCGGGCTACGAGGACGCGACGCGCGCGCTCTTTGCCGGGGATCTCGATGCATTCGCCGCGCGCTTGGCCGGTTGGCCCGCCGATACCCGCGACTACGCGCTGGCTCTGGCGCGGGGTCATGATCCGGCACCCTGACCTTGTGGCGCGGCGAACACCCCCCGGCGTTTGCCGCACGCCGCGTCTGCACCAGGGCCTCCTTTGGCGGAAAACATGGTTGGCAAAAGGTTACGCCAGCATCGCAAGCCCTTGATATCCTGACATTCAAATCATGTCCCACGGGGGGACACCTTGACCTTGTCGAAAAATCGCCTCCCGACCCTTTGAGCCGCCTGAAATCTTGCTATACAAGGCCCGAACCCAGTCCGGAGCCCAGACATGTCCCTCTCCCTGACCCCCATCGACCGCGCCAAATACGCCGCCGCCCGGCGCGCCGTTGATCTTGTCGAGGACGGGATGAAGCTGGGCCTCGGAACCGGCTCGACCGCCGCCTGGATGGTGCGCGCGCTGGCCGAGCGGGTGAAATCCGAAGGCCTGCGCCTGACCTGCGTGCCGACCAGCGTGAGAACCGCCGAGTTGGGCCGCGAACTGGGCCTGAAGATCGTCGCACTCGAGGACGCCGGCTGGCTCGACATGACGATCGACGGCACCGATGAATTCGACGCCAATCTGACGCTGATCAAGGGCGGCGGCGGGGCGCATCTGATGGAAAAGATCGTCGCCACCGCCAGCGACAAGATGGTGGTGATCACCGACGCCTCGAAGGAAGTGAAAACCCTGGGCGCCTTCCCGCTGCCGGTCGAGGTCGTGCCCTTCGGCTGGCAAGCCAGCCGCATGCTGATCGAGGAACTGCTGGGCGCGATGGATGTGATGGGCACGCAAGCCAGCCTGCGCATGAACGGCGCGCGCCCCTATATCACCGACGAGGGGAACCATATCCTCGACCTCTCGCTGGGTCGGATCGGCAACCCGCGGCAACTGTCGCTGGCGCTCAATCAGGTGCCGGGTGTGGTGGAAAACGGGCTGTTCATCGACATTTGCGACATCGTGGTGATCGGCTTTGCGGATGGGCTGGTTGAGTTGCGCGATATTGGTGAGGGCACGATCGAGCGTGAACGCATCATCTTCGAAGACACCAACAATATCTTTCGCGACGTGTGAGGTCTTCTGGTCCGGTGCGTGCAAGCACACACCCTACGACCCGCCGCGCCATTTCACCGGCGCACGGTGCGCTGATCGAACCGCAGACGGAAACCCCGCGCGGGCTTGCCGCGGCGGCCGGCATATGTCGCCTCGGAAACCGTCATCGCCAGGATCGCGACATCTATGGGGCGCATGGTCTGGCCCCGGCCGGTCAAGTATGGAATAACGCGCCGCACGCAGAGGCCGCACGGAGAGACGGGCATGAGCACCTTTGACTATGACCTATTTGTAATCGGCGGTGGATCCGGCGGCGTGCGTGCCGCGCGGATCGCCAGCAGCGATCACGGCGCCAAGGTCGCCATGGCCGAAGAATTCCGCATGGGCGGCACTTGTGTCATTCGCGGCTGCGTGCCCAAGAAGCTGATGGTGTTCGCCGCGGGTCACGGTGCCGCGATTGACGAGGCCGCGGCTTACGGCTGGCAAGTCGAGAAGGGCCGCTTTGACTGGCGCGCGTTTCGCACCCGTCTGGACGGCGAATTGCGCCGGCTCGAAAGCATCTATACCCGCAACGCCGAGGCCGCCGGTGTGACCATTTTCCATCAGCGCGCCACCGTGGCCGACCCGCACACCGTGCGGCTGGCCGATGGCCGCCTGATCACGACACGGCACATTCTGGTCGCCACCGGTGGCACGCCGTTTGTGCCCGAACCCTATGCCGACTTGGGGGCCATGACCTCAAACGAGATTTTCCTGATGGACCGCCTGCCCGGCTCCATGCTGGTGCTCGGCGGCGGCTTTATCGCCTGTGAAATGGCCGGGATCCTGCAAGGGCTGGGCGTGGCGGTGACGCTGATGTATCGCGGCACACAGATCCTGCGGGGCTTTGACAGCGACCTTCAGGGCCATGTCGCGGCTGCCCTGATGCAGCAAGGCCTGAACCTCGAGGTCAACACCGACCTGACCGCGCTGGAGCGTCTGCCCGATGGCCGGTTCCGGGCCAGCGACACCCAAGGCCGGGTGCGCGAGTTTGATACGGTGCTGTTTGCCACAGGCCGACGCCCCAATGTGGACGGGCTCGGACTGGCCGAGGCGGGTGTCAACTTGGGCGACGGCGGCGCCGTGATCGTCGATGACTACTCGCAAACCAACATTCCGTCGATTTTCGCGGTGGGCGATGTCACCGACCGCATTCAACTGACGCCGGTGGCGATCCGCGAGGGTCATGCCTTTGCCGATACCGTGTTCGGCGGCACACCGATCAAGCCCGATCACACGATGGTCGCCAGCGCCGTGTTCACCCGCCCCGAGGCCGGCACCGTCGGCCTGACCGAAGAGCAGGCCCGCGCCGAAGGCCCGGTCGAGATCTACATGGCCAGCTTCAACCCGATGCAAACCAGCTTCATCAAGGCCGAGACCAAGGCGCTGATGAAACTGGTGGTCTGCGCCAAAACCCGCAAGGTTCTGGGCTGTCACATCGTCGCACCCGGTGCGGGCGAATTGATCCAGCTTGCGGGCGTGATCCTGAAAATGGGCGCGACCAAGGACGATTTCGACCGGACAATGGCGGTTCATCCGACCATGACCGAAGAATTGGTGCTGCTGCGCAAACCGACGCGCACGGCATAAAGAAGGCCGGATCGGACGCTATCTGTTCGATATGGCTTGAATCCTCGTGTTTTGTGCCCAATTCAAGCACAGGACTATGACCAGATGACAGACCCGAACACAGGAGTGGCCATGTCAGGTAATTCAGGAGGCCCTTGGGGCGGCGGCGGTGGAAACCGTGGCGGCTCTGGTGGTGACAACCGTCCAACAGGCGGCGGCGGCGGACCCGAGCGTCCGCAGATACCCGAAATCGACGAACTCGTCCGCAAGGGTCAGCAACAGCTGAAGGTCTTGATGGGCGGGCGCGGTGGTCAGGGTGGCTCTGGCGGTGGCGGTGGCAATGGCCCCGGCATCAGCGGGCGCGGCATCCTGTTCGGCATCGCGGCACTGGCGGCTCTGTGGGCCTATGCGTCGTTCTACACGGTCAAGCCCGAGGAACGCTCGGTCGAACTGTTGTTCGGTCAGGAATACCGCGTCGGCAATCCGGGTCTGAACTTTGCACCCTGGCCGGTTGTCTCGGCCGAAATCGTGCAGGTCACCACCGAGCGCGTGACCGAGGTTGGCACCGGACGCGCGGGCCTTGATACCGGTCTGATGCTGACCCGCGACGAAGCGATCGTGGATATCGAATTCCAGGTCGTCTGGAACATCACCGACCCGAACAACTATCTGTTCAACCTTGCCGACCCGGCCAATACGGTCCGCGCCGTGGCCGAATCCGCGATGCGCGACATTATCGCCCGCTCGGAACTGTCGCCGATTCTGAACCGGGATCGTGCGACGATTGCCGCCGAATTGCGCACGGCGGTGCAAAGCACGCTGGACAGCTATCAGTCGGGCATCAACGTTATTCGTGTCAACTTCGACAAGGCCGACCCACCCGCCGAGGTGATCGACAGCTTCCGCGAAGTGCAGGCCGCCCGTCAGGAACGCGACCGGCTTGAGCGTCAGGCCGATGCCTATGCCAACCGCGTTCTGGCTGGCGCACGGGGTGAAGCCGCCCAGGTCCAGGAACAGGCCGAGGCCTACCGCGCCGAGGTGATCAACCTCGCCGAAGGTGAGGCCAGCCGCTTTGTGGCGGTCTGGGATGAGTACCGCAACGCGCCCGAAGTGACGCGCCAGCGGATGTATATCGAAACCATGGAGCGTGTCTTGGGCAGCATGGAGCTGACGATCCTCGACAATGTCACCGGCGCGGGTGGATCGGGCGTCGTGCCTTATCTGCCGCTGGATAGCCTGCGCTCGCAGTCTCGCACCGACCAAGGGAGCAACTGATGAAACGCTTGACGCTTTTGATTCCCGTCGTCGTGATCGCCGCCGCCTTGGCGCTGTCCTCGGTGTTCATCGTCGATGAACGCGAGAACGTGCTGGTGCTGCAATTCGGTCAGGTCAAACAGGTGCGCGAGGAACCCGGCCTCTATTTCCGGATT
Source organism: Pararhodobacter sp. (assembly GCF_034676545.1). NCBI lineage: Bacteria > Pseudomonadati > Pseudomonadota > Alphaproteobacteria > Rhodobacterales > Paracoccaceae > Pararhodobacter > Pararhodobacter sp. Next base: position 3,320,493 of record NZ_JAUCBZ010000015.1, read on the forward strand.
CCCTTCATCCAGGAAGTGGTGCGCTATGACGCCCGCATCCTTGGCCTGCAAACCCAACCGCTCGAGGTCACGCCCGCCGATGACCGCCGCCTTGTGGTGGACGCTTTTGCCCGCTGGCGCATCGAAGATGTACAGCGCTTCCGGCAAGCGGTCGGTGTCGAGGGGATTCGCGCCGCTCAGGTCCGCATCGAGAGCATCCTGAACGCCGCGATTCGTCAGGTGCTGGGCTCTGTGCCGTCGGGGGCTGTGCTCTCCGAGGGCCGTACCGGCCTGATGAACCAGACCCGTGACGTCGCCCGCCGCGAGGCCCGTGCCTTGGGTGTCGATGTGATCGACGTGCGTCTGACCCGCACCGACCTGCCCGAGCAGAACCTCGCCGCGACTTTTGCGCGGATGCGCTCCGAGCGCGAACGCGAAGCCGCCGACGAGATCGCCCGCGGTAACGAGGCCGCGCAGCGGGTTCGCGCGCTGGCGGATCGGACCGTGGTCGAGTTGGTGTCCTCGGCGACCCGCGACAGCGAGATCATTCGCGGTGAAGCCGACGCAGAACGCAACCGCGTCTATGCCGAAGCCTTTGGCCGCGACCCTGAGTTCTTTGCCTTCTCGCGCTCGATGACCTCCTATGAGCGCGCGTTGCGGGGCAACACCTCGATGGTTCTGAGCCCGGACAGCGACTACTTCCGCTTCCTGCGCACCATTGACCCAACCGGGGCCGGGGCCAGCGCCGAGCAAGAGGATCAGGCCGCCGGGCGCGCGCAACAAGCCGTCGCTGCGACGCCAACCGCGCCCGCAGAAACCGCCCCTGCGGACAACAACTAAGACCTTCAGCGCCCCCGGTTTCGGGGGCGTTGTCATTTTATGCCGGACCACGCCATGACCACGCCTGCCCCTGTCATTCTGACCCGTGACGAAACCCAGATCGCCGAATTCCACCCCGACAAGACCCGCTATTGGCGCGACAATGGCATCATGGCTGTGGGTCTCATGGCGCTGGCCGGGGTTTTCCTGTGGGCGATTGGTTCGCCCTACCCGGCCATCGGTTCACTCGGGGCAATTCTGGCGGTGGGCGTGCGCGCCTTCTATCTGGCCTCTGAAACCTTGAACATGCGCTGGGTGCTGACCAACCGCCGCCTGATCCTGCCCAGCGGCGTGCACTCGATCAATCTGATGGAAATCGAGAAAGTTCGCCGCCTGCTGGGGGATGTGCAGGTGATTTCCACAACCGGCGACAAGCATCTCCTGAAACACATGGCCGACGCCGACGCGGTGATCGCCACCCTCCTCGCCGCCCGCGAGAAACGCGCGAAACGGCGCGGCTGAAACCGGCGCTTAGGCAGTGGCATCACGCCCCGTCAGCCGCTATAAGCCCCGCAGTCCGACAGCACATCCAGCACAGGCAGGGCGGCGCGCATGACCCTTTTCTTCACCAACGCACGGCTTATCGACCCCGAATCCGGGACAGACAGCCCCGGTACGCTCAGTGTCGTGGACGGCGTAATCTCGGCGGTCAATCCGGCCAGCCCCCCGCAAAATGCCACCGTAATCGACTGTCGTGGCAAATGTCTGGCCCCCGGTCTGGTCGATTGGGGCGTGCATGTCGGCGAGCCCGGCGCGCGCCACAAGGAAAGTTTTCGCACGGCGGGTGCGGCGGCGGCGGCGGGCGGGGTGACCACCTTCATCACCCGCGCCGATACCAACCCGGCCGTCGATACCCCCGAAACGCTCGATTTCCTGCGCCGCCGCGCCAGCACCGAGGCCGTGGTCAACATCCATCACATGGCCGCCCTGACCCGCAACCGCGCGGGCCGCGAAATGGCCGAGATCGGCTTTTTGCTGGATGCCGGCGCGGTGGCCTTTTCAGACGGCGACCTTGTGACCCGCGACGCCAAGATTCTGGGCCGTTGCATGACCTACGCCCGCAGCCTCGGCGCGCTGATCGTCGGCCATCCGCAGGAACCGGGCCTGAGTGCGGGCGCGGCGGTCACCACCGGCAAATTCGCCAGCCTGCGCGGCCTGCCCGGCGTCTCGCCGATGGCCGAGCGCATGGGTTTTGACCGCGACATGGCGCTGGTCGAGATGACCGGCGCGCGCTATCACGCCGACCAGATCACCTGCGCGCGCACCCTGCCCGCGCTGGCCCGCGCCAAGCGCAACGGCCTCGATGTGACGGCGGGTGTGTCGATCCACCACCTGACGCTGAACGAATTCGACGTCGGCGATTACCGAACCTTCTTCAAAGTTACGCCGCCCCTGCGCGCCGAGGATGACCGCATCGCCGTCATTCAGGCCGTCGCCGAGGGGTTGATCGACGTGATCGGCTCGATGCACACGCCGCAGGACGAGGAATCCAAACGCCTGCCTTTTGAAGAGGCCGCGCCCGGTGCCGTGGGTCTGGAAACCCTGCTGCCCGCCGCCATGCGTCTGTTCCACGCCGGGCACCTGACCCTGCCGCAACTGTGGCGCGCGATGGCGCTGAACCCGGCGAAACGGCTGGGCCTGCCTTGTGGACGGCTCAGCGCGCAGGCCCCCGCCGATCTGGTGCTGTTCGATCCCGACGCGCCCTTCGTGCTGGACCGGTTCGGGCTGCGCTCCAAATCCAAGAACACCCCCTTTGACGGCACGCGCATGGAGGGTAAGGTTCTGGCAACCTATGTCGCCGGGCAGCCGGTTTATCAACGCGAGGCCGCATGAGCATCTTTCCCCCCATCGACACCGCCCCTGCCCTGTTGGCCGCGATCGGCATCGCCGCCTATCTGCTGGGCTCGATCCCGTTTGGCGTGCTGATCACCCGCGCCATGGGTCTGGGCGACGTGCGCAAGATCGGCTCGGGCAATATCGGCGCAACCAACGTCTTGCGCACCGGCAACAAGGGGGCCGCCGCCGCAACCTTGTTGCTGGACGCGGGCAAAGGAGCCGTCGCCGTGCTGATCGCCCGCGCCATCGCCGGCGAGGACGCCGCGCAACTCGCCGGTTTCGCCTCGTTTCTGGGGCATATCTACCCGGTCTGGCTGCGGTTCAAAGGCGGCAAAGGGGTCGCCACCTTCCTTGGCAACATGCTGGCACTGGCCTGGCCCATCGGCCTCGCCTGTTGCTCGGTCTGGGTGATCATGGTGCTGCTGACGCGCATTTCCTCGGCCTCGGCCTTGGTGGCGTCGCTGTCGGCGGCGCTTTGGTGCTATCTCTATGGCCCCAGCACGATGATCGGCCTGGCGCTGGCGCTGGCGCTGCTGGTCTGGGTGCGCCACGCCGCCAATATCGGTCGCTTGCTGACCGGCAAAGAGCCGCAAATCGGCGTTTAACCGCAGATTTAACCGCAGATTCCGCCAATCTGCGCATCCTGCCACGGGATGCGCACCGGCCAATCCGGCAGATCACCGACCGGCATCACCTGCGAGATCAGCGCCAACAACCGCTGCGTGCGCGCGCCCTCGGGGTCAAGCGAGGCGCAGCAGACATATTCCTCCACCAGACTGGCCTGTTGTTCATAGCCGAAATCGGTGAACAAAGCGTTTGCGTCGGTCTCGAACAGATAGGGGTCCGCGCCCGGCTGATGCTCCAACCCCACGCGCAGCGGCGAATAGCCGGTCACATCGCGGTTTTGCCACTGCCAGACATGGGTGATCTCATGCGCGAAGAACATCGCCACGCCCAAAGGCATCGACCCATCCGGCAACCGCGCGAAATCCTCGCGCATCAGGTTTTCGCGCACCGTGACATGGTTCCACAACGTCACCCCCGCCGTGCGCCCGGTCAGCCATGCATCCTCGGGCGGCGGCACGATGCGTTCGCGGCAGGTGGTTTGCGGGCGCGCCCGGAACCGATGCTCGCGCAGCCCGATGAGACCACTGGACCCCAGCCGCACCTGCTCGATCTGCAAACTGTCGCCAAACAGCCGCGCGGCCAGATCGGCCTCGTGCTCGGTCAAGGGTCGCCCGCAGGCGGCCAGCGTCAGACAAGCAAGGATCAGGAATGGCGTGCGCATGGCCCCATCAGGTGACCTCCGGCGCGAATGGTCAAGCCGATTCGCCCGCAATCGACTTCAACATTTGGCGTTCATAAAGCTTTGGCGCCAAACGGTTAACCCACCACGCCAGCCCCGCCACCCGCCCGACCGGGATGAAATCGCGGCCCTTGTCGAGCCCCGCCAGAATGGTTTTCGCCGCCGTCTCGGGCGTCATTTCATCCACCCCGTCACCCGCCGCCCCCGGTGGCCCGAGGCCCTGCGCATCAAACCGAGCACCCGGATTCGTCGCCACGAATGACGGCGCGGCCAGCACGGTGCGCACTCCGAACGCCGCCTCCTCGCCGCGCAGCGAGCCAAAGAATCCACTCAGCGCGTGTTTCGAGGCGGCATAGGCCGTGCGGTGCTTCAACGGCGCGAACCCCGCGACCGAGGTGATCGCCAGATGCGTGCCCCCTGCGGCGCGAATATCGGGCAGCAGCGCCGCAGCAAGGTTGACCGCGCCCCAATAGTTGATCTCGAACACCCGGCGATGGGCCGCCGCCTCGACCCGCGCAAACGGTGCAATCAGCGTGACGCCCGCGTTATAGATCGCCAGATCAATCGACGGGCGCGCGGCGCGGATGTCGGCACAGACCCGCGCCACCGCCGCCGGGTCGGTCACGTCGCAGGCATGAAGGCTTTGCGCAGGCCCCGCATTCAACGCGCCAAGCGCATGCGGCAGGTCCAGCAGCGCACAAAACCAGCCGCGCGCCTGCAAGTGTACGGTCAACGCCCGCCCCAATCCGCCCGCCCCGCCCGTGATCACCGCCGTTTTCATGGCTTGGCCCACAGCCGCCACAGATCGAACACCTGCGCCGAGGACAGCTCTGGCGTATAGCCGAACACCGCCTTCAGCGCGGTGTTGTCCAGCACCGGGCGATACTGCAAGAACCCGACCTGTTCAGGCCCATAGCGGCTCAGGCCCAAAGGCCGCGCCAGCGCCAGCGCCGCGCGCAAGACCCCCGGCGGCAGCGTCACCACCGGCTTGCCCATCGCCCGCGCCAGATCGCGCAGCGTCATCACGCCATCGCCCGCGACATTGAACACCCCCGCCGGGCCATCCGTCGCCGCCCGCAGCAGGATACGCGCCAGATCTTGCGTCCAGATGAACACGAACGGGCTGTCGGACCCCGCCACCGCCAGCAAGCGCCGTTTGCGAAACAGGGCGGTGATCTGGTTCTCGACCCCCACGCCCAGAACCGTGCCGATCCGCAGCACCACTTGCTCCAGCGCCGGGTGATCCCGCCGCGCAGCCGCCAACATCTCCTCGACCTGCCGCTTGTGATCGGCATAGGGAAATTCCACATTGCCGCGCAGCCGATCCCCCTCACGCAGCGGCACGGGGTTATCCGCGTGATAGCCATAGGCCGCGCCCGAGGACGTCACCACCAGCCGCCGCACCCCATGCGCCACACAGGCCTCCAGCACGTTGCGGCTGCCCTGCACATCCACGCACCACTCCTGATCACGGGTTGATCCCTTGCCCGGCGTGACAATCGACGCCAGATGCACCACGACCTCGGGCTTGAACACCCCGATCACCCGCATCGGATCGCCGCCGGTCACATCCATGCGCGCAAACGCGAAATTCTCGATGGGGCGCAGGTCGGTGGCCAGAACCTCGTGTCCTGACAGGCCCGCCAACAAGGCGCGCCCCACATTGCCCCGCGCGCCGGTGATCAGGATGCGCGTCATACGGGTTTACGACCCCAGATCAACGCCAGCGCGAGGCCCGAGATCGCGTGCCACATGCCCCAGAACGCGGCCACCACCGCCATGCCGCCGAGGCCGCCGAAAAAGGCAAAGATCAAGATCAGCCCCAGCCCCGAATTCTGGATCCCCGTCTCGATGGTGATGGACCGGCGGTCGCGCGCCGAAACCCCGACCAACGTGGCGACCAGGAATCCCAACGCCAGGGCCAGCGCATTATGTGCCACCACCAACCCCGCGACCAGCCCCGCCAGATCGAGGAAATACCCCCAGTTCGCCGCCAGGGCGGCGATGATGAACCCCACGAAAATCACCATCGACAAGGTCTGCATCGGCCGTCGGATACGCGCCGCCAGCGCCGGTTTGCGGCTGTTCACCACCATGCCCAGCGCCAGCGGCACGATCAGCAGGAACACCACCGTGATCGCCACCTGCACCGGGTCGATCGCCGTCTGCACCAGAATCGCCCGCGTCGGCGCATAAAGCCCGCCCCACAGCGCAATGTTCAGCGGCGTCAGCACAATCGCCCCCACCGTCGCCAACGCGGTCAGACTGACCGACAACGCCGTGTTCCCCCCGGCCCGATGCGTCAGGAAATTCGAGATATTCCCCCCCGGACACGCCGCCACCAGAATCAACCCCAGCGCAACCGAGGCGCGCGGTTGAACCGCCAGCACCAGCAGAAAGGTCGCCGCCGGCAGCGCCACGAATTGCGCCAGAAACCCGGCGATCAGCGGCTTTGGCGCACGCAGCAAGGCGCGAAACTGCGCGGGCGTCAGGTCCAGCGCAATGGCAAACATCACCACCGCCAGAACGGCGTTCAGCAGCATCAGCGACGCCGGGCTGAAATTCAGCATCACCTCGTCAAGGCCGTCCATATCACCCTCCCAAGGCTTTGAGGCGCTGCGTCACCGCCCGGCGATAGGCGCTGCGCTCGACATAATAAGCCATGCGCGGCAGATCGACATAGTCCATGCCGCCGGTGATGCGCGAAAAGCCGCGCGCCTTCTCGGCCTTGATCGCCGCCGCCGCCGGATGCCCGTGGCGCAGCCCCTTGATGTAGCGCGCCACCAACTCGGCCTGCTCATGGCGACCCTGCCACCCCAGCCCCGTCGCCTCGATCATGCCCATCACAAACAGATCATCGCGCGCCGGGTGCATGCAGTTCAGGAACAGATGCGGCGCGGCGCCTTGCCAATTCAGCAATGCCCGGTCGACAAACGGATAATGCAGCACATAGCCAGTGGCCGCGATCACCAGATCATAGGCCGCGCGCGTGCCATCCTTGAACATCGCGCTGTCCCCGTCAAACCGCGCGATATCCGGACGCACCCGAAGATCGCCATGCCCCGCATGAAAGATCGCCATCGAATTGACGACCGGATGCGAGGCATAAAGCGCGTGATCCGGTGCCGGAAACCCCATCCGCTGCGGGTCGCCGACAAACCAGCCCAGAATCGTGCTGTCCACCCGCCGCTTGAGCCACATCGGCAACCGGATCGCCCCGCCCACCGTATCGGCCGGTTTGCCAAAAATGTACTTTGGCACAAAATGATAGCCGCGCCGCATCGACAACTCGGCACACACCGCATGATGTACCGCGTCCACCACGATATCACAGGCTGAATTGCCGCCACCCACCACCAGCACCCGCTTGCCGCGCAGCTGATCGGGGTGCCGATACTGCGCCGAATGGATCATCTCGCCGCTGAACGCGCCCGGAAAATGCGGCATATTCGGTTCGGACAAGGTGCCATTGGCAATGAGAACCCCCGCATAACGCCCCTCCTGCTCCACACCGCCCGCGCGCCACGTCACCCGCCAACCCGCGGCCAAAGGCTCACACCGCACCACCTCCGCGCCAAAGCGAAAATGCCGCCGCAGATCGAAATGATCGGCAAAATCGCGGAAATACCCCCGCATGACCCGATGCGACGGATAATCCGCCACCTCCCCCGCCATCGGGAACTCGGCAAACTCGGTCTTGGTCTTCGACGATATCAAATGCGCCGTCTCATACATCGTCGAGCGCGGCCCCTCGATATCCCACAACCCGCCGACATCCGTATGGATCTCGAACCCCTCAAAGACGATCCCCTGCTCCGCCAACACCTTGGCACAGGCCAATCCCATCGGCCCCGCTCCAATCACCGCATAGGGCAACTCAGTCATAAAACCCCATTTCATCTTGCCAAAAATACTCTGGTGGGAGGCGCGCCAGCGCCGTGGGAGGGGAACCCTCCCGGCGGGCCGAGGGGGCTCGATGCCCCCGAGGCACGCGCCCCCTCACAACCGCCCGCCGTCGATCAGGCGCTGCAAGAATTGCTGTGTGCGCGGGTGCTCGGGCGCGCCAAACAGTTGCGCGGGTGGCGCATCCTCGGCAATCCGCCCACCATCCAGAAAGCACACCCGATCCGCCAGATCGCGCGCGAACCCCATCTCATGCGTGACGATCACCATCGTCAAGCCGCGCGCCTTCAACCCGCGAATGACCTCCATCACCTCGCCCACCAACTCCGGGTCCAGCGCCGCCGTGATCTCGTCCAGCAACAACACATCCGGGTTTCCCGCCAGCGCCCGCACCACCGCCACGCGCTGTTGCTGCCCGCCGGACAGTTGCTCGGGGTAGGCGCGCGCGAACCGCTCCATGCCGAACAAAGCCAGCGTTTCCAGCGCGCGGGCCTCGGCCTCGGCGCGGCTTTGGCGATGCACCTTGCGCGGGGCCAGCGTGATGTTGTCGAGCACCGTCATATGCGGGAACAGGTTATAGGCCTGAAACACAATCCCCACCCGTCGCTGCAAGCCGGTCTTGCCGAAACGCGGGTCATCCACCGGCACACCCTCCAGCAGGATCTCGCCCCAATCGGGCTCGACCAGCCGGTTGATGCAGCGCAGCAAGGTGGATTTCCCGCTGCCCGACGCGCCGATCAGGCAGACCACCTCGTGCTTGGCAACCGCCAGCGAGATCCGGTCCAGCACGAGGGTTTCGCCGAAATACTTGGTCAGGTTCCGAATCTCGATCATGCTCACCCCGCAACCTGCAAGCGCCGTGCCCGGTCGCGTTTGGTGATCCAGTCGGCCAGCCGCGCCATGGGGATTGTCGCCAGCAAGAACAGCAAGGCCGCCACCACCAGCGAGGAATAATTGAACGTGCCCGCGGTATAGATCTGCGCCTCGCGCACCGCGTCGCGCACCCCGATCACCGACAGCAGCGCCACGTCCTTTTGCAGCGCCACGACGATATTCATCAATGATGGCAGCACGTTGCGCAGTGCTTGCGGCAGAATGGCATAGATCATCACCTGCCATTCCGTCAGCCCCAGCGCGTGGGCGGCGGCGCGTTGGCCCTCATGGACCGCGTCAATGCCCGAGCGGTAAATCTCGCAGACATAGGCCGAATAGCACAGCACCATCGCCACCCCGCCCCAGAACAGCCCCGAATTGGGCAGGCCGGGAATGCGCAGCGCGGGAATGCCGAACCCGAACAGGATCACCAGCAACAGCGCCGGAAGCCCGCGAAACGTGTCGATATACAAGACAACCATCAACCGGAACGGCGCGAACCACGGCCCGCGCAGCGACCGGATCACCGCCAGCAGCAGCGCCCAGACAGCAATCGCCGCCAGAGCGATCAGCCAGACCTGCAAGTTGATCAAGAACCCCTTGGCAACGCGCGGCGCGGCGTTGATCATGTGGTCGAGGTTGAAAAACTGCGCCTGAATGCGCGGCCAGTTCTCATTGGTGGCAATCAGCCAGCCCAACAGGCCGAACACCACGACAATGCTGCCCGCGCCGATCAGGCCGGGCACCAGCGCCGTACGCCAGTCAAACCCCCGCCGCCGGGGGGGCGGCGGGGGGCTGTCATCGCGGTCAGGGATCATTCGGCGATGATCGGCAGTGTCGGGTCGGCCACCAGCCAGGTGTTGACCAGCTCCTGCACCGTGCCCGCCTCGATCAAGTGCGTCAGCGCGGCATCAACCCAGGGGATCAGCGCACTGCCCTGCGGGAACAACAACCCGTGGCCCTCGTCATTCGCATCCGGCGGTAGGATCGCAACAATCGAGGCCTCGGGCAGTTGCACGGCGGTGGCGAACAGCGCGGTCGGCACCGCCGCCACCGTGGCGTCAATCTGCCCGGCCTGCATGGCCTGGAACACGCCGACCTGATCGTCATAGACGGCCACATCCGTGGCCCCCATCACATTCTCGAGATAGGCCAGATCGGTGGTGCCGATTGCGGCGCCCCAGCGCGCCGCACGCAGGTCGGCAAAGCTGCTGGCACCGATCACCGGCGATCCCGGCAGCGCGATCACCGCCTTGTCGGACTGGTAATAGACCTGGCTGAAGCCCACCACCTCGGCCCGCGCGGGCGTCACCGAGACCTGGTTGATGGCGAAATCGAACGGCTTGTCGCCCGGCGCGATGATTTGCTCGAAGGTCAGGCGCACCCATTGCACCTGATCATGCGCAAAGCCCATCTGATCGGCCAGCGCATAGATCAACGCGCTTTCAAACCCCTCGCCGCTTTCGGGCGAATCATTCATCATCCACGGCGGATACACCGGATCCGAGGTGCCGACGGTCAACATGCCGGGATGCAACAGGCGCGCATCGTCGGGAGTGCCGGTCTCTTGGGCCTGGGCGGCAAAGGCCAGCGTCGCCGCCATCATCGCCCCCGTGGCAAGCGCGCGGATCATTGGGAATCGGTCGGACATAGGTCAGTCAGCCTCCGTATAGCGGGTGGAATTGATCACGAGGCCAAACCTTGCGTTCTTGTCGCGATCTGGCAAGCCCTGGCGTGACGAATCCGCGCCGTTCCGGCAAATGACCGGGGAAACCCGACGCCTGGACGCGAAAAGCCCGCCGTTTTTGGCGGGCCTCGGGTCAGGGCTATGGGGTGCGGCGGTCAGTCCTCGACGGGTTGGCCGCAGAACATGTCGTACATCAGGCCAATCGTGCGGGCCGCGCGCGGGTCGCCCAGCGCGTAGTAAATCGCCTTGCCCTCGCGCCGGCACGTCACCAGCCCCTCCAGCCGCAAGCGCGCCAGTTGCTGGCTGACCGCGGCCTGCCGCGAGCCCAAAAGTTGCTCCAACTCGGTCACGGATTTCTCGCCCGAGGACAGGTAGCACAGGATCAGCAACCGCCCCTCATGCGCCAGAGCCTTGAGAAAGGCAGCCGCGGCCGTCGCCTGCTGGACCATGTCATCCAGCGGCTGCAAGGCGCAGTCCGTCGCCATGGCCTCGCTGCCCGGCGTGCCTGTTCCTGATTGAAAACCGAGTTCTGGAGCTTCAGCCACCACGCCCATCGAACCTCTCCGACAATTTATGCACAGATACGAATGTCTAGGCCCTCAAGATAAGGCAGCATTCGCGTCCGGGCAAGAGTCGCGCATGAAAATGGGGCGCGCACCCGGCAGGATGCGCGCCCCGAATCGGTCTTGCGTCGCGATCACGCGTCGCGGTCGTCTTCGTCAACGGCACCGCCGATGTCTTCGAACAACTCGGAGATTTCGAACTCGGCCTCGGCCTCGGCTTCCGCCGCCAGATCCTGGATCGATTTGCCCGACGCCTGCAATTCGGCTTCTTCAACCGAGCGGGCCACGTTGATCGAGATCGTCACCGACACTTCAGGGTGCAGGACGACGGTCGTTTCATGCACGCCCAACAGCTTGATCGGGGCCGCCAGAACGATTTGACCACGATCGACGCTGAACCCTTCGGCGGTCACAACCTCGGAGATGTCGCGCGGCGACACCGAACCGTACAGCGCGCCGGTGTCCGATGCCGAGCGGATCACGACATAGCTCGTGCCGTCCAGCTTGTCGGCCAGAGCCTGCGCTTCGTTGCGGGTTTCAAGGTTGCGGGCTTCAAGCTGCGCCTTCTGGGCCTCAAAGGCCAGACGGTTGGCTTCATTGGCACGCAGGGCCTTGCCCTGGGGCAGCAAAAAGTTGCGCGCAAAGCCCGGGCGGACGTTCACGACGTCTCCCATCTGGCCAAGCTTGGCAACGCGTTCGAGAAGAATCACTTGCATGGTCTGCTCCTCACTTCACAGCGTATGGCAGCAAGGCGAGGAAGCGGGCGCGCTTGATCGCGCGGGCCAGCTCACGCTGCTTCTTCGCCGAGACGGCGGTGATACGGGCAGGCACGATCTTGCCACGCTCAGAGATGTAGCGTTGCAGAAGGCGCGTGTCTTTATAGTCGATTTTTGGCGCGTTATCACCCGAGAACGGGCAGACTTTGCGACGGCGGAAAAATGGTTTCGTTGCCATGGTGGCGTGTCTCCTTGGGGACCTTGATCACAGATGCATTCGGCGGTGTCAGTGTGCTGACGGGGCCGGATTAACGACGTGGACGGTCGCCGCGATCACCACGATCGCCACGGTCACCACGCTCGCTGCGCTCATCACGCTTTTGCATCTGCACCGACGGACCTTCGTCATGGGCATCGACCTTGATCGACAGAACGCGCATGACGTCGTCATGCAGGCGCGCCAGGCGTTCCATTTCCAGAACAGCCGCCGACGGGGTGTCGGTGCGGATGTACAGGTAATGGCCCTTGCGGTTCTTGTTGATCTTGTAGGCCATGGTCTTGACGCCCCAATACTCGGTCATGACGACAGTGCCGCCGTTGTCCGAGAGAATTGCGGTGAAGTGGTCCATGAGGCCTTCGGCCTGCGCGCTGGACAGGTCCTGGCGCGCGATCATGACATGCTCATACAGAGGCATGTTGTCTCCAATCAATGTCTGGGCGCATTTCATAAGGCGGGCATGTCACCCTGCTGTTCCCGCCCACGAGAGTCTGCGCCGGATTCGTGGAATACAGCAGGATGGGGCCTTATAACGGGAAACCCGCGCGGCGCAAGACCTGTCCTTGGGCGATCGACCGCCGCAAGGCAACTCTGGCCCGGCAACGATACAGTTGCCCAGGGAAACATCGCTTGCTAGGCTGAAATCTCTCGAACATTGCCCTTCAAGGTCTGGAGGTTTGCCATGTGGGATCGGTTGCTCGATCAGTATCTGACGCATCTGGTGCGTATGGGGTCGCTGACGGTGACGCTGCCGGACGGAACGCAGCGCCAATATGGATCGGGTGCCGATGATGTCCCGTCGGTTCATCTTCGGCTGACCGGTGCGAATACCGTCCGACGCCTCGTCCTCAACCCGCATCTCGCCGCGGGCGAGGCTTATATGGATCAGTCCCTGACCATCGACGGCGACGATCTGCACGGGTTTCTCGAAGTGATTCTGCGCAACATCGCGGCGGGCCATGACGGCACGCAAAGCCGCCTGCTGTCGGGGTGGCGCGACCTGACGCGCGGCATCCGGCAACGCAATCACGAGCGCCGCGCCCGGCGCAATGTCGCGCATCACTATGATCTGTCGGCGGGGCTCTATGATCTGTTTCTGGACGAGGACCGCCAGTATTCCTGCGCCTATTTCAAAACCCCTGACGATTCACTGGGCACCGCACAGGCGCAGAAAAAGGCGCATATCGCCCGCAAACTGTGCCTGACGCCGGGGATGCGGGTGCTGGATATCGGCTGCGGCTGGGGCGGGATGGGTTTGACGCTGGCGCGCGATCATGGCGCGCAGGTGCTGGGCGTCACCCTGTCCGAAGAACAACTGAAGATCGCCCGCCAGCGCGCCGAGGCCGAAGGCCTGTCGGACCGCGTGACCTTCGAGTTGATCGACTACCGCGCGGTTGCCGGGCGGTTTGACCGCATCGTGTCGGTCGGCATGTTCGAGCATGTCGGCGCGCCGCAATACCGCACCTATTTTCGCAAACTGCGCGAGTTGCTGACCGACAATGGCGTCGCCCTAGTCCACAGCATCGGCCGCATGACGCCGCCGGGGTCCACCAACCCCTGGATCGCGAAATACATCTTTCCGGGCGGCTATATCCCGGCCCTGTCGGAAACCGTCGCGGCGATCGAACGTGAAAACCTGTGGGTCACCGATGTCGAGAGCTGGCGGCTGCATTACGCCTATACGCTGCGCCACTGGCACGACCGCTTCATGGCCCGGCGCGAGGAGGCGGTGCAACTCTATGATGAACGGTTCGTGCGGATGTGGAAATTCTACCTGGCGGCCTCGGAACAGGTGTTCCGCTTCTCGGGGCAATGCGTGTTTCAACTGCAAATCACCCGCCAACAAGACGCCGTGCCGCTGACCCGCGATTACCTCTATGCCGACTGACGCGGGCGCGCACAGGCCCGTCGGCGCGGTTTTCCGGTTCCCTGACACCGCAAAGCACAGTAGGAACACGGGCTGAAAGGCCCGACGCCTGATACGTTGCAACAACCGGAGACTGACATGAGCCGCGCATTCGTTTTCCCGGGCCAGGGGGCCCAAACCATCGGCATGGGCCGCGATCTGGCCGAGGCGTATCCGGCCGCGCGCGCCGTGTTCGACGAAGTGAACGACGCGCTGGGCGAAAACCTGTCGGCGCTGATCTGGGAGGGCGATATCGCCGCGCTGACCCTGACCGCCAATGCCCAACCCGCGCTGATGGCGACGTCCCTCGCCGCGATGCGCGCGCTCGAGGCCGAGGGGTTCGCGGTCACCGATGCGGCGTTTGTCGCCGGGCACTCGCTGGGCGAATACGCGGCGCTGGCGGCGGTTGGCGCGCTGAGCATCGCCGACACCGCCCGCCTGCTGCGCATCCGGGGCCGCGCCATGCAAGAGGCCGTGCCGGTCGGCGTCGGCGCGATGGCAGCACTGCTGGGCCTCGATTTCGCCACCGCCGCCGAGGTCGCCGCCGAAGCCGCACAGGGTGAAGTCTGCCAGGCCGCAAACGATAACGACCCGGCGCAGGTTGTCGTCTCGGGCCACAAGGCCGCCGTCGAACGCGCGTGCGAGATCGCCAAGGCGCGTGGCGCAAAACGCGCGCTGCTGCTGCCGGTCTCGGCCCCGTTCCACTGCGCGCTGATGCAACCCGCCGCCGACGCGATGGCCGAGGCGCTGGCCGGAGTCACCATCAACACGCCCGCCGTGCCCGTCGTCGCCAATGTGCGTGCCGAAGCGGTCAGCGACCCGGATCTGATCCGCGCGCTGCTGGTCGAGCAGGTCACCGGGTCGGTGCGCTGGCGCGAATCGGTGCTGTGGATGGCCGCGCAGGGCGTGACCGAAGCGTGGGAGATCGGCGCGGGCAAGGCCTTGTCCGGGATGATCAAGCGGATCAGCAAGGACATCACCTGCAACGCGGTCGGCACCTCGGCGGATATCGCCGCGCTCAAGGGCTGAGGCCGCAGGGGGACGCTGTCCCCCTCTGCCCGTGCCGGGCATTCACCCCCTGGGATATTTGAAGAACAAAGAGGACCGGGGTGCGGGGCGCAGACGCGACCCAGCGCCGCAAGTGTTTCTCGTGTGAATGATTCTTCTTTTCTTTGCGCAAACGTCGCGCTAGGCCGTGTCCATGAGCACAGCATCCCTTTCTGACCACCGCCGCGCGAAGCGCAACGTCTGGGTCCTCGTCGCCGCGCAGGCCATCCTGGGCGCGCAAATGCCGATGATCTTCACCGTCGCCGGCCTGGCCGGGCAAACCCTGGCCAGCAACATCTGCTGGGCGACGCTGCCGATCAGCATGGCGGTGCTGGGCTCGATGCTGTCGGCAACGCCATTGTCCTCGTTCATGCAACGTTACGGGCGGCGCGCCGGGTTTGTGCTGGGCACCCTGTTCGGCGCGGCCGGGGCCGCGGTGGGGGCGCTGGGGTTGCTTTATGCCTCGTTTGAATTGTTCCTGCTGGGCTCGTTGCTGACCGGCACCTATATGTCGGCGCAGGGTTTCTACCGCTTTGCCGCGACGGACACCGCCAGCGACGCGTTCAAACCCAAGGCGATCAGCTATGTCATGGCGGGCGGCCTGATCTCGGCGATCATCGGGCCGCAATTGGTCAAAGTGACCACCGAATCCATGTATGTGCCGTTTCTGGGCACCTATCTGGGCGTCATTGCGCTGAACCTCGTCGGCATGTTCCTGTTCACCTTGCTCGACATTCCGCGCGCCCCGGTGGCCGAGCGCAACGCGCCGATCGCCGGTCGCAGCCGTGGTGAGTTGCTGCGCGATCCGGTGATCGTGGTGGCGATCATCTGTGCGACGGTTTCCTACGCGCTGATGAATCTGGTGATGACCTCGACGCCGCTGGCGGTGGTCGGCTGCGGGTTTGAAACCGCGCATGCCGCCGATATCGTCTCGGCGCATGTGCTGGCGATGTATGCCCCGTCCTTCTTTACCGGGCACCTGATCGCACGGTTCGGCGTCGAGAAAATCGTCGCGGCCGGACTGGTCATTCTGGCCGGTGCGGGGGCCGTGGCGATGATGGGGGTTGAGCTCGAGCACTTCTTTGTCGCGCTGGTCTTGCTGGGAATCGGCTGGAACTTCGGCTTTATCGGCGGCACCACGATGCTGGCGAAATCGCACAATGCCGCCGAGCGCGGCCGCATTCAGGGCATCAACGACGCCGTGGTCTTTGGCGGGGTCACGATTGCCTCGCTGGGATCCGGGCAGTTGATGAATTGCTCGGGCTCGGATGTGCAGACCGGGTGGCAACTGGTCAATCTGGCGATGATGCCATTCCTGGTCCTGGCAGGCGGCGCGTTGATCTGGCTTGCGCTGCGCGCGAAGGAGGCCTGAGCGGTCGCGGACCCTGCCGAATTCAGCCGAAAAACAGGAAAATCGCCTGTTTTCAGCCGGTTGATCGGAACAATTCCCCAAAGCCCGGGGCCGAAAGATTTTCTATTGACGGGTCCGGAAATTCCGCTATCGTCCCCCTCAATAAGTCGGCCAGTCCGACAGGGAGATAAAAAACAGAGAAAAGGGTCCAGCTTTCGGGCCCTTTTCGCAATTTTGGCAGGCGCATTTCCACGGCACCGCCGGCTGCGGCGTTTGGGCCTGACACGGTTTTCTGACCTGACTTCGTGTCCAGTCCGTGCTAGGCCCTGCGCCGACACCTCAACCTATCCAAGGACGTCTGTCATGACCCTTCGCACTGCTCTTCGCCCCCTCGCGCTTACGGCTGTCTTTTGCGCAGCTTTGCCAGGTTTCGCCGCTTTCGCACAGGATACCGCAGCGACTGAACCCGCCGCCACCGAACCTGCCGCCACCGAACCTGCCGAGCGCCAGATCGGCGAGCCCTATGTCGCCGCGACGCATAATGACTGGGAAGTCCTGTGCAGCGTGATTGATGCCAATGGCACGACCAACTGCGAAATGTACCAACTGTTGCGGGACCCGACCGATCAACCCGTTGCCGAAATCAGCATTGCGGCGCTGCCTCTGGGCGCTGAATTCGCGGCGGGTGCCACGATCACCACGCCGCTGGAAACCTTCCTGCCCACGGGCTTGGGCTGGGCGATCGACGACGCCGAAGAGATGCGGGTCGAGCAGTTCCGCGTCTGCACCGTGGTGGGCTGTATCGTCCGCATGGGAATCAGCGCCGAGGAAGTCGACACCTTGCGTGCGGGGACCAACGCCAAGATCATCATCGCGCCTTTCGTCGCCATTGATCAACCGGTCGAGATCACGGTTTCACTGTCGGGCTTCACCGCCGCGTATGCGGATCTGCAAACGCGCCTGTCCGAAGCCGCAGCCGCCAGCCGCTAAGGCCGCCTACACCCGGCGGAACGCCAGACAGGCATTCATGCCGCCAAAGGCAAAGGCATTCGACAGCGCCGCATCCACCCGGGTGCGGCGCGCTTCGTTTGGCACGCAGTCCACCGGGCATGCGGCGTCAAAGGTGTGGTGCCCCGCGGTCGGGGCAATCACCCCGTCGCGCAGCGCCAAGAGGCAGGCCAAGGCCTCGACCGCGCCGGTTGCCCCCAAGAGATGCCCGTGCATGGATTTGGTCGCGGATACCAAAGGCGTCGCATCGCCGAACAGGGCGCGGATCGCCTGGGCTTCGGTGCGATCATTGACCGTCGTGGCGGTGCCATGTGCGTTGATATAGCCGATTTCATCGGTGTTCAGCCCGGCATCGGCCATTGCGCCTTGCATCGCGCGCGTTGCACCATCCGGGTCGGGGACGACAATATCCGCCGCGTCCGAGGTCATCGAGAACCCGGCCACCTCGGCCAGGATTTCGGCACCGCGACGGGTGGCGCGGTCCCAGTCCTCGAACACGAAAACCGCCGCCCCCTCGCCCTGCACCAGACCGTTGCGGGTGGCGCAGAACGGGCGGCAGCCGTCGGGTGACAAGACGCGCAGCCCCTCCCAGGCCTTGATACCGCCGAAACACAGCGTCGCCTCGGCGCCCCCGGTCAGCATCACGTCGCTGGCCCCCGATCGCACCATCTGGAACGCCAGCCCCATCGCATGATTGGACGAGGCGCAGGCCGTGGACACGGTGAAAGACGGCCCGCGCAACCCGTGCTGCATCGCCAGATGCGCGGCGGCGGCGTTGTGCATGAGGCGCGGGATGGTGAAGGGATGCACCCGGTTCTTGCCCTGCGCATAGACCGCGCGGTAACTGTCATCAATGGTGGTATAGCCGCCGCCGCCGGTGCCCATGATGACCCCGGCGCGCAAGGCGTCGGCCTCGGACAGCGCCAGCCCGGATTGCGCCACCGCCTGCGCGGCCGCGACGATCGCGAATTGCGTGGCGCGGTCATACAGGGCGATTTCCTGACGCGAGAACCGCGCCTCGGGGCTCCAGTCGCGGATCTGCGCGCCAATGCGGATTGACAGGCGCTCGACATCGGGGAAGTCCAGCGGACCAATCGCCACGCGCCCCGCCGCCAGCGCCGCCAGCGTCCCCGGCACATCCGCTGCCAAGGCATTGACCGTACCCGCGCCGGTGATCGCGACACGCCGCACCCGGGCTAGGCCTTTTGCTCGAGGATCAGGCGTTGCACGGCGGCGATCACCGCGCCAACACTGTGCAAATCCAACCCGGCCGCATCGGGGGTATTGGCGTTGAACGGCACTTCAACGTCAAAGGTTTCCTCGATGGCAAACAGGATTTCGGCCATGCCCAGACTGTCGATGCCCAAGGCTTCCAGCGAGGTCTGCGGCGTCAGACTGGCCGGATCGCACAGCGCCTGCGTCGCCAGAATGCCGATGACCTGCGCGGCGGTGTCCGATGTCGTATGCAGGGCGCCGTGACCTGTCATGATCCCGCACCGCGATCTTTGTCGATCAAGACTTTGACAGCGCTTTCAAGGGCTGCAAATTTCTCAATCAATCTGGGCAAACGGCGACTCGCTTTATACATCTCAATACTGGTGGTCATCTGAACCGCCGGATAACCCAGCATCACCCGTCCCGCCGGAACATTCGAGGTGATCACGCTGCCGCCCCCGGCCACCACATCGTCCCCCACAAACAGATTATCCGCAACGCCAACCTTGCCGCCCAGCACAACCCGGTTTCCAACCCGCGTCGAGCCGGCCACACCGGCTTGCGCGCATAGCAGGCAATCCTCGCCGACGATCACGTTGTGCCCCACCTGCACGAGGTTGTCGATCTTGGTGCCGCGCCCGATCCGCGTGTCGCGCACCGTGCCTTTGTCAACCGTCGAATTGGCGCCGATTTCCACGTCGTCGCCAATCGTCACGCTGGCAAGGGAATGAATGCGCAGCCACGCTTGTGGTGGCGCATCCCCCGCGTCACCCAGCGTCTCGCGGACGTTTTCGACATGCGATTTCTCGGCGGTGACAAACGAGAACCCGTCGCCGCCGATCACCACATTGGGCATGGCGACAAACCGGTCGCCGATGGTCACCTCGGTGCAGATCCGCACCCCGGCCAACAGCAGTGCATCCTCGCCAATCCGGGCGTTGCGGGCAATCGACACATGGCTGTCAATTCGCGCCCGCGCGCCGATCCGCACACCCGGCCCGATCACCACGAACGCGCCAATCGACGCACCCGCGCCGATCTGCGCCGTAGCGTCGATCACCGCACTCGGGTGGATCCCCGCCGCAAGCCCCGGACCGGGATCGAACAGGCGCGTCAGCCCCGACATCGCCAGACGCGGGCGCGGCGCGAAAATCGCCGCCTCAAGGCCCAGCGCCTGCCAATCCGCACCCTCCCATAAAACAGCAACGCGGGCCTGCCCCTCGGCCAGCCCGCGTGCATATTTGGGGTCCATCGCCATCGCCAGATGATCCGAGGTCGCCAGCGCAGGCTCTGCCGCGCCGATCACCATGACCTCACCCTGCCCCGCGAAACGGGCGCCTAGGGCAGCGGCGATGTCTGACACGCGGTGAGCCATGGAAAATCCCTCCGATTGGGCGCAAGGTCGCCCAATCGGTGTATCCTGCTCAGGCGCCCACTTCTACCCCGGCGCGGAGCAAGGCGTCGTAAAGACGGGCGTCACGCCCATAGACATCGGCCCGGTAATTCATCCGCCCGGTGACCGAGGTAAACGCCGTGCGATACACGATATGCACCGGGATCGGCGTCACCAGATAAACCGATGTTTCGCGCCGCGAATCGCGGATCCGCTGATAATAGCCAACCGGGTCCGATTCCTGCGCGGCGAGCAGCGCATAGGCGAAATCGCGCGGGTCTTGCAGGCGGATGCAGCCGTGCGAATACGCGCGCACCGCGTTGCCGAACAGCGACCGCGACGGCGTATCATGCAGATAAATCGCATAGGGATTCGGGAACAGGAATTTCACCTCGCCCAGCGGGTTGCCCGGTCCGGGGGGTTGGCGCACCTCGAACGGCAAGGTGGTCGGCGAATAGGCCCCGATATTGACGTATTCGCGCGGCACGACATTGCCCTGACCATCAATCAGATTCAGGTGACTCGCGCCGCCGCTGACCAACGCTCCCCAGTATTCCGCCACAATCGACCGTGGCAAGGTCCAGTCGGGGTTGATCTCCATATGGTCCATGAAGTCCGAGAATTCCGGCGTCTGGTTGGCGCGCGAGCCGACCACTGACCGGGTCTCGAAGGTGACCTGATCGAAATCGACGATGCGGGCCGTGAAATCGGTCAGGTTCACCCAGATATGGCGGTCGCCGCGCGGGATGTTCAGCCAACGCTCGCGTTCCATCGCGACGATGATATTGCGCATCCGCTCCTGCGGCTCGACGTTGATCGCCTGAATCGTCGCGTTTCCGGCAATGCCATCGGGGTTGATGCCATGGGCGACCTGAAATTCCTGCACGGCGCGCTGCACCGCACCGTCATAGCGCGCGGTGGCGACGCGCGGCAGGTAGCCCATCGCGATCAGCCGGTTGCGCAGCGCGATGAAGGCCGGCCCGCCCTCGCCCGGCGCCAGACTGCCCGCTTGAACGCGCGGCCCCCACCCGCCCGCGGCAATCACGGCATCCAGTTCGCGCTTGGCATGGAACAGGCGCGCGTATTCAGGCGCGTCGGGGGCAAGGTTGCGGATGAAACTGACGGGTTCCGAGGCGACAAAATCCCGCATCAATTCCGCCGGATCCGGGCGCGGCAATTCGCGCACGATATCCGAGATGACCGAAGACGGGTCCAGCACGCCGCTGTGGATGTCGCGCGCGTATTGCAGGAAGGTCAGCGAGGCCCGCGCCTCGACGAAACCACGGTCGCGCTCGGTCTGGACAGATTCGAAGGCCGCCAGAAGGCCGGGCAGGTCATACCGCTCGGGCGGCAATCCGTGTTCGGCGGCACGGCTCAGGGCCGAGACCAGGGCCGTGCGGCGCGCGGCATGGTCTGCGCCGGTCCAGACCTCGGAATAGCCGTTTTCGCGGTAAAAGGTCGAAAGCGCACGGCTCTCGCCGACCCCTTCGGCAAGCGCTTGGCGAAAGGCCGGGAACATCTGCGCCTGACTGGCGGTCGGTGCGACCATCATCACCGCGCCGGGCAGCACCGTTGCCACCCCCATCGCCATTGCCATCAACGCCGCGCGCGCCTTGGGACCTGTTCGCGTTGCCCTGTTCATTCCGACCTCCTCAAAACCCGTTCTTCGTATCCGTCGCGCGAAACCGCACTCTGGTTCACATACTTGTGCACATCTCGCAGGTTTGGCGTCGACTCACAATTGCGCGACCCTCCGATTCTGTTGCGCAAGGGTCGCAAAACGCGCGCGCCTCGGTTCCCCGGCCTCCGGTACCCGCATCACAACCCCACAGACACCGCAGAACCCGACGATTCGTCGCGCATTTCGCAAGTTTCCGGCGCCTAAACCGCTGAAAACAAAAATGGTTCCCCCGTGTTAAGGCAATTTCAGCAAAAACCCGCCTATTTTGGGGCACGATCCGCCAATTGCCCGAGAACAGACTTGGGCTGCGCACCCGATTGTGGCATGAACGCATCAGAAGATAACTATCTTCGTGAATCACTTGCCTTGATGGTGCCAGCCCGACCGGGCCGACCTCCAGAAGGGAGCGCTTCATGAAGCAAAGCCAAAATGGCACGACTAGAAATTGTGATGGGACAGGATCAGTAATGACCTCTTCGGAAAATTCCGGGTTCACTCGGCGCGGGCTGCTGGGTGTGTTTGCTGCGACAACATTGATTGCCGCTCCCACAATGTCAAAGGCGTTCGGCTTCAATCGCGGTGCTGGTGATATTCGACGCCTTCAGATGTATTCTGGCCGCACCGGCGAGACCATCGACACGATCTACTGGGTAGAAGGCGACTACATACCCGAGGCCCTCGACGAAATTAACCATTTCTTCCGCGATTGGCGCAATGACCATGTCCATCGCATCGACACCCGGACGCTTGATATCATGGCGGCCGCACATAACCTGCTCGAGTCCGATGAGCCCTATATGCTGCTCTCGGGCTACCGCTCTCCGGAAACCAACGCCATGCTGCGCCGCCGCTCCAGCGGTGTCGCCCGCAACTCGCGGCACATGGTTGGCCAGGCCGCCGACCTGCGCCTGCGCACCCGGTCGGTCAACCAGATCGCCCGCGCGGCAATGGCCTGCAATGCCGGCGGCGTCGGTCGCTACTCGCGCTCGAACTTCACACATATGGATTGCGGCCCGGTTCGCAGCTGGGGCGGCTGACCGCCCTGCAAGACCGGACGTTTCGGCCTTGAGACCCCGCACCCTTGACGGTTGCGGGGTTTTCATTTGTGCCGCACGGCTCTAGTGCGACAATATCGGCGCCACACCCTTGTGAAGCGCCCGCCGCACACCCTATCTTTGCGCAAATTCCAAGGACTTCCGCAATGCCCAGTTTTGACACCGCTCTCTTGCTGACCGCTGGCGCCATCATCGCGCTGCTGGTGCTGTCGGCGTTTTTCTCCGGCAGTGAAACCGCCCTGACCGCCTCGTCGCGGGCGAAATTGCGGGCGCAGGCGGATAAAGGGTCCAAGGGGGCGGAACGCGCGCTGGCCCTGACCGAAGATGGCGAGCGGCTGATCGGCTCTGTTCTGCTGGGCAACAACCTCGTCAACATTCTGGCCACCTCGCTGGCGACCGCCCTGTTCACACGGTTCTTTGGTGATTCCGGCGTGGCGCTGGCGACCCTGGTGATGACCCTGCTGGTGCTGATCTTTGCCGAAGTGCTGCCGAAAACCTACGCCATCACCAACCCGGAAACCGCCGCCTCCCGCGTGGCCACCCCGATCCGCCTGATCGTCCTGATCTTTGCGCCGATGGTTTCGGCCGTGCGCCTGCTGGTGCGCGGGATTTTGGGGCTGTTTGGCGTGCGCACCGACCCCGACAGCGCAATCCTCTCGTATCACGAGGAAATCGCGGGGGCGCTGGCGCTGGGTCACTCCGAGGGCACCGTCGACAAGGAAGACCGCGACCGCCTGCTGGGGGCCCTGGATCTGGCGCATCGCACCGTCGAGGAAATCATGTTGCACCGCTCGCAACTGCAAACCGTCGATGTGGACGCGCCGATTGCCGAGATCATCGCGCAAAGCGTGAATTCGACGCATTCACGCCTGCCCGCCTGGAAAGACGAACCGGAAAACATCGTCGGTGTGATCCATTCGCGCGACCTCATGCGCGAGGTGCACCGGCTGGTGACCGCCGGGGGCGGCTCGTTTGATGCCATCGAAAAGCTCGACATCATGTCCGTGGCCCGCTCACCCTATTTTGTGCCCGAAACCACGCCGCTTGATGAGCAAATGCGCCAGTTCCTGCAACAGCGCCGTCATTTCGCGCTGGTCATTGATGAATATGGCGCGCTTCTCGGCCTGATCACGCTCGAAGATATCCTCGAGGAAATCGTCGGCGAGATTGTCGATGAACACGACGTGCCCACTGAAAACCCGATCACCCGGCTGGAAAACGGCGCCATCGAGATCGAGGGCGCGATGACGATCCGCGATCTCAACCGCGCGATGGACTGGTCGCTGCCCGATGACGAGGCCAACACCGTCGCCGGACTGGTGATCCACGAGGCGCAGATGATCCCCGAGGCTGGCCAGGTTTTCCAGTTCCACGGGTTCCGGTTTTCCGTCGTGCATCGCGCCGAAAACCGCATCACCCGGTTGCGCATCCGCCCGATGTGACCGCTTGAGCGACGGTGCGTGCAAGCACACACCCTACGATGCGCCGTGTAGGGTGCGTGCTTGCACGCACCGGCCGCCGTGTAGGGTGCGTGCTTGCACGCACCGGCCCCAAAGTCACAGCGGTGGAATATCCCCCTCGGCCCGGCGCGCATGGAAATCCGCCTCGAACCCGGCGAAATCCCCGGCGGCAATCGCGTCGCGCATGCCCTGCATAAGCGTCTGATAATAATGCAGGTTATGCCAGGTCAGCAGCATCGAGCCGATGATCTCATCGGCGCGCACCACATGATGCAGATAGGCGCGCGAGTAGTTCTGGCAGGCCGGACACCCGCAGCCCTCTTGCAGAGGGCGCGGGTCGTCCTTGTGGCGCGCGTTGCGCAGATTGATCGCCCCGCGATCCGTCCAGCCCTGCCCCGTACGCCCCGAGCGCGACGGCAAAACGCAGTCCATCATGTCGATGCCCCGCTTGACCGCGCCGACAATATCATCGGGCTTGCCGACCCCCATCAGATAGCGCGGCTTGTCGGCGGGCAGGAACCCGGGCGCATAATCGAGCACGCCGAACATCGCCTCCTGCCCCTCGCCCACCGCCAGCCCGCCAACCGCGTAGCCCTCGAACCCGATCTCGACCAGCGCCCGCGCCGATTCCTCGCGCAGCTCGGGCGTGACGCCACCCTGCATGATCCCGAACAGCGCATGCCCCGGACGATCGCCAAACGCCTCGCGCGAGCGCCGCGCCCAGCGCATCGACAGCCGCATCGACTCTGCCACGACCTTCTCCTCGGCGGGCAAGGCCGGGCATTCATCGAACGCCATCACGATATCCGACCCCAGCAGCCGCTGGATTTCCATCGACCGCTCGGGCGTCACCACATGTTTCGAGCCGTCGATATGGCTGGAGAAGGTCACGCCCTCCTCGGTCAATTTGCGCAAACTGGCCAGGGACATCACCTGAAACCCACCCGAATCCGTCAGGATCGGCCTGCTCCCAGTGCATGAACCGATGCAAGCCGCCCAGCGCCGCGATCCGCTCTGCCGTGGGCCGCAGCATCAGGTGATAGGTGTTGCCCAGCAGGATATCCGCCCCGGTCGCTCGCACGCTTTCGGGCATCATCGCCTTGACCGTGCCCGCCGTGCCGACCGGCATGAAGGCCGGCGTGCGCACCGCGCCGCGTGGCGTGTGAATGACGCCGGTGCGCGCCGCGCCATCGGTGGCGTTCAACGTAAAGGAAAACCGCGTGCTCATGCCTGACCCCTGTTCTGACCGCCCCCTTTACCGCGCCACAACAAGCCTTGCCAAGCCTTGCAAAGCCTCACCGCACGCGCAACACTCGCGTCAAAGGAGCCCCCGATGACCGACCTGCTCTTGAAAACCCTCTCCGACGGCGTTCTGACCCTGACCCTCGGCAATGGCCGCGCCCATGCGCTGTCACACCGGCTGATCAACGCGCTACACACCGCAATCACCCAGGCCGCGCGCGATCCGCAAACCCGCGTCATCGTCATCGAGGGGCCGGGGCATATCTTTTGCGCCGGGCATGACCTCAAGGAAATCGCCCGCCACCGCGCCGACCCCGATCACGGCCGCGCCTATCTCACCGCCCTGTTCGAGGATTGCGCCACCTTGATGCTGGCCATCACCCATTGCCGCACGCCGACCATAGCCATGGTGGACGGCATCGCCACGGCGGCGGGGCTGCAATTGGTCGCCGCCTGCGATCTGGCCTATGCCTCGGATCGTGCGACATTTTGTCTGCCGGGCGTCAACAATGGCGGATTTTGCACCACGCCCGCGGTGGCCGTCTCGCGCGCGATCGGCCGCAAACACCTGATGGACCTCCTGCTGACCGGCCAGACGCGCGATGCGGCCTGGGCCTTGCGCGCAGGCCTCGTGAACGAAGTGCTTCCCGCCAACACATTGCGCGACCACGTTTTTTCCACGGCACACACCCTCGCTGGCCGCAATCCCGGCCCGATTGCCGATGGCAAAACCTGCACCATCGCGCATCTGGATCAGGATCTGGCGACCGCCTATGCGATGGCCACCACCACCATGATCGGGCATTTCATGGACCCAGGGCGGCTCGAGCACGAACGCAAGTCCCGGTTTACCGACCTTTGACAGAAAACCCAGCCACGCCCCTTTACGCACCGGCCACTTAATCTTATATCTTCACTCAGGAATAAGAGAAACCGAGGAGCGCATGGACGCCTCAACGCAACAGAACCCGGCCGAGGGCACGCCCCTCATTGCGCCATCAACGACAGATCATCCGCTCTACGAGAGCGTGGTCGAGGCCTGTCGCTCGGTCTATGACCCTGAAATCCCGGTGAACATCTATGATCTGGGGTTGGTCTATACGATCACGCTCGATGAGGAGAACGCCGTGAAAATCGTCATGACGCTCACCGCGCCGGGGTGTCCGGTGGCGGGCGAGATGCCCGGCTGGCTGGCCGATGCGGTCAATTCGGTGGCGGGCGTCAAGGATGTCGATGTTGAAATGACCTTTGACCCGCAATGGGGCATGGACATGATGTCGGATGAGGCGCGCCTCGAATTAGGATTCATGTAAAGATCATGTTCGGTATTCCCGGAAAATCCCCCATCACCCTGACCCCCGCCGCCGAGCGTCACGTTACCCGGCTCATGGGGAAACAAGGCAAGATGGGCCTGCGAATCGGCGTCAAGAAGGGCGGCTGCGCAGGGATGGAATACACGATGGAATTTGCCGATCAGATTGATCCACACGAGGAAGTCATCGAACAGGGCGACGCGCGCGTGCTCATTGCCCCGATGGCGCAAATGTTCCTGTTCGGCACCATCATCGACTATGAATCCGGGTTGTTGGAATCCGGGTTCAAGTTCAAGAACCCCAACGTCTCGGACGCGTGTGGTTGCGGCGAATCGATCAAATTCGAGGATGTCGAGACGTTGAAGGCCCGCATGGAAGGCGCCAAGGCCGCCGAGTAAGCGCGTCAGCGCCGCGCGGTCTTGCGCCATCGCCAGAGCAGGACCGCCAGGATAGCCGCCGCGATGATCATCAGGGCGGGGTAGCCCCCCACCATCGACAGGCCCGCGCCCGCCGCGACCGAGAGCACGGTAATCGGCAAAATTCCGACGGCTGTTGTCCACACAAAGCGGCCCCAGCGCACATCGGCAAGCCCGGCGGCGTAATTCACCAGATTGAACGAGACAATGGGCAAGAGCCGCACGGCGATCATGCCGGGCCAGTCGCCGGTTGTCACAAACCGATCAAAGCGCGACAGGTGCCGGGCCGTTCGGCTGCCCGCCAGGGCGACCCGCCCAAAGCGGCGCGCGACCCAAAACGCCAAGACCGCGCCGATCATCGCCCCGATCCAGATCACCACCACGCCCGGCACCAGCCCCATCGTGGCCCCAGCGGTAACCGCGATCAATTCGGCAGGCACGGGGACCACGTTATGCAGGATCATCAGGCCGATCAGTGCCACGCCGATCCACGGCCCCCAGCTTTCCAGGCGCCAGAACAGGGCTTGCCACGCCGTTTGCGACGGCCCCCAGATCCACAGCGCCACAAGCCCGAAGGCCGCAAGGCCCGCGCCCGCGATCATCAGCCAACGTCCGATCATCCGCGCGCCCTCCCAGTCATGGCAGCGGCCCTGCGTGTTTCGGGTCGCAAGCCGGGTCACATGGGCTGACATGGCTAACAAATTGTTAATCCTGCAAGCCAAGCCATTGAAATTGCTCTGTCCCCCGGGTGTCCCACGGGGGGACAACCGGGGGGACAACCGGGGGATCGTTTTCGGTCAGTCCTGTCCCGGCAGGATCCGGACCCCGCCCTTCGACGCCGACGAGGCCAGCAAGGCATAGGCTTTCAAAGCCGTCGAAACCTCCCGTTTGCGCACCTCTTTCGGCATCCACGGCAGCGGCCCTTTTTCCGCCCGCCGCGCCGCCAGAACCGCGTCATCGACCGCCAGATGAATCGTCCGGTTCGGAATGTCGATCTCGATCCGGTCGCCCGTTTCGACCAACCCGATCACCCCGCCTTCCTCGGCTTCCGGGCTGACATGCCCGATCGACAGCCCCGACGTCCCGCCCGAGAACCGCCCATCCGTCAGCAAGGCGCAGGATTTCCCCAGCCCCTTCGATTTCAGATAGCTGGTCGGATACAGCATTTCCTGCATCCCCGGCCCGCCGCGCGGCCCCTCATAGCGGATCACCACGACCTCGCCCTCGCTCACCTTGCCGGTCAAGATCCCGCTGACCGCCGCATCCTGGCTCTCATAAACCTTGGCCGTGCCGGTGAAGGTCAGGTTCGCCTCATCAACCCCCGCCGTTTTCACGATGCAACCGTTTTGCGCGATATTGCCGAACAACACCGCCAACCCGCCATCCTTCGAGAAGGCGTGCTCGACCGAACGGATCACCCCGTTCTGCCGGTCGCTGTCCAGTTCCTTGTACAGATTATCCGTGCTGAACGCCTGCGTGGTCCGAACCCCACCCGGCGCCGCCCGATAAAACGCATTGACCGCCGGATCGTTCGACTGCGTGATGTCCCACTTCGCGATTGCCTCGGCCATGGTTTCCGAATGCACCGTCCGCACATCCGAATGCAGCAACCCGCCACGCTGCATCTCGCCCAGAATACTCATGATCCCGCCCGCACGGTGGATATCCTCCATATGCACGTTCACCACCGACGGCGCGACCTTGCACAGCACCGGAACCTTGCGGCTGAGGCGGTCGATGTCGTCCATCGTGAAATCAACCTTGCCCTCATACGCGATCGCCAGCAGGTGCAACACCGTGTTGGTCGACCCCCCCATCGCGATATCGAGGCTCATCGCATTCTCGAACGCATCGAAATTGGCGATCTCACGCGGCAGGTAGCCGGGCTTTTCGTCCTCGTAATGCGCCTTGGTGATCTCGACGATCCGCCGCCCCGCCCCCAGAAACAACGCTTTGCGCTGCGCATGCGTCGCCAGAACCGAGCCATTGCCCGGCAGCGCCAGACCCAAGGCCTCGGCCAGACAGTTCATCGAGTTGGCCGTGAACATGCCCGAGCACGAGCCGCAGGTCGGGCAGGCGTTCTCCTCGATATGCTGGACCTGCTCGTCGGTGAACTTGTCATCCGCCGCCGCCACCATCGCATCCACGAGGTCGATCTTGGTCATTTCCAGATCGTCAATCGTAACCTTGCCGGCCTCCATCGGGCCACCCGAGACAAAGATCGTCGGGATGTTCAGCCGCATCGCCGCCATCATCATGCCCGGCGTGATCTTGTCACAGTTCGAGATACAGACCATCGCATCGGCGCAATGGGCGTTGACCATGTATTCCACGCTATCGGCGATCAACTCACGCGAGGGCA
This sequence comes from Pararhodobacter sp., assembly GCF_034676545.1. NCBI lineage: Bacteria > Pseudomonadati > Pseudomonadota > Alphaproteobacteria > Rhodobacterales > Paracoccaceae > Pararhodobacter > Pararhodobacter sp. The sequence goes on from NZ_JAUCBZ010000015.1 coordinate 3,349,961, forward strand.
GCGAATAGAGCATCCCGTCGTGACCCATCGCAATCCCGTCGTCCACGGCAATCGTGTTGAATTCCTTGGCAACACCGCCCGCCGCTTCGATTTCGCGGGCGACCATCTGGCCCAGATCCTTGAGGTGCACATGCCCCGGCACAAATTGCGTGAAGCTGTTGACCACGGCGATGATCGGCTTGCCAAAGTCACTGTCGGTCATCCCGGTCGCGCGCCAAAGGCCACGCGCCCCGGCCATATTGCGCCCATGGGTGGATCGCCTGGAGCGGTAATGCGGCATGATCGTCTTCCTTGTGACTGGTCGTGAGATATGGGTGTTTTCGCCCAAGGAGATAGCCTGAAACAACCCCCAAGAACAGGGTCGGCAATGAAGCCGGGGCGAAAAAACACAGGCGACGCTCACCAATAGCAGGCTTTGCGTCTGGCGGGGCAATCGGGTTATCACTGTGCAAACCAAGGAGCGCCTCATGACGATCACCAAACTCGCCGCCGGAAACTGGAAGATGAACGGCACGTCCAAGCATCTTTCCGAAGCAAAAACCCTTGCCGCGATGCATCCGGCCTCGTCGGTCGAGGTGCTCCTCTGCCCGCCCGCCACCTTGCTGGCCTCGATGGCACGGATTGTCCTGGGCAGCGCCGTGCAACTGGGCGGTCAGGATTGCCACGCCAAAGCCAAGGGCGCGCATACCGGCGACATCGCCGCCGAGATGCTGTTCGACGCGGGTGCGGGCTATGTGATCCTTGGCCATTCAGAGCGCCGGGCGGATCATGGGGAAACCTCGGCCGATGTGGCCGCCAAGGTCGAGGCCGCATGGGATTCCGGATTGGTGGCCATCGTGTGCCTGGGCGAAACCGAGGCCCAGCGCGACGCGGACGAAACGCTGGCGGTGATCGGCGCGCAATTGGCGCAATCCCTGCCCGCAGGGGCAAATGCCGAGAATACCGTGATCGCCTATGAACCCGTCTGGGCGATTGGCACCGGGCGCACCCCCAGCGAGGCACAGATCGCCGAGGTTCATGCCTTCCTGCGCGAACACGCCCCCGATGCGGGGGTCCGGCTGCTCTATGGCGGATCCGTAAATCCCGACAATGCCGCGTCGATCTTTGCCATTGCCAATGTCGATGGGGCGCTGGTCGGCGGTGCGTCGCTGAAAGCTGCCGATTTCACGCGCATCATCAGCGCGCTGGAGTCCAGCAGCCCAGGTTGAATTTGAGTATTTTTGGCAAGATGAAACGCGTTCCGGGGCAAGACGCATTCCTGTGACTTTCCACGCGGTTGTGAACGCATGCGCGTTGCAAGCGCGGCCTCTCGCCAGCAGGCAAATGCCCGTTTCCGACAAGACGCGATACATTGTTATCGGTCTATCGCGTCTTTGTTCCGCAAAATATCCTGGGGGTGAGCCGCGCAGCGGCGAGGGGGCAAAGCCCCCTCACCCACCCGACATCCTCAGCAAGGCTCAGTCCAATGCCCCGGCACTGCGCAGCGCCTCCGCGAAGGCCCGCGTATCGACGGCCAGATGCGAACTGGACATCTGCGGGAATGGCGGTTGTGCATCAAAGAACTGGCTGTCGACCGCGATCAGCCGCCATTCTCCGTCGCGCAGGATCATGATCGGCGAACCGCTATCACCGCGCGTCGTATCGCAGGTGTGGATGAACGAGCCGTCGTTATAGGCCTGCAAGACCTGACAATCGACGTGTCCCGACAGGTTGCTGCCAGTGTCCCAGCTATAGCCTGCCTGACTGACCAGAAACCGGCCCGTGCGGATCTCGGCGAGGTCGGTTTTGGTCAGCACATAGGGCCGCACAAAGCCGACTTGCGTGCCGAGGTCGCGGTCGAGCGTCAGGATCGCCCAGTCATTGCCATTGCCACCCCCCGGAGGCGCGCTGTTCTCGGTATAATCGGGCGCCACCACGGAACTGATGATCGACGCGCTCCCCAGATCCGTGTCGCCGCGCGCGCCGGCACGGAAGCTGAGCGCCTTGGACGGCTGCCCGCCCTCTCCTTCCATGCAATGCGCTGCGGTCGCCACAAGCCTCGGGCCGATCAGGATCCCGGTGCATGACCCATCGCCCAGCGACAGCAGTCCCACCGCGCGCCAGGGCATTTGCGTCACATCGACCAATTCGCGGTCATCGTTGCCAAAGAAGTGGTCGCGCGCCTCGACGGGGCGTTGGCGGCCGACGCAATCGGCGGTGTCGGTGTTCGGACGGCAGGTGCCGCGCCCAGTGCCCGGCTCTTCGCAGGTGCCGTTGAACGCGGTTTGGCAACTGTTCGAGCGGTTGCGCAGGAACGACACGGCGCGGCAATCATTGACATCGGTGCCCGAGGTGCACACCCCGGTGCCAATGCCGGGCTCGTCGCATTCGTTGTCATTGGCAAAGCGGCAGGTGTTGTCGCCGCCAATCGCCATGGCCCGGCAATCGCTGGCGTCGGTGCCCGGCGAGCAGGCCCCGGTGCCGCCGAAATTCGGATCATCGCACTCCAGATCATTCGCCCAGCGGCAGGTGTCGCTGCCCAATTGCGCGCGCACGGTGTCGGGAACCGCGGCCATCAGGCGTTGCCAAGCCGCGGCCTCGGCGCGGCAATCATTGGCGTCGGTGCCACTTTCGCAGGCCCCGGTGCCCGCATATCGGGCCTCGTCGCATTCATTGTCATTCGCCCAGCGGCAGGTGTTGGCCTGTGCCAGCGCCATCTGCGGCACGGCCAGAATGGTGGCCGCCGCCACCAACAGGGCCGAGAGCCGAAGTTTTGGAAGGGTCATCGCGGAAGCCTCCGAAAGGGTCGAAACCAAGTTCTGCCCCCGGCCAATGACCGGGGACAGCAACAGTTCAGGTCGCGCGCTCAGTGTTCACGGTCCATGACCCAAAGCGGCGCCGCGATAGTGACACCCAGCGTCGCCATGCCGCCGGTTCCGCTGTAGGTTCCGGCAAACACGGCGTAATCACCCGCCGGAGCATTTGGAATCATCACCCCGGGGTTCAACTGTTCGAAGTCGTCATTGCAATAAAGCTGCCCATCCGGCCCCGAAATCACCAGCGTGCCGTCGGCCTCGCTGACCATGTAGACCATCAGTTGCGGCAAGCCAGGCTGTGCGGTGATCACCAGATCGGGCTGCGACGGCGTGATGAATCCGGCGCATCCCTGACCAATGCCAAAGGCCTCGGTCTGGCTGGGTTGGATGTCGAAGATGATGCGCGGATCAATCCGCGTCCCGGGGCCGAACTCGATCTGCCCCACCGCGGGCGCGGCGGTCGCATTCAACGACGCGGGCGCGATCATGCCATCGGCCTGGGTAGCCTGCCAGTTGGGCGAACCCATCGAGGCATAGAGGTTATAAGTGCCCATCGCGCCGGGGTTATAGGCGCCGACAAAGATCAGGTAATCGCCGGGCTGCGCGCTTTCAAAGCTCAGGCCGGGGTTCAGTTGCATGTTGTCGTCGTTGCATAGCCAAGTCCCATCGGGCGCACGCACCGCCATCACCAGATCGGTTTGCGAGCGCGCATAAAGGCTGATCATCGGCTGCGTATCATCCAGCGTCAGGACAAAATCGGGCGCCGAGATGTCAGTGAAGCCGGGGCAATAGCCGCCGGTCGGCAACAACTCCATCGAGTCATTCGCGACAACCGGACCCGTGGCCAGCAATTGGCCCTGCCCCGCCGCATCAATATCAAAGACCCCGCTGCCCGCGCGCGGCGTGGCGTTCAGGTCCAGAACCGCGTTCGAGAATGCCGGGCCGCCTTCGGAGGCGAACAGGTCGAAACGGCCCGTGCCGCCTTGTGAATACCCGCCAACGAAAATCTGATAGTCGCCAGCCTCGGCCCGGTCGATGGTTACGGCGGGATTGAGGTCATACATATCATCGTTGCAGAGCACGCTGCCATCGGGGCGCACGACGGCCATGGTCAGGTCACGCTCGGACATGGCAAACACGCTGAAGCGGTCGCTGGCCTGATCCAGCGTCAACACGGCATCGGCGGCGTCGAACTGGCTGTAACCGGGGCAATAGTCGGGGCTGAGCGGGCGCATCTCGGATTGCGCCATCAATGTCGCACCCATCGCCAATTCCTGCCGCCCGGTGTCTGCCGTGGCGCTGAACACGAACCGTCCCGTGCGCGGGTCGCCAAGCTCTGCCACGTTCAGGCCAAACAGCTCCAGGGGTGAAACGGGCAAGTCCGAGGCGATCAGGCGCGCGTCGATGCTGCTGCCTTCGGCCCCACCGAGCCAGATCATATAGCGGCCAGGCTCAACCCCGGCCAGGTTTGACACCGCGAGGCCCTGACTGTCGGCCAAGGCGCAGCGGTATAGCCCGTCTGGCGTGCCCAGCACCATGCTGACAAGCCCGTCGCCGGCCCCGGTAAAGGCCAGGGTTTCCATGCGGGCCGTGACCTCGAAGATCGTACCCGCGGCCTCGGGCAACACATGGCCCTGACAGCCGCGCACAAAGGTCGAAGCCGGGTCGGTCGCCTGTCCGAACACATGGGCGGACACACGCACCGGGGAATAGCCGTCTGCGGATGGACCGACTTCAATCGCGAAACCACTGGTTTGTGCCGTGGCGGCAAACGACAGTACAGGCAATAGCAATGCCGCAACAGCGGTCGTCGATTTAAAACGAATTGGGGTAAATCGGGTCATCGTGTCTTCCTCTCACGCGCAAAAATCACTTGCTGACTGACAGTGCATTAGCGCAGCCCCATGCGTCAATTGCCTTGAAACATGCCTCACCAAACGGTGCGCAAGGGATGGAAGCGGCCGACACCTTGCTGTAAGCACAGGCAAAACCAGCTTTTGGCAAGACAGGGACGCCCCCGACATGGCCCGTATACTTATCACCTCTGCGTTACCATACATCAACGGTATCAAGCACTTGGGCAATCTTATCGGCTCGCAATTGCCGGCGGATCTGTTCGCGCGCTACATGCGGGCGCGCGGCCATGAAGTCATGTTCATCTGCGCCACCGACGAGCATGGTACGCCCGCTGAACTGGCCGCCGCCAAAGCCAAGATGCCGGTGGCCGAGTATTGTGCGGAGATGCACGAGGTTCAGGCGGAGCTGGCGCGCGGGTTCGGGCTGTCGTTTGATCATTTCGGTCGCTCCTCCAGCCGGCAAAACCACGCCCTGACCCAGCATTTCGCCGGCCGCCTGAAAGCGGCAGGGCTGATTTCCGAGGTCGAGGAAAAACAGGTCTATTCCCACGCGGATGGCCGGTTTCTGCCGGATCGTTACATCGAGGGCACCTGCCCCAATTGCGGCTATGAACGCGCCCGCGGCGATCAATGCGAGGAGTGCACCAAGCAGCTGGACCCCACCGACCTGATCAACCCGCGCTCGGCCATCTCGGGCTCGACCGATCTGGAGGTGCGCGAGACCAAGCACCTGTTCCTGCGCCAGTCCGCGATGCGCGACCGGCTGGATGCGTGGATCGACGAGAAAAAGGACTGGCCGATCCTGACCACCTCGATTGCCAAGAAATGGCTTCACGACGGCGACGGGTTGCAGGATCGGGGCATCACCCGCGATCTGGATTGGGGGGTCGCGGTCAAGGATGGCGACGAGGAATGGCCCGGCATGGAGGGCAAGGTTTTCTATGTCTGGTTCGATGCGCCCATCGAATACATCGCCGCGACCGCCGAATGGGCCGACAAGAACGGCCTCGACGACGCTGCCTGGAGGCGTTGGTGGCGCGAGGATGAGGGGGCCAGCGATGTGCGCTATGTCCAGTTCATGGGCAAGGACAACGTGCCCTTCCACACGCTCAGTTTCCCCGCGACCCTGATGGGTTCTGGCGAGCCGTGGAAGCTGGTCGATTACATCAAGTCGTTCAACTACCTGAATTATGACGGCGGCCAGTTCAGCACGTCGCAAGGGCGTGGCGTGTTCATGGATCAGGCGCTGTCGATTCTGCCGTCGGATTATTGGCGCTGGTGGTTGCTGTCGCATGCCCCCGAGAACAACGATTCCGAGTTCACCTGGGAGAATTTCCAGACCTCGGTGAACAAGGATCTGGCGGATGTGCTGGGCAATCTGGTCAGCCGCGTCACCAAGTTCTGCCGCTCGAAATTCGGCGAGGTGGTGCCCGAGGGCGGCGTCTTTGGCCCGCGTGAGGCGCAGTTGATCGGGGATTTGAGCGCCCGTATCCGCGAATACGAGACCCTGATGGAGTCCATGGAGGTCCGCAAATCCGCCACCGAGTTGCGCGCGATCTGGGCCTTGGGCAACGAATACCTGCAAGAGGTCGCGCCGTGGTCCACCATCAAGAGCGACCCGGAGCAAGCCGCCGCGCAGGTGCGCTTGGCGTTGAACCTGATCCGGCTTTATGCAGTGCTCTCCAAGCCCTTCGTCCCCGATGCCTCGGCATCCATGATGGCGTCCCTGGGCTGTGAGGCATGGGATTGGCCCGATGATGTTGCCGCCGCCTTGGCGACCTTTGCGCCCGGCCATGCCTTTGCCACGCCCGAGGTTTTATTCGCCAAAATCACCGACGAACAGCGCGAAGACTGGGCAGACCGCTTTTCCGGGACTCGCGGCTGACTTGCGTTTTCCTTGACCCGAATCGCACAGTATCAGACCCTGCCCCCCCGCCCGGTTCACGAGGCGGGGGGTTGTATTTGGGGATATATCATGCGATTTAGTAAAATAATTCAGGGACTTGCCCTAACGTCAAGCCTTGCGGTCTGCACCGCATTTCCGGCCTTGGCACAAATAGATCTGACAGCCTTGAGCACGCAAACCCGCGCCTATGACACCGTCATCAACTGGCAAGAGCGCCCCTATCGCCCGGCGGGCGTGGTCGAATATGTCCGGGTTCCCGGCTCTTTGATCCTGGATGTGCGCATGGTGTTTGATGGCCCCTGGTCCGACGACGTCTCGCGCGTGTCGGTCAGCAGCCGCGATATTCGTCTGGTGCTGGCCGATGGCACGGAATTGGCGGCGGTCGGCGGCTATCCGAATTGGGGGCAGGCGACGTTGCAATCGCGCAGCCTGTCGGGCAGCCGTCCGCGAGATTTTCCCGACGACGACCGTGATCTCTATTGGAATGGCTTGTTCGTGATCCCCAAGGGCACTGCATCGGTAACGCTGCGGTTTGGCGGCGACGTGCGCTATGAAGGCGACGTCACGGTGCCAGCCCCAAGCGCCGAAGCCGATGCCGCAAGTTTTGCGCAGTTCCGCCCCACCGCCGTGCGCCGTTTTCGGGTCGTCGAACTGGAGGATGGGCGCGACGATGACGCCGTCAGCTCATCCATTGCCGCACCGCCCGGCATGGTCCTGGCGGAAATCGAGGTCGACGTACAAGGGCTGGTATCGAACCAGGTTGACGGCGAGGACCGGTTCACATGGCACACGCACAACTTCCGGCTGGTCGATGATGCGGGCGCAACCATGGGGCTGGTCGGAGAGCGCTTCATGCGTCGCATCCTCGATTCGCAATTCAGCGGCACCAATGTCGGCAGTTCCGCAGATCGCACGATGCTCTGGGTGGTGCCGGAATCGCTGACCGAGGCGCGCTTGTTGTTCGGCGAGACCGAGGTCGCGCGGGTGGCGTTGGGCACGGCGGCAATCACGGAAACCGACTGATCCGCCGTCAAAGACAAACGGTCGCGCCGATGGTCCCTTGCGCCCGGCGCGATCGGCGCTAGGCTGGTGGCATGTTTACCATCGAGCACGAGTTTGACGCCACAGTGATCACCATCATCGACGAGGGCGAGGCGCCCTTGAACGAGGATATCGTGATCGAAAGCCATGAAGACGGGGCGACGATCTCGCAGGTCGATCCCGACACCGATGAGGTCATGTTCGTGCATTTTTCCATGCGCCAGTTGCACGAATTGCGCGCCGCCCTCGACCTGCCCGAGGGGGTCTATCGGTTGCGTGAGCGGCAAACACCGGGCGACCCTCAGTCCAGCTGAAACAGCTTGTCACGCGACGTGGCACCGCGCTTCAGGGTCAGACGCGTCGGAGCCACGCCCAGCGCCTTGGCCAGTAGTTTGCGAATCGCGTCATTGGCCTTGCCGTTGTCGGGCGGGTCCGTGACCCAGACGCGGATCGGATCGCCAGTTTGGATTGCATTGCGCCGGGCTTTTGGCGTGGCGCGGACGGCAAATGTCGCGCCGTCAACAGCAAGACCGGACAGGTCCGGCAGGGTCATTGTGCGAGGGCGCGCGCCATCATCGCCCGATCCACGTTTCCACCCGAGGCCACGGCAATCACCGGCTCGCTGCCCGGCCGGAACAGTGCCGCCGCCAGCGCCACCGCGCCACCCGGCTCCAGCACGAGTTTCAAGCGATCATGCGCCAGACCCATCGCCCTGAGCGCCTCATCCTCGGTCACCACCTGCCCCGGCCCGCAAAGCCGCGCGATCACCGGCCACGTCAGATCGCCCGGCTGCGGCGTGACGATTGCGTCGCAAATCGAGCCTGACAACCGGGTGTTGCGCTGAAGGGAGCCAGCCTTGAGCGAGCGGGCCACGTCGTCAAACCCCTCGGGCTCGCACGGATGAACCGTGAACCCCGGCGCGCGGGCTTCAAGCGCCAGCGCGATCCCCGAGGTCAAACCGCCACCGCCGCAGGGCACCAGCACGCGCCCTTGGGTAACGCCAACCTCGGCCGCCTGCTCGGCGATCTCCAGCCCGGCGGTGCCCTGCCCGGCGATCACCTCGGCCATGTCGAACGGCTTGATCAGGGTCAGCCCGCGTTCAGTCGCCACGCGGTCGCCAATCGCATCGCGGTCCTCGGTCGCGCGGTCATAAAGCACCACTTCGGCACCCAAAGCGCGCGTGTTGTCGATCTTGTTCGCGGGCGCATCCGAGGGCATGATGATGACCGCTGGCAACCCCTGCAAACGCGCCGACAACGCCACGCCCTGCGCGTGATTGCCCGACGAAAACGCCACCACCCCCGACGGTTTCAGCGCTGAAATCGCATTCCACGCGCCGCGAAACTTGAAGGAACCGGTGTGTTGCAGGCATTCGGCCTTCACGAACACCCGGCGGCCGGCCAGATCATCCAGAAACGGCGAGGACAACAAGGGCGTGCGCCGTGCGTGGCCGCTGAGCCGTTGCGCCGCCGCCTCGATCATGGCGATGGAGGTCATATCAACAGCCCCAGGAACCGGTTGATGGCGCTGAGGGATTCGGGCTCATCGAGAAACGGGATATGGCCACGGTCTGGGACTTCTTCATAGATCATCTCGGGGATGCGTTCGGCCATTTCATCGGCGGTGACTTGCGTCAACAGGTCAGAATTCGCCCCCCGGATCAGCGCCAAGGGCTTGCCCTTGCAGGACTCGAACATCGGCCACAGATCGACCTGCGGGCCCTCCATCGCCGCGAGGAACGCGGTGCGCAAGGCCGGGTCATAATTCAGGTCAAGGCCTTGATCGGTCTCGACGAAATGCGTCTTGGCTTCCTGCATCCAGCGGCTCGGCGGGGCATCAAAGCCCTCCATCGCATGTTCCAGCGCCACGGCGGCGGCGGCAAAGGTCCGCGCGTTGGGGCGGCGGCCGATATAGTCCTTGATCCGGTCCAGCCCCAGGTCGTCGATCACCGGACCGACGTCGTTCAGGATCAGCCCGCGCACCCGGTCCGGCACCACCGCGCACAGATACATGCCGATCAGACCACCGCGCGAGGTGCCAAGAATCGCCGCGCTTTCCAGCCCAAGGTGGTCCAACAGGGCCAGCGCATCGGCCCCCTCCTGCACGATGGTATAGGTCTCGGCCCCGGTCCAGTCAGACTTGCCGCGACCGCGATAATCCATGCGGATCAAGCGCAGCGGCGGCAGATGCGGTGCGAGATAGTCGAAGTCATGGCCATTGCGGGTCAACCCGGCAAGGCACAGCAACGGGATTCCGTTGCCTTCGTCGGTGTAGTGGATTTCGGGCGCCATCGGCAGCGTTGAAATAGGGCATTGTCACGGGCCTTTTTTGGGTTTCGACACTAGACCATGTGGCGCAAGGCTGGGCAATGCCCGGTCACAGCAATCCGCGCGCCACCAGATCGGTTTCGAGACCGTCGGGGCCAAGAAAGTGATGCGCCGCCATTCCCACTGCACGCGCACCTTCAACATTGGCGGCACTGTCGTCGATAAACAGGCAGTCGGCGGCACTCAGGGCGTTGCGCGACAGCAGCAACTGGTAGATTTCCGGTTGCGGTTTGAGGCGTTTCTCATGCGCCGAGACGATGATATCCTCGAACACCTCGGCAAGCCGCGGATGGATTTGCAGCGCGACGGGCCATGTGTCGGCGGCGAAATTTGTGATTGCAAAGAGCCGGTGCCCGCGTGCTTTCAACCGATCCAGCAAGCGCCAGGTTCCGTCAATCGGCTCTCGGATCGTATCGGCAAACCGTCGCGGATACTGCGCCAACGGCTGCACCTGACCCGGATGGGCGACGTCGAGTGCTGCCCAGCCGTCGGCAAAACTGCGCCCACCGTCTTGTTGCAGGTTCCAGTCGAAAAACCCGACCGCGTGTAAATACGCCATTCCGGCGGCCGGATCCGGATACTCTGCGGCGACGGCCTTTTCGGGTCGCCACCGGATCAGCACATTTCCGATATCGAATACGATGTTCATGCAGGATTTCGCCCTATTACTTTCACTTTTTCAATCGCCTGACATTAAGCGCAGGAAATGATGACATGTCGGGTCAGATCGTTGCATTAACCCCGCCGCCGTCAAGCAGCACGTTCTGGCCGACGATGAACCCGGCATGTTGGCTGCACAGAAAGGCGCAGGTCGCGCCGAACTCGGCAGCCGTGCCGTAACGCCCCGCCGGGATGGTGGCGAAGCGGCGCTTGCGGGCCTCGTCGAGGGAGATCCCCTCTTTGGCGGCGACACCGTGATCAAGGGAGTCCGCGCGATCCGTCGCGTGAATGCCCGGCAGCAGGTTGTTGATCGTCACGCCGGTTCCCGCCACCTGCCGCGAGGTGCCCGCGACAAACCCGGTCAAACCGGTGCGCGCGGCATTCGACAACCCCAGAACCGCGTTCGGCGCTTTGACGGCCTGGCTGGTGATGTTGACCACCCGGCCCCAACCGCGTTCCATCATCCCCGGCAACAGCGCCTGCATCAGCGCAATGGGGGTGAGCATGTTGGCATCGAGCGCCTTGATGAAATCATCGCGCGACCAATCCGACCACAGACCGGGGGGCGGACCACCGGCATTGGTCACCAGAATGTCAACCTGACCCGCGGCCTCCAGCACCCGGGCGCGCCCGTCCTCGGTGGTGATATCGGCGGCAACCGCCACGACCGTGACCCCGAAACGCGCGCGGAGTTCGGCGGCCGTGGCCTCCAGTGCCTCGGAGCCCCGCGCGTTCAGCACCAGTTCCACGCCCGCCTCTGCCAAGGCCTCGGCGCAGCCTTTGCCCAACCCCTTGCTTGACGCACAAACCAATGCGCGCTTGCCTTTGATGCCCAGATCCATCTGCACTCTCCCGTGTTTTCCCGGACGTAGCATCCACGCCCAAGGGGAACAACGCAAGCCGCGCGTCAGACAATTGACGCCCGCCGCCGCAGAGCCGTAAGGTGCACCGAGTGCGGGGCGGTCCGAGCCCTGCGTGTCAACACTCAAAGGCCCTCCGTGCGTCCCTCAAAACCCCAAACGGCCCATGCTGTCACGGTCTATGCGGCACCCGATCTGCGCGTTCTGTCAGGCGCCAACGCGGGCGATCCGTTGCCCGCCCCTGATGACAGCGTGTGCGGCGATTATTATCGGTTGGAAAAGGACGCGACCCCGCTGACCGTGGTCCTCGATCTGGCGGCGGGGCCCGGCCAGGGAGACGCCGCCGGGACGCTCGCGCCGGGCTCGCAACTGGGGCAACCGGGCGGCTCTGTGCATCTTTTGGGACGCCTGTCGATGATGGCCCCGGATGGCGACCTGGTCGAGGTTCTGGCGCTATCGCTCGCCGGGGCGGGCTGCGTGGCCTTGCCGCTGTCGCCTCTGCTGGTCAAGCACACTTATACGCTGATCGCGGTGGATCCGACGCCCGGCCCGATCCGGCTGGCCGATATCGTCGCGGGGGCGTTTGGCCGGGGCACCCTGATCGCCTTGGCCAACGGTCGGCAAGTGCCGGTCGAAGAGCTGGTGCCGGGTGATATGGTGATCACCCGCGATCATGCCGTGCAGCCGTTGCGCTGGAAAGGCGCCGTGCGGCTGCGCGCCGAGGGCGGTTTTGCGCCTGTTACGGTGATGTCCGGCGTAATGGGCAACCCGCGCCCGCTGACGGTCAGCCCGCATCACCGGCTGTTCCTGTATCGGCGCGACGCCCGGAAGCTGGCCGGAGCTGCCGAGCTGTTGGTTCAAGCGCGCCATATGGTCGATGGCCAAACCATTGTGCGCCGCGAGGGCGGGTTCGTCGAATATTTCTCGTTGGTGTTCGACGCCCATGAGGTGATCTATGCCGAAGGTGTCCCCTGCGAGAGCCTGATGGTTTGCCCCGCCGTCCTGACCCGGTTGCCCGATGACATGGCCGCACCGCTGCGCGACGCCTTCCCCGGTCTGAGCCAGCGTGAGCATACGGGCGCCGATCTTCAGCCAGAACTCGTATCGCGTTTGCGTGATCGCGCTGGCGCTGGTATCGGTTAGCGGTCTGATCGCGTAGGTTCTCATGTCGCAACCCTCCATCATCGCCGCTACTGACCTTTCCGGGCGATCCGCCCATGTGGCGGGCCGTGCTGCGCGGTTTGCCAAAACCCTGGGGGCGCGGCTGATCCTTGCCCATGTCCGGCAGGACGAGGGACCGGCGCGGTTTGGCCGGGGCCGCGCGAAACTCAGCCCGGCGGATGAGTTGGACGCACTGGCCCAAGCCCATGGTGCGATCCCGCAATTGTTGACCGGTGACCCCGCGAACGCACTGGCCGCCTTGGCCGCGCAGGAAAACGCCGCAGTTCTGGTCCTGGGGTTGCACCGCGAGAGGCGCGTGCTGGACCTCATTCGGCTGACAACGCTGGAGCGCGTCGTGCTCGCGTCCCCCTGCCCGGTGGTCATCGCGCATCAAAAGCCGGATCAGGAATATACGCAGGTGCTGGCCCTGACCGATTTTTCGCCCTCCTCGGCCAGAGCATTGGCGACCGCATCCCTTGTCGCGCCAGACGCGCGGTTCCACGCGGTCCATGCCTTGCGGCTGCCGATCGGGGCGGTGTTCAAACCGGGGAGCGGCGAAACCGAAGCCGCGCTGAAGGCCGCCAACGCCCTGAAAAAGACCTTTCTGGCCTATCCCGGCTTGCCGATCCTGACAGAACCGCCCGAGATCGTTCCCGGCGGCGTGCATCAGATCCTGGCTTTTCGCAGGGCCGAACTCGATGCCGACCTGGTGTGCATCGGCGCAAATTCGCACAAGGATGCCAATGCCTTGGGCAATTATGCGCGGGATCTCATGCGCGCGCCGCCAACGGATTTGCTGGTCGCCAAGTCCGTGTGACGGGCAACTGCCAAACCGGCACGCAGTCCGGATGGGGGAAAAGGGCGGGATCTCTCCCGCCCTTTCCCCTGTTTCTTGGCGCTCTGGCCTCAAGTGGCGGGAAAACTCCGCGACAGCCAATCCAGAACAATCGCTTTGAACTCGGCAGGCTTTTCGGCAAAGCCATAATGCCCGACGCCCGGCAAGACATGGAACTCCGAGTGCCCGACCAGCTCGTGCATTTCCTGCATCCCCGCCGCGGAACATGCGGGGTCAACCTCGCCCGCCAGCATCATCACCGGCTTTTTCAGCGCCTCAAGCGCCGGGCGACCGTTGTATTGGGTCAGCGCATTGAGCGAGGCGCGGAAGGTTTCCGTGCGCATGCTCAGCACCACGTCAAAGACCTTATCGACCAGCGGACCGCTGGCGCCTTTGGCCATCATATGGGTGATCAAGGGCCGCGCGTATTCCTGAACGGTCATGCCACGCTCCAGGGGTGCAAGACGTTCCTCGAGGAACTTTGCGCGGTCCTCGGGCGAGCGGTTGGGCACGCCCATGGACCCTGCCGACAAGATCAAGCCGTTGACCTTGGGTTCGGCGTTGGTCAGCCGCGGGCCGATCAGCGAGCCCATCGAGTGGCCCAACACGACGTTGGTCGCGGTGGCCTCTTTCTGGATCATCGCTTGCGCGGCGTCGCAGAAGGTCTCGATGGTGGCCGGCTCAACCGCCGGGCTTTCGCCATAGCCGGGGGCGTCCCAGTCGATAACGCGGTAGCCCGCCGCCGCCAGACCATCGGCCAGATCGCTGAAATAGCGGCCATCACCATACGCGCCGTGCAACATGAAAATGGTGGTATTGCCGGACCCGCGGGTCCGGTAAACAGGGAGTGTGCTCATCGTATATTCCTCACTTACTGGGATCAGCCTTCCATCGCCACGGGACCGGGGTTCGCCATGCCTTCGCCGGCGATCCGATGACCTTCGACCCAACAGGCGTGTGTTCCCTGACAGATCCGCTCGGGCATTTCGATCACGGCGATTGGTCCGGCGGCGATGTCCTGCGCGTCAAAGATCAACGTCTCGGAGGCATTCTTGATCATGTCGGTGACGATGGTCACGATATAGCCGTCATCCTCGGACGTGGCATTCGGGCGCAGCGCGACCTGTGGCTCGCTGCCATAGCGCTCCGGCCCGTATTCATAGCGCGTATCGGTGCCCTTGAGCAGGTCGTATTTCTTGATGCCCGTGAACAGCCAATCACCCGGCTTGAACAGCGTGCCGTAGGTATAGCGATACGGATAGCCGCAGACCGAGTTGGCGTAGAACGGGAATTCGGTGACTTCGTCATCGAGGAATTCCTCTTTGGTTTCGCCGGTTTTCATGTTGAACGACCAACGGTGCAGGCGCGTCTTGGTGCGGTGCTTGTCGAGGTGGTCCATGATCTTTTCGAACACGTTCTCGATCTTGCCGACCGGTGGCTTGGCCGGATCAACCGAGATACAGCCGTCCATGATCACCCAATCGCCCTCTTCGTAGCAGTTCGAGAGATGCAGAATGTAGCACGGCGAGGCCTCGAACCATTTGATATCCGAGTTCACGCCATGACGCGGGATCACGCCAAAGCGCGCGGGCACGTCGCGGTGGAAGGTCAGCTTGCGCTCGCCACGCGCCAGGGCGGCCTTGTCAAAGAAGAACGGCAGGTCGTGCAGGATCGAATAGTTCTGCGTGACCCCCATGTCATGCGGCCAGCGCGGGCCGTCCAGCTCGATCGGTGTGAAATGCACCAGCTTGTTGTCGGCATTGACGATGCCGTAGCTCATATAGGGGTATTTGTCCGAGAAGTTGAAGAACATCATCTCGCCGGTGTAGACATCGACCTTGAAATGCGACGAGACGCCAACCGGCATCACATCCGCCGCCCAGGACGCATCCGGGCCAAGGTTTTCCAGCGTCATCGGGTCCAGGCGCCACGGCTCGGAGCCTTGGCTCATCACCGCCATCAGCTTGCCCGCGTGGCAATGCACGTCGGTGCCGGCGTTGTCCTTCATCGCGCCCATCGACCCCCAGCCACGACGCTGCTTGGCTTGCGGGGCCAGAATACCCGGCCACAGCGACTTGTTCGCGGCGCGCTCGGCCCACCAGCCGGTTGTTTCAACAAAGCGGTTGCGATAGCTGGCTTTGCCGTCCTCGAAATGCACGGCGTGCAACATGCCGTCACCGTCAAACGGGTGATAGATGCCGATCGAATCGTGCACCTGATTGTGCGTGTTGCGCACATAAATGCCGTGCAGATCCTTCGGGATCTCGCCGCGCACCTTGAGGGTGCTGGTGTCGGCGTTGTATTCGTGGACGTTCGGGGCGAATGGCCCTTTCAGGAACGGATTGTCGGTATCCGCGGGAATGGTCAGCTTGGTTGTGCGGACGATCTCTTTCATGACGGTTCCTCGTTCAGGGTTGTGGTCGATTGGGTGGGTTTGTGACGCGACAGGGTCTTGTGCAGACGCTGGCACCACAGAAGATCTTCGCGGTGCAGCGCCAAATGGCGCCTGACCAGGATGTCGCGTGAGAACTCCCATCTATCAGGGTCCAGATGCCGCTCCGCTGCCGTTTCATGCAGATCGGCTTGCATCTCCTGAAAATACGCGATTTCCGCCTTCAGCCAGCCGATGCGTTCCGCCACCAGCCGCAGCCGGTCTGCCTGGGGAGCGTGCCACAGGGAAAAGGTCTTGCTGACGAAGGAATCGTTCAGAACCGGAGGCGTGGTCGGGCTTGCGATCCAGGCATTGAGGGTTTCGCACCCGGCGTTGGTAAGCTCGAATACGCGTTTGTTCGGTTTCCCGTGCTGGATCACCTCTTGCGAGGCCACCAAGTGCACGGCTTCCATTGTCGACAACGCCTTGTAGATCTGGCTGATCTTCACCGGCCGGAGCCGATGAAGGGTTTTCATCACATCGTAGCCACTGCTGGGCGAGCGTGCGATCACGCCCAGAATTTGATAGCTCAGAGGGTTCAGCCGGATGGTTTCGCCGTGCTCCTCGGAACCTGTGGACGCGATGTTCATGCCCTTATCTCACCGCCCCGGCAGCGCGGCGTTTGCGGACAGTCTTGACGACCGTGAAGGCCAACATAAGCGCCATCGTTGCCACCAGCACCGCCGAGATCGGTCTGGTCACAAAGACGGTGAAGTCATCATTCGCGATCAACAGCGCCCGGCGGAAGCTGGTTTCAATGATCGGCGACAGAACAAAGGCCAGCACAAACCCGGCGACCGAATAGTCGAGCCGTCGCATCAGATAGGCAAAAAGGCCGATCCCGAGCGCAAGCCAGAGGTCAAAGATCTGTGCCCGCGAGGTAAAGACGCCGACAATCGACAAGATCAGAATGCCCGGCACGAGCACGAAATTCGGCGTCACCAATGCGCGCGCGAACCCCTGGCTGAGCAGTTTTCCCATGATGAACATGCCGATGGTTGTCACCACGAAGCCGATGAAGATCCCGTTGATCAACTCTGGATTCTGGCGGATCATCTGGGGTCCGGGCTGAATACCGTGGATGATAAAGGCCCCGGCAATGATCGCGATCCCGGCGGTGCCGGGAATACCCAGCGTCAGGAACGGCAACAGCGCGCCACCGACGACCGCGTTGTTCGCGCTGTCCGGGGCGGCGATGCCTTCGCCGCTGCCATTGCCGAATTTCTCGGGGTTCTTGGACAGGGATTTGGCGGCTGAATACGACAACCAGCCCGCAACGGTCGACCCGACGCCCGGCAAAATACCCAGGCCGGTCCCGATCACGGCGCCGATGGTCGAGGCTTTCAGCCCGCTCAACATCTCACGCATGGTCAGGGTGATCTTCATCTGGCTGGCATCGAAATCAAACCGATGCTTCATGTTGCCTTCCATCATGAAGAAAATCTCGGAAAACGCGAACAAGCCGACGACCAGCGCGATCAGGTTGAGGCCCTCATAGAGCTGCGGAATGTCGAAGGTCAGACGCGGGGTGCCGGCGAACATATCCAGCCCGATGCTCCCGGCGATCAAACCCAAACAAATCGAAATGGCGACTTTGATCGCATCTCGCGCGGCAAACGCAGTCACCGCGACCAAGCCCATCAAGCCCAGCAAAAAGAACTCGGCATCGCCAAGCCGCAAGGCAAAGCGTGCCAGCGGTTGCGCGAACAAGATCAACACGGCGCCGCCAAACAAGCCACCCAGCGTGGAGCCATAAAGCGAGAAGCCCAAGGCGCGCCCGGGGGAGCTTTCTTGCGCCATGGCGCGACCGTCTTGCACAATCGGCGCGGCCATGACCGTGCCGGGAATGCCCAACGCAATCGCCGAGATCGAGCCGCCGTATTCCGCCGCCTGATAGACCGCCAGCAGCATCAAGATCGCGTTCAGGGGTTCCATCGTATAGGTCAGCGGCAGCAACAGCGTGATGGCGATGGTCAAACCAAGCCCCGGCAAAGCGCCAAACAACATGCCGACAAAAAGGCCGACAAGAATACTGCCAGCAGAGCCGAGTAGCGCCATAGTATCAAGATTAGACAGGAATTCCATGTCGTTAGCCCCTCAGAACCGGATGTAGAGAACGTGGGTGAAGAACAGATAGATCAGAAACAGAACAACCGCTGCGCCCGCGATATTGATCAGAACCATCCGCCACGTCAGTTTCTCATCGGCCGCATAGAGGCACAGCAAGCCTGACAGGAAGACGAACGCGAGGGGGAAGAAGTAACCGAAGGCTTGCCAAAGTCCGAACAGCGCAACCATCGCGGCCAGCGTTACGAGGGCTTTGCGCAAACCGCGGATTTCCAGGACCGGACCCGCCGGGCCAGCAATCGTACGAAGCGCGCCAATCGCACAGAGCACGAGGGTGGCGATCGCCAAGCCAATCGGGAAGCCACCGGCGCCGATGGTGCCACCAAAGGGGTTGGGCAGCCCATATGACTGCAAGATCACGACGACGGCTATGCCCGAAAGCAACGCGTACATGAGTAGGTCTGCAAAACGGGTACGCATGGAAAGCGTCCTTTTCATCCGTTGAATCAGGCAAAATAGCACGCCGACCCCACCAGACATGGCGGGATCGGCGCAGGGACAGGCCTTATTCTGTGATCAGGCCCATACGCAGCAATTCGGTACGGTTCGAGGCCGTGACGGTGGTCAGGATCTCTGCGAAGCGCTCCGAGTTTGCAAAAGCGATCGGGAAGTCGACCGTTGCAAAGAGTTCCTGCAGTTCAGGGTCCTGCAAGATCGTCTCGATCGCGTCGCTCAGGATCGTGACGCGGTCAGCCGGGGTTCCTGCCGGTGCCAGGAAGCCTGCAAAGAAGTCGGTGACCGCCGGGATACCCAACTCGGTCGAGGTGGGGACATCGGCATAGACCGGATCGCTTGCGCGTGCCGAGGTCAGGAAGATCAACGGACGGATTTCGCCACCGGTGTGGATGTTGGGCATCTGCATGGTGCCCATGACCTGACCGCCCATCAAGGCTGCGGTCAAAGGTGCGGTGCCTTCAAACGGGATGTGGCGCATTTCGAGGCCCAAAGCGGCTGCGAACTGCTCGGAGACGATGTGCGTGCCGCTGCCGTTACCGCCGGTCGAGGCATAGGTGAACTCGCCTGGATGCGCCGTGACCCATGCAACCAGATCGTCAAGGTTCTGAATTTCCGAATCCGCACGCACGTTGAAGGCAGCCGGAATTTCGATGACCTTGGCCACGGGGGCAAAGCTCTCGGCGGTGTAGGTCGTGCGGCCATACAACGGCTGCAGCGCAATCGGCGAACTGGTCGTGAAGACGAGCGTATAACCGTCGGGATCGGCATTTGCGACCTGCGTCAGGCCAATCGTGCCGCCGCCGCCGGGCGTGTTGACGACAACAACGTTCGGGTTGTTCGGCAGAGCGGCGGTCAGACGCTGCGCCATTGCGCGGGCCAGTGTATCGGTCGCACCACCTGCGCCATAAGGCACAACGATTTCAATGGGGCGCTCTGGGTAACCGTCTGCGAGTGCAACGGTGGTGCTCATGGTCAGTGCGGCAACGCCGACTGCAAGGGCTTTTACTGTGTTCATAATTTCCTCCTGGTATGAACGAGAGTTTCCGATTTCGAGGGTGTTAGCGAACCCGCATACCGCCACTGGCTTCGATGACTTCACCGGTCATGTAACCGGCATGATCCGAGGCCAGGAACAAGATTGGTCCGGCAAGATCCACGGGTTCGCCAATGCGGCCCAGTGGAATACGATTGACAAGATCCTTGTACAGAACGTTGGCGTCCTCGCGGTGAAAGGGTGAATTCACCAAACCGGGCGACGCCGCGTTGACGCGGATGCCGTGGGGTGCCATTTCCTTGGCGAGGGCACGGGTGAACGCATTCACGCCGCCTTTGGACGCGGTGTAAGCCGCCGCGCCGACGATGCCGCCGCTGCGTTCGGTCATCGACGACACGTTGACGATCCGACCCTTGCCGCTGGCCTTGAGCATCGCGAAACAGGCGCGCTGCGTGCGGAACACGCTGCCGAGGTTGCGGTCGATGGTGGCATGCCAGGTCTCGTCGGTGATTTCCCAGATCGGCGCACGCTCTCGCGGGCCGCCGCCAGCGCAGTTGACCAGCACGCTCAGCCCGCCCATCTGCGCCTTGATCTCGGCGGCCATCGCATTCACGGTGTCGGTATCGGTCAGGTCGCCATCAACCACCAAGGCACGACGGCCCATCGCGATGATTTTATCCGCAATCTCTTGGGACGCGTCGCGCTGGTTCAACCCGTGAACCACCACATCCGCGCCATGCTCGGCAAACAGCAACGCCGTTGCCGACCCGATACCCGAGGCACTGCCCGTTACCCAAACAATATCGCCTTTGAAATCAAACATCATACCACCAAGCTGAAGGTTCATTCGTCACATTGGTGACGATCATTTTCTGCCGCACGAAGCGCAGGATGGAATCGGGTCCGGTGCGCGAGCCACCAAGCCCGCTTTCGCCAAACGCCTCTTTCTGGCAAACTGTCGGGTCGCCGATGAAGAAGGGGGTCGCGCCGGCGTCATTGACGTTGATACCGCCCGCATTCATCCGCTTGGCAACCGCCATGGCCTGATCTTGCGGGCCAAACACCGCGCCCGACAGGCCAAAGATCGAGTCATTGGCAAGCCTGACCGCATCATCCACCGTATCAAACGCCATGACCGGCATCAGCGGACCAAAGGTCTCGTCGGTCATCACTGCCATGTCATGGGTGACGTTCGACAACACCGTCGGGCTGACCCACAGCCCGCCGCCGTGATGTTCAATCTCGCCGCCGGTATGGAACACGGCGCCTTTCGCGCGTGCATCCTCAAGATGCAACTCGATGATCTTGGCTTGCGGCGGGAAAATCAGCGGCCCGATCTGGCCGTCGGTCGGGTTTGGATAGGCGAGTTTCAGCTTTTTCGCCTTGGCGACCAACAGCTCCAGGAATTCATCATGGATCGACCGGGCGACGTAAATACGCTCCACCGAGTAGCACTGCTGGCCTGCGCCCAGCGTCGCACCCGTCACGATGGCGCGCGCGGCACGTTCAAGGTCGGACCCCTCAAGCACAATGGCGGCGTCCTTGCCACCCAGTTCGACAAAACACGGGATCAACCGGGCTCCGGCGCGCGCGGCAACCTTGCGTCCGGTGGCTGTCGAGCCGGTGAAACAGATGCCGTCCGCCTGATCGACCAACGCCGCACCAAGGTCTCCGGCACCGCGGATATAGGTCAGGACACCCGCCAATTCCGGAATATCGGCATAGGATTGCTCAAGCGGCGTGATGAAACGCGGGGTCACTTCGCTGGGCTTGATGATCACGGCGCAGCCGGCCAACAAGGCCGGAATGGCATCCATCACCGACAGCGACATCGGGAAATTCCACGGGCTGATCACACCGAGAACCGGAATCGGCGCGTAATTCGAGGTGCTGGTGAAGGCCGGCATTGAGGTGGGCGCGTGGCGCTCGGCCAGCGCCGAGGGCGCGATCGCCGACCAACGGTCGATCCATTTGCCGATGTTCGACGCCTCGCGACGCGATTCCAGCACGCGCCCGGTGTCCTCGCTCACGGCGTCGGTCAGCGGCGCCTGTAGCCCATCAATCTTGTCGCGCCACCTGGCCAGCACCGCGATGCGCTTTTCAACGCCCATCTCCTGCCACGCAACCTGCGCCTTGCGAGCGCGCGCGACAATCGCCTCAAGATCAGCAACCGGTGTCGCCTCGATGGCGTAATTCTGGCTACCAGTGCGCGGGTCTCGCGCATGTAGCATCTGCGATGGGCTGGCAGTGCGGGTCAATGACGGGCTCCCATGAATTTGGTTCGGATAACGAAGCGGATTCGTGTGTTCTGCGTTGAGGTTTTATGTCATCAATGGTATATGTCAAATACTATTATATGACCAAAACCGACCTGAAGCCCCGCCACCGCCCCGCCACGCCGAATGCGTCTGATTTTATATGTTTGAAATACAATATCTTATCAGCCACAAACGCCGCGAACCTGTCGTTTTTGGCACATGTGAAATATTTCTTTGGCTTAGTTCATATATAATTTGTATCATACGTCAACGCGCGGTTACGCACTGAAGCCCTGACTTCTCAACCATCTGGAGACCATCCTACATGACCGATGCCACTTCCCAGGGCTGCCCCGTCGACCATCAAGCTTGGGCTGAGTTTCGGCCGCATGAACACGTCGGAATGGCGGCATTCTTTGAAAAATGCCGTGCCGAAAGCCCCGTGTTCTTCGACTCCGGCACCGGCTACTGGATTGTCACGCGCCGCGACGATGTGCGCGCGGTCTTTTCCGATCCGGACACATATTCTGCGTTGAACGTCCATGACCCGGTACGCCCGTTTCCGCCTGAAGTGGTCGAGATGTTGAAGGACGCAGGCTTCACACGCGATCGCACGCAAGCCAATTGCGACCGCCCACGGCACACGCGCATCCGCAAGGCCTCGCAATCCTTCCTGAATCTGCGGCAGTTCAAGGCCCGCGAAGGGGTCATCGCCGAGATGGTGGCCGAGGCGGTCGCCAAATTGCATGGTCAGTCACGGGTCGATCTGGTGGATGCCCTGACCTATGAATTGCCCGCGCGCGTGCTGTTCCTGTTGCTTGGTGTGCCCGATGTGAACGCACGCAAGATCAAGACCTGGGCCGACAGCCGGTTCAAGATGATCTCGGGCGATGCGCAGGGCGAGGAGTTGATGGAGGCGGCGCGCGAGGCGGTCGATCTGTGGAATTTCTGCGGCGAGTTGATCGAGGCCCGCAAGAAAAAGCCGGGCGACGACTATCCCAGCCACCTGCTGGCGCTGCACGCCGAGGACCCCGAATCCATCACCGCAAACGAGATCCACAACCTGACCTATGGCGTCCTGTTGGCTGGTCACGAGACGACAACCAACGCGATGGGGTCGATCTTGCGCGGGCTGCTGGATGATCGCTCGCAATGGGAACGGTTGGTGGCGGATCCGTCACTGATCAAGAACGCGGTTGAGGAAGGCCTGCGCGCCATGCCGCCGGTGGTGTCCTGGCGTCGGAAAACAACCCGCGCCGTGACCCTGAGCGGCGTCGACATTCCCGAGGGCGCGGGGCTGCTGATGTCGCTGGTTTCCGCCAACCGGGACGAAAACCATTTCGGCGAGGCAGAAACACTTGAAGTTGACCGCGCCGATGCGCGCGATCATGTCAGCTTTGGCTATGGGATCCATTTCTGCCTGGGCGCCAATCTGGCGCGGCTGGAAATCGCGGCCTTGCTGCAGGAGTTGGTGCGGGTGTTCCCGAACATGGCCTTGGTACCCGGCAGCGATCCGGGCTGGCACCGCACGATGCTGGTGCGGGGGCCATCGCGCGTTCTGGTTGACCTGAACGAAGCCTGAGCGGCGCGTCTATGATGCGTCGACGGTGCCTGAGCTGAGTTGATGAAGGAGGCTCAGGCACCAGACCCGCTCGGTTTGAAACATCATCAGGCGGCGGGTTTGCAGGCTGTTGCGATAGAATCGCCAATGCGACGGATCGCGCATCTCCACCGAATACAAGGCCACCATCTCGGCCAGTTCGGACTGCACCTGTGCAATACCCCGATCCATCCAGGCCAGTCTGGCCTTGATCACCGCGCACATCTCCTCGGGTGATTTGAGCCAGCCCGAATAGACCATCGTGAGAAAGTCGTCACGATGATAAGGCACCTCGGGTTCCGTGCCGATCCAGTCGGTCAAAACCTGTCGCCCGGCCTCGGTCACGGAATAGACCTTCTTGTTGGGCCGGCCGGTCTGCGCGATGTCTTCCGCACTGACAAACCCGGCGGCTTCAAGCTTGGCCAACGTCGGATAGACCTGCGACGTTTTCGCGGGTCGGAAATTCTCCAGTTGCTTGACGATATCATAGCCCGAACGCGGGACACGCGCGACGACACCCAACACTTGATATGACAGATTGTTCAACGCATTAGCTGCGTCGCGGGTGGTCGTCTTCATCGATCACGGACTCCGGTGACGGGTGCAAACGAGGCGGAGCGCGATGACCCTGAAAACGCGTATCGCCGTGAGTGCACAAAGGAAAGGGCGACGTTACCGCCGCCCCGCCCAAAAATCAATGTTCTTCCGGGATTTACGCTACGCGCTCGCCCTGCATCCGGTCGCCTTCGACCCAGCAGGCGTGTGTGCCGTTGGTGATCCGTGCCGGCAGGATGATCCGCGCCACAGGTCCGGCATTCACATCGCGCGCATCGAGGATCAGAACCTCGGATTTATTCTCGTTCATGTCGGTCAGGAAGGTCAGCAGATAGCCGTCATCCTCTTCGGTCGCACCGGGACGCAGCGCGATGCACGGCTCGGAGCCAAAGCGGTTGTCGCCGTATTCATAGCGCTGATCGCCGCCGGTTTGCAGGTCGAACTTCTTGACGCCCGACATATGCCAGTTGCCTGGCTTGAACAGCGTGTTGAAGCTGTAGCGATAGGGGCGGCCAACGATATCGTTGGCAACCATCGGGAATTCGGTGACCTCGTCATCCAGCACCGTTTCGCGCGTCTCGCCGGTGACCATGTTGAACGACCAGCGATACATATGCGTGTGCGTGTTGTGCTTGTCGAGGTGGTGACGGATACGCTCGAACGCATCGGCACCCTGCTGGCCGACCTCAGGCTTGCCGGGGCGCTTTTGAATGCAGCCGTCCATATGCACCCAATCACCCTGCTCATAGCAGTTGGCGAGGTGCAGGATAAAGCACGGCTTGGCGGTGAACCATTTGATCGAATTGTTGTCGCCGTGGCGCGGCACCACGCCAAAGCGCGCGGGCTGATCCTTGAAATAGGTCAGCTTGCGGATACCCTTGTTCAGCAATTCGGGGTCGAAGTGATACGGCAGGTCGTGCAGGATCGTGTAACGCTGGGTGATGCCCATGTCATGCGGCCAGCGTGGCCCCGGCAGTTCGATGGGCACGAAGTGCTTGAGTGCGCCATCAGCCCCGATCACGCCGTAATGCATGTAAGGATAGGTCTCGCCGAAGTTGAAGAACATCAATTCGCCAGTCGCGGTATCGACCTTGAAGTGGCTGCACAGGCCGAACGGCTCGATCGCCTTGCCCCAGTCGTGCACGCCTTTGGTGGCCAGCGTGTCGATGTCCAGATGATACGGCTCGCCGCATTGCGACATTGACGCGACCAGCTTGCCCGCGTGGGCCACAACGTCGACGCCGGCGTTGTCCTTCATGGTTTTCATCGCGCCCCAGCCGCGCAGATTGGCTTTGTGCGGCTCCAACATGCCCGGCCACAGCGACTGCCCGCCCGCGCCCGCCTCGGCCAGATAGCCGACGGTGCGGATCAGACGGTTGCGATAGGTGGCATGGCCACCCTCGAAGCGGATCGCGTGCAACATGCCGTCGCCGTCAAACGGGTGATAGACACCCATCGGCGCGTGCATCTGGTTGTGGCTGTTGCGCACATACATGCCATGCAGATCGTCGGGAATCGTGCCGATGACAACCATATCGTCTGTATCTGCGGTGTATTCCACGCCAACCGGCCGGAACAGACCCTGCAGAAACGGGTTGTCGATATCGTCGGGGACGGTGACGTTCAGATGTGCGTGGACTTCCATCATGGCAGCGAATCCTCAGCTGGGTCTGGTTGGGGTTGATGTGCCAAACATATATGTCAAGAATTACATATGTCAGTCAAGTATATTTTCCGGCCACCGGGAGATATCTGTGTTCAGAAACCTGTTTGACTGGCCCGAGGGTTGCGACCATCCTCTGCCATGGTAAATATCTTATATATGTTTTGACTTTCGCTCCCTGGCTCAATAGAGCCGCGGGAACACTCCAAATCGCACGGAAAAGGGTACGCCATGAACTTGCTTTTGATCCCCGGCATCAACAACACGGCACAGACCTTTGCGCCGATGATTGCCGCCATGCCATCGCATATCGACTGTTTCCCGGTGGATTGCGCCGCGCTGCCAAACGTCGATGACATTGCCCGCGCGATCCTTGCCGATGCCCCTGCCCGGTTTGTTGTCGGCGGTCATTCCTTTGGTGGCTATGTCGCCCTTGCGATCCTGGCGCTGGCACCTGAGCGTGTCGCCGGGGTGATCCTGATCAACACCGGCACCGGGTCCGACACCCCAACCGCCGCGGCCGCTCGTGAAGAGCGCGCCTTGCGGGCCGAGGCCGGGGAATACGCGGCCCTCGCCGATGCCGCCTCGGCGCGCGCCTATCACCCGGACAATCTGGGCCGCGAAGACCTGATGGCCGAGCGCGCCGCCGCCCTTCTCGGCTACGGGGCCGAGCGTTATGCCGCCCACAGCCGCGCCAGCGCGATCCGTCCTGATCGCACCGAGCTGCTCAAGAACAGCGGCGTGCCCGTGCTGGTCGTTTCAGCAGACAAGGACGTGGTGATCCCGACCGAGAGGCAACGCGACATGGCGCAAAATCTGGGTGCAGAAAATGTCGTGATCGCACAAGCGGGCCATATGCTTCCGGCCGAACGACCGGTCTTGCTGGCAAACGCGGTGTCCGAGTGGTTGGACCGAGTGAAGCCCTGAGCATCGCTTTCAGGCGGTCTTGAGCGTGTGAGGGATTCCCGCATCTTGCGATGCGTGGAACCCCTTTTTGCAGTCTGCCCTGAGGCCCGGCGTCAGCGCACCACCAAGGGCGTGCGCGCCAGCACTTCACCACTGTCCGACGCCCGATAGCGCAACTCATAGGCCCCG
The DNA here is from genome assembly GCF_034676545.1 of Pararhodobacter sp. Taxonomy (NCBI): domain Bacteria; kingdom Pseudomonadati; phylum Pseudomonadota; class Alphaproteobacteria; order Rhodobacterales; family Paracoccaceae; genus Pararhodobacter; species Pararhodobacter sp. Next base: position 3,376,581 of record NZ_JAUCBZ010000015.1, read on the forward strand.
GCCGAGGGTGGTGCGAACAGCTGCACCGGGCTTCCTTGCGAGGCGCGCGTTTCGCGCAGCGCCGGGGCATCATCCGGCGCACCGCTGGGCACGATCTGGATGAAATCCTCATAACGGCCCGGCCCGGTCCATTCGATCAACACCACGCCCCCCGCCACAATATCGCCCTTGACTGTCAACCCCACATCACCTGCGCCGACCGTCACCGGCACGCTGGACAGCGTTCGGCCCGAGCTGGCGATGACATAGCGCAACTCATATTCGCCTGCGTCAGCCGGTGCATTCAGCCGGGCGGGGCTGCCCTGCGAGGTGCGCGCATAGTCGGTATACGTCCCCTCGGCTGCGCCGCGTTCGACGATGGTGATATAGTCGCGCGGATTGTCTGGCCCTTCCCAGACGACCTGAAACTGCCCACCGGGCACAATTGCCTCGGGCGCGGTCAGCGTGGCTGTAACCGCCGTCAGGGTGATGGGAAGACTGGCCAAGGTGCGCCCGGATTGCTGGATCACATAGCGCAACTCATAACGGCCCAGCGCATCCGGCATCGTCACCTGCGCCGGGCTGCCCTGCGAGGTGCGGGCGTAGTCGGTATACGTCCCCTCGGGCGCACCGGCTTCGACCACGGTGATGTAGTCGCGCGGGTTATCAGGCCCTTGCCATTGCACCGCAACCACCGAGCCCGCCGGAATTTCCGAGGGTGCCAAAAGCTGCGCCCCGACGGCCTCGAGCGTGATCGGGCGGCTGGCCAGGGTGCGCCCGGATTGCTGGATCACATAGCGCAGCTCATAGCGACCCAGCGCATCCGGCATCGTCACTTGCGCCGGGCTGCCCTGCGAGGTGCGGGCGTAGTCGGTATAGGTGCCCTCGGGCGCGCCCGCTTCGACCACGGTGATATAGTCGCGCGGGTTGTCAGGCCCCTGCCATTGCACCGCGACCACCGAGCCTGCGGCGACGGTATCCGGGGCGGTCAGGGTGGCGGCAACGGCCTCGAGCGTGATCGGGCGGCTGGCCAAGGTGCGCCCGGATTGCTGGATCACATAGCGCAGCTCATAGCGACCCAGCGCATCCGGCATCGTCACCTGCGCCGGGCTGCCCTGACTGGTGCGGGCGTAGTCGGTATAGGTGCCCTCGGGCGCGCCCGCTTCGACCACGGTGATATAGTCGCGCGGGTTGTCAGGCCCCTGCCATTGCACCGCGACCACCGAGCCTGCGGCGACGGTATCCGGGGCGGTCAGGGTGGCGGCAACGGCCGCCAACGTAACCGTTTGCGAGGCCAGCACCCGGCGGGTTTGCTGATGGATATAGCGCACCTCATAGGTGCCCAGAGCATCCGGCGCGGTCAGTTCGGCCGGGCTGCCCTGACTGGTGCGGGCGTAGTCGCCGGTTTCTGCCTCGGGTGCCCCGGCGGGCACGATGGTGATGGAATCTCGCGGGTCATTCGGACCGCTCCAGACCACGCTGAAGGTTGATCCCGCTGGGATTTCCGCCTCGGTTTGAACGCTGGCCTCTGGCAAGACCTCGGCCAGTTCGATCACCACCTCGCGGTCTTCGTCAAGCGTGGCACTGACGCTGACGGCACCGCTGCGCCCCTCATGCGTGGCGCTGACGCGGTAGTCGCCCGGCTCGATCACCATCGCAAGCCTGTCGCCCGTTGCGGATTGTGAAAGGCTGGTCTCGTTCGCGACATTCAGCAAGGACCAATCCACCCCTGACAAGGGCGCGCCGGTTTGCGCGTCGACGGCGCGCAGGACCAGCGTTGCCATGATCTTGGTCAAGGGCACGTCGATGGTGCCCGCCATTTGGGCGTCGACATTCAGATCCAGCCCGCCCGCGAAACCGGGGGCGGTTGCCGCGATCCGGTACGCGCCGGGGTCAAGCTCCAAGGACATCGTGGCGCTGGAGGCGGTCTGCGCCTCGATCCCCTCGCCCGTCACCTGCCAGACCGCGCTTGGCAGCGGCGCGCCGTTGCGGGCGTCCACCGCGCGCAGGGTCACCGGAAGGGCTGCGGGTTCGATCATCGTAACCTGTTGCAAGGCCTCGGACAATTCCTGCGCATTGCTCGCGGGCACAAACAAGCCACCCGTCGCCTCGGCAATACAGGCAACTTGCGGGCGGTCGGCCTCGGCAATATCGAAACCGACGACATGGGCGGTAAAATTCACCCCCGCGCGGGCAAGCTCACCCGCCAGGGCGCAGGGGTCTGCGTTGCAGGTTTCCAGCCCGTCGGTGACCAAAATCACCGTCGCCGGTTCGTCAATATAGCGCATCGACTCGGCCGCCATCCGCACGGATTGCGTCAGCGGCGTGCGCCCCCTGGGCATCAGCGCGTTGATCCGGTCGCGCGTGGCGGTCAGATCCAGCGGGCCAAGCGGCACGACCTGTTCGATATCGGTGCAATCCCCCTCGCGCCGGTGGCCATAGGCAATAACGCCCAGATTGCGCTCGACCGGCCAACTTTGCAGCATGGTGCCCAGAACGTCGCGGGCAATGATGACCTTGGCCACCCCGTCAATCTGGCCCCACATGCTGCCGGACACGTCATAAACGATCGTGACGTTGCTGGATTGGGCCGTTGCCGGAGCGGCGAGACCGATCAAAGCTGAAAAAAGAACCGTGGCAAGCGTTCGACGCATCGTGATCACCTGTTTTTTTTAAAAAATGGACACGCCTCTCTGAGATATTCAGGCGCAAAGGAAATATTGGCGCAACATCCTCGACCTATCCAGCGGCAGGGCGTTCTTGCGATATACCTTAACGATAGCCGCGCATCGGCAATCGGGCAACCTTTCTGTCAGGCTCGTCACAGACCCTCGCAGCAATCCGCCTGTGCGCAGGGCGTGTCGGTTCGATCGGGCGATACACGAAACCCCTTGGCCGCACCGTTGGGTTCTCGCCCCTTCCAGAAGCTTCCGCGCGCCGGACCATCCGCTTTTCATCATCGAGACGGCTCCAGAAAGACGCGATGGCCCTGCTCAGGCGCTACATCGCACCGAGCGCCATGATATTGACGCCGCCCGACGCCGCCCCGCGTCTGCCGCACCTGTATCCCGCAGTTTTGCGCGCCGGAGTCCGTCGTTTCTGCGTCGGCTTCGCATCCGGGAAAAGCCAGTTGCAGCGTGGCAGTGCGGCGTTCGGTTGTTTCTGGCGACTTGACATTTCGGGCAGACACTTCAAGCTTGAAATTCTTGCGCCGACGGGTTCAAGAACCCTCCCAACGCTCGGCCTGTTCATCGTCCCGGCCCAGCCCAATAGCGAGCCGCCTGATGTCAGAGTCCCCCCTCGATCCACTCAACAAACGCCGTCTCAAGTCGTGGATACGGCTCTTGCGCGTCACACGGCAAACGGAAAGCCGCCTGCGCGAGCGGCTGCGGTTGGAGCATGGCACGACGCTGCCCCGCTTTGACGTCATGGCCGCGCTCTGGCGGTTCCGCGACGGGTTGACCATGTCGGAGCTGAGCCGGGCGCTGCTGGTGTCAAACGGCAATGCCACGGCGATCGTTGACCGGCTTGAGCGCGAAGGTTTGGTGCTGCGCGTGCCGATGGAGACCGACCGACGCATCGTGCAGGTGACCCTGACAGAAGACGGCAAGCAAGCGTTTGAACGCATGGCCGCCGATCACGAAAACGAAGTCGGCAAATTGCTGGGCAATCTGGATGCACAAGATCTGGATCAATTGCGCACCATCTTGCGCAAGGCGCTGTCGCAAGACGGCTGACGCCGCCACGCCCAGCGGCACGCACGGCGTCGTCGCCCAAGTCGTTCAGGGGTGCCGCGCTTGGGCATCCATTCATTTCGAACTTGAAGTATCACTTGCGTGATGTCTCTTTACTGCTAAATTCGTCGCATGCTGCCGCGAAGAACGGCGGCCAGACAACGGGGAATTGTATGATGACTATCCAAAAATCATTGCTTGCCTGCGCTTCGGTGCTGGGTTTGACGTCGGGGGTTGCGCTGGCTGATGCGGTGACCGTCGGCATGATCACCACCTTGTCGGGCGGTGGGGCTGGCCTGGGCGTGGACATCCGCGACGGCTTTCAACTGGCGCTTGATATGGATGGATCGGACGCCATTCATCTTTATGTCGAAGACGACGCGCAGCGGCCGGAGCAGGCCGTGCAGATTGCCGATCGGATGATCCAATCCGAAGGCGCCGATATCCTGACCGGTATCGTGTGGTCGAACCTTGCAATGGCGGTCGTGCCCTCGGTGACCGCGCAGGGCGTCATTTATATCTCGCCGAACGCCGGACCGTCGCCGCTGGCGGGCGCGATGTGCCATGAGAACTATTTTAACGCGGCGTGGCAAAATGACATGCTGCACGAGGCGGCTGGCGCCTATGCGAACACCTTGGGCTATGAAAACACTTTCATCCTGGCCCCGAATTACCCCGCGGGCACCGACGCACTGACCGGTTTCAAACGTCGTTTCGAGGGCGCGCTGGCGGGCGAGATCTACACCCAGCTTGGCCAAACCGATTACGCCAGCGAGATCGCGCAAATCCGCGCCTCGGGGGCAGATAGCGTGTTCATGTTCCTGCCCGGCGGCATGGGCATCAGCTTCATGCGCCAATACGCGCAATCCGGCGTCGATCTGCCGATCATCTCGGCGGCCTTCTCGTTCAGCCAAGATATGCTGCCGGCCACCGGCGAGGCGGCGCTGGGCGTCTACAACGCCGGGCAATGGTCGCCCGACCTTGATAATGAGGCCAACCATGCGTTTGTCGCAGCCTTCCGTGAGGCCTACGGTCGGACACCCTCGATCTACGCCAGCCAAGGCTTTGACACGGCGAACCTGATCCTGTCGGCGATTGCGGTGGCCGATGTCGATGATCGCGAAGCGTTCCGCGAGGCGCTCAGAGCGGCGAACTTCACCTCGGTACGCGGCGATTTTGCCTTTGCCAACAACCAGCACCCGATTCAGGATGTCTATATCCGGCAGGTCGCCGAGGTTGATGGCGAGATCACCAACCGCTTGGTTGGGCTTGCGATCGAGGATTACGTCGACGTTTATGCGGCTGAATGTGCGCTGGAGTGATCACCTCCGGACGGGCGGGGCGCGTCACGATGCCCCGCCTGACTTTCCTGTTTTGTGACTGGACCAACACCCACTGGACCCAAGGGACCAAGTGATGACGCTTGCGCTGATCTTCGAGCAACTTCTCAATGGCGTGCAATTGGGGCTGATGCTGTTCCTCATGTCGGCGGGCTTGACGCTGGTGTTTGGGGTGATGGGCCTGATCAATCTGGCGCATGGGTCTTTGTTCATGGTGGGCGCGTTCTTTTGCGCCGCCGTCGCCGCCAGCAGCGGAAATTTCTGGCTCGGACTTGTGGCGGGCACTGCCGCCGCCGCCGCCGCCGGTGCGCTGATCGAAATCGCCGTTCTGCGCCGTCTTTATAGTCGCGACCATCTGGATCAAGTGCTGGCCACCTATGCGCTGATCCTGATCTTCAGCGAGGGCACCCGGATACTGTTCGGCCCGTTTCCGCTGTACCTTGATGTGCCGGCGGCCCTGAGCGGCACGGTCAATCTGGGCCTGACCCCCTACCCGCTGTATCGCCTGGCGCTGATCGTCTTCGGGCTTGCCGTGGCCATGGGCCTGTGGTTTCTGATCGCCCGCACAAGGCTGGGCATACGCATCCGCGCCGGAGAAAACGACCGCGAGATGATCGCGGCGCTCGGCGTCAATATCCGCGCGCTTTACACGGTGGTCTTCGCCTTGGGTGCGGCCTTGGCCGGCATGGCGGGCGCTTTGCTGGGCGCGATACAATCGGTGCAGGTGGGCATGGGAGAACCCGTGCTGATCCTCGCCTTCGTGGTGATCGTGATCGGCGGCATCGGCAGTATCAAAGGCGCGATGGTTGGTGCGTTGCTGGTCGGCGTCATTGACACGATGGGCCGGTTTTTGCTGCCGCATGTCTTTGCCACCTTTCTCGACGCCAGTGAGGCCAGCAGCATCGGCGCGGCGCTGGCCTCGATCCTGATTTATCTTCTGATGGCGGTGGTTCTGATCCTGCGCCCCAAGGGATTGTTCCCCCTCCATGCCTGATTTCACCAAAGAACATGCGCTGAACGCGCTTCTGGCGCTTGGCCTTCTGATCGTCCCCCTTTGGGCGCATTGGAGCGGCGAGATTTTCACCATCACGCTGTTCACCCGCATTTCGGTCCTGGCCTTGGCCGGGGTGGGTTTGAACATCGCGCTGGGGCTGGGCGGCATGGTGTCCTTTGGCCATGCGGTGTTTTTTGGTGCGGGTGGTTATACCGCCGGAATTCTGGCGCAACACGCGTTCAACGGCACACCGATCCTTGGGCTGTCGGGCTCCAATCAGATGTTGGTCATCTGGCCCATGGCCGTGATCGTCTCGGGCCTGTTGGCAGCGGTGATCGGTGCGTTCAGCCTGCGGACCTCAGGCATTTTCTTCATCATGATCACCCTCGCCTTTGCGCAGATGTTCTACTATTTCGCAATTTCCTGGCCCGCCTATGGTGGCGAGGATGGATTGCCGATTTACATCCGCAATCAATTTCCGGGGCTGAACACCATGCGCCCCTTGGATCTGTTCCTGATCTGCTGGGGCGTTCTGATGGCCGGTCTGGTGCTGTTTGCGGTGCTGCGCGCCTCACGGTTTGGGGCCGCGTTGATGGCGATCCGGCAAAACCCCGACCGCGTGGCCTCGCTGGGGATCAATCCATTCGGCATCAGGCTGGTCGCATTGGTGATCTCGGGCATGGTGACTGGCTTGGCCGGGGCCATGATGGCCGATCTGTCACGATTTGCCAGCCCCTCGGCGATGGCCTGGACCATGTCAGGCGAATTGATCGTGATCATCATTCTGGGCGGCACCGGGCGGCTATTCGGCCCGGTCGCGGGGGCGGCGTTCCTTGTGGGCTTCGAGGTATTCTTTGGTGGTCTCACCGAGCATTGGAAACTGTGGCTTGGCGTGGTCCTGCTGGCGGCGGTTTTGTTCGGCCGTGGCGGCATAATCGGCCTGATCGCGGGGAGGGAGCGTTTTGGCTGATCCCGCAAAACCCGTTCTGGAACTTACAAACCTGTGCAAAAGCTTTGGGGCGCTCAAGGCCACTGACGACGTATCGCTGACCCTGATGCCCGGCGAAATTCATGCGCTGATCGGTCCCAATGGTGCGGGAAAATCCACGCTGATGGCGCAGATTTCCGGACGGCTCATGCCGGACGCGGGCCACATCAGGTTTCAGGGGCGCGACATCACACAGCTCCACGAAGTCAAACGCGCGCAGTTGGGCATGGGGCGCAGCTTTCAGATCTCCTCGCTGATCCCCGAGTATTCGGCGCGGCGCAACGTGATGTTGGCCCTGCAAGCGCGCCAATCCCATTCGTTTCGCTTTCTCAAACCGGTGATGCGGGACCGGGTGCTCAAAGACGGCGCTGATGCGATGCTGGAACGTGTCGGGCTCAAGGGGCGCGCCAGTGTTCCCTCGGCCGAACTCAGCCACGGTGAGCGGCGTCTGCTGGAACTGGCGGTCGCCCTGGCGTTGAAACCCGCGTGTTTCTTGCTTGATGAGCCAATGGCGGGCTTGGGCGCCGAAGGTGCCGGGCAGTTGGTCGCGTTTTTGCGCGACCTGAAAACGCAGGCGCCGATCCTGCTGGTGGAGCATGACATGGATGCCGTGTTTGCCTTGGCCGACCGATTGAGTGTGCTGGTTTACGGGCGCATCATCGCCACCGGCACTGTGGCCGAAATCCGCAACGACCCGCAGGTTCGCGAAGCCTATCTGGGGGATAGCGGATGACCGAGCTTGCGAAACTGGACGGCATAGAAGTGTTTTATGGCGCATCCCAAGCGCTGTACGGCGTCGATCTGACAGTCAAGACGGGGCAAGCGGTGGCCTTGATGGGCCGCAATGGCATGGGCAAATCCACCACCATTCGGGCCTTGTGCCGAGTGCAGCCGGTCGCCGGTGGCCGGGTGTTTTTCGACGGTCAGGACATCACTGCGCTGCCCTCGTTTCGGGCCGCCCGGCTCGGTATCGGCCTGGTGCCCGAGGGGCGGCGTTGTTTCGCCACGCTCAGCGTCGATGAAAACCTGATCGCCGCGGCGCGCCCCGGCCCGTGGACGCTGGAGGCGGTGCGCGATTTCTTCCCCCGTCTGGCCGAGCGCGCAGAGCAACAGGCCGCGACTCTGTCAGGTGGTGAGCAACAAATGCTGGCCATTGGCCGCGCGTTGATGACCAACCCGCGGCTTTTGGTGCTCGATGAAGCAACCGAGGGCCTGGCCCCGGTGATCCGCGCCGAGATTTGGGCCGCGATTGCCGAACTCAAGGCGCAGGGCCTCTCCATCCTGATCGTCGATAAAACCTTGGCCGAATTGAAGCGCATCGCAAATTCCTGCGTGATCCTGGAGCGCGGGCGCACGGTTTGGAGCGGGCCACCGTCCGAGATCACCACGCAGATCGAAAGTCGTTTTCTGGGTGTCTGAGGCCTGACAAATGGTGCGATGCACCGCACGCAATCGGAGCGGCCTTGCAAAGGCGGGGCGTCTCGTGGTTTTGGTTTGTTGCGATCGTGAGGTCCGGGAACGACAAGAAACGCACGGGATCGCGCGCCCGTTCAAGCGCATCGCGCAGGCGGGCCATCTGACGCCCGACACGACCACCCTGCGCCTGACGTCGGCGTCGGCCTGGTTTGCACGGCTGATGCAAGCAACGCAGCTGCATCGCCAGTTTTGTCGCATCGCGCGATTTTGCCGGATGACCGTCCCACGCGAGAATGATCTCGACATTGCACATAGCCCGTCGATGGATCTCAGCAAGAGCCTTGATCTTGAGCGCCGGAAGCTGACCGCGTAAAATCGGCACATATTGGGGTATGATTTTCCGCCACGGCAGAGACTTTGCGGGGGGCAGAATTTCCTGGTCTGCGGCCTGTTGGCCGTTGCTGCGGGCACACGACCGCCCCCTCTGACCGGGATGGCGGTTCTGACCCGCTGACAGGACTGCCCATGCACCCTGCCCGATCTTGCGGCGTGACCGTCTGATTTCGTTCAGGTGCCGTCAGGTCGATCGGGGCGAGACTTGCAATGGCGCCCGCAAAGCTGATCGTCCGTAAACACGGGCGTTCAGCTGATCCCTTCAGGTTCGGATGCCGTGGCGCGGAGCCGCAAATAGCTGCGCTCACCCTCAAACACGAAGCGCAAAAGCAGAACCCCGGCGGCCACCCCGTCCCTGTTGTTGAACGCATCGAGTTGCTCACGCTGGCCTTCGACAATGGTTCGGCGCGCATCGGAATTGCGCATCGTCGCCAGGCGCACCATCTGAACCTGTCCCGAATATCGCTGAATCGAGTGCCGCAATTCCAGATTTGGGACGGCGGCCAGCCAGGCATTGCGAAACACCTCGGAGGCGCGATGAAAGGTCTCGAAATCGCCGGTCTCCATCGCCGAGGATGTGGTGTCGAGTGCGGAACGCATTGCCGCCAACTCGGCATCTGTGCGCGCCTGAGCCGCACTTGCGGCGGCGTGCGGCTCCAGGAGGCGGCGCAGGACAAAGACCTCGAGGATCCTGTCATGCCCCAGGTTTGGCAGGGTAAAGCCGCGACTCGTTCCCTCCAGATACCCTTCGCTGACCAATTGCATCAGGGCCTCGCGCACCGGCATCCGCGACACACCCATTTCTGCGGCAATCACCGTGTCGACCAGTCGATCATCCGGGCTGACCTCGCCGCGCAGGATGCGGCTATGGATATCGGCATAGATTCGTTTGCGATGGCTGAGTTGTGGCATTGGCAGGCTCTCGTTGTCGGGGCATCTGGCTTTTCTTGGCCCAAAGGGCTCCATCAAGAGAATACACTTGGTTTTGAAAACCACCAGAAATTCTTGATTTCATCCAGTATTTGCACGCTGTTGCACGAATTGGTCAATTTTCGATCTCTTTTTTGTTTACAACTGTATACTCTTTGCTACCGTGAGAGGCACCAACACGGAGCGTCGTGGATATCATGCCCCACCTTCTGCCCCAGATCGCCCACATGGCGGCGGCCCTCATCGAGGTTCCTGCGGCTTTCGCGTTCAACCGGCTGTCGCAGGCGGAATTCGTCGGCGGTTGGGCGCTTGGGTCGATGGGAATGACGCCGGTTGGTGGCGGCGTATGGGTCGGGCATTCCCTGTTCGATGGCGCGCCCGCCCATGTTGAAATCCGGCCCGCGCCGGATCTGGGCTTGATCGACTATGCCGTCGGCACCGCCGAAACCCGCCGCCCGCGCATATTCATCAGGGTCACCCCCGGTCCGGTTACCGGGCGCGGCGACGCCGACTGCGTCGTGACGCTGCACGCGCTGCGGTCGGCACAAACCGAAGACGCGCGCTGGACGCAAACCTGCATCGCACATGAGACGGAAATCCTGCTGATCAAGGCGCAGCTTGAGCGCGCTTACGGCGAGGCTCGGGACTGATCGCAATCATTTCGACGCATCATCATTTGCTCGGGCTGGGTCCCGGCAATCCAAGAGGGAGGAAAAACCATGAAATTCACCAGACGCAGTGTGACCGGCGCGCTTGTCGGCGCGGCCCTGTCGTTCGCAACCTTGCCTGCTTATGCGCAGGAAATCACGGTCGGGCTGTCTTTGCCCGAAGCGATGGAGGGGTTCGATTTCGTCAACGGCATGTATCGCACCTTTGCCGAGCAGATCGAGGCCAATTCGAACATGACCGTCAATCTGGTCTATGGCGGTGCCTTGGGTGCGCCGAATGATCGCCTGACACAGATGAGCCGCGGAGTCATCGAGATGACCGACGCCGCTGACGGGAACATTGCCTCGATCTTTCCTGACATCATGGTCCTGAACATGCCCTATCTGTTTCCCGATGAGGCGACCGCCTGGCAAGTGCTGGACGGACCATTCGGGCAGGCGATGGCAGAATCGATCCGTGAACGCACGGGCATCCGCGTGCTGGGCTGGTGGGAATTGGGCGGCTTCAAGCATTTCAGCGCCAACCGGTTGATCGAAAGCCCCGCCGATATGGCGGGCCTGAAAATGCGCGTGCTCGGCCCCCTGGCGACCATCCCCATCGAGGCATTGGGGGCGTCCGCCAGCCCGGTTGCCTTTGGCGAACTGTATACTTCTCTGCGCACCGGTGTCGTGGACGGCCAAGACAACTCGGTTTCGGTGTTCAACCTGGTAAACCTGTACGAAGTACAATCACACCTGATCATGTCCGGCCATGTCTATGCATTTGGTCCATTGGGGATCTCGGATGCGTTCTATTCCAGCCTCAGCGCCGATGATCAGGCCGTGATCGACGCCGCCGCCGCAACGGCAATCGCCTATAACCGCGAGACCTCGCGCGCCGTCGAGGGCTCCGCCATCGCGCGCGCCGAAGAAGCGGGTGTCACGGTCGTCCGGCTCAGCGCGGCGCAGCGCGACGCCTTCCGTCAGGTGATGCAACCCGCCGCGCTTGCCTGGCTTCGCGAGAATATCGACACACCCGATCTGATCGACGACGCCTTGGCCGCGGTCGAGGCCGCGAATTGATATGAAGACCCTGGTCGCCGTGGTCCGCGCGATCGAAACAGGGCTGCGCGCAATCGCAGCCCTGTGCCTCGCGGGAATGTTCGCGCTGATGCTGGCGCAAGTCATCTTGCGGTATACGGCCGTCGGTGTGCCCGCCTTTACCGAAGAAGTCGCACGTTATGCGATGATCTGGATGGCGATGCTGGCCTCTGCCGTTGCCGTCCGTGAAGGGAGCCATATCCGGATTGATTTCGTGCCCGTCATCTTGCGTATGACGGCCCCGCGGTTGGGCATCGCGTTGCAATTCCTGCTGGATGTGCTGTTGCTGGGCATCTTTCTGGTCATTCTTTGGCAAGGGCTTGATGTTGTCGCCTATGCCGCCAGCCAACGCAGTGATGGCCTGCGGATCGCCCTGTCATGGCCTTATGCCATTCTGCCAATTGCATTCGGCTTGTCGGCGCTGTTCGCCCTTGCTCGACTGATCGCCGGGGAGCGCCTTGAATGACCGACACGCTGATTGTCTTGCTGGCCAGCTTCCTTGGGTTGATGATCCTTGGCCTGCCGGTTGCGTGGTCGCTTTTGGCGTCAATGCTGGCGTGGATTGTCTATGGCGAACGCTGGCGCTTTCTGCCGATCGCGGCCGAGCGGATTTATCAGGGTATGGACGTGTTCGTCCTGATGGCGATTCCGCTGTTCATTCTGGCCGGCGAACTGGTCAATGCCGGGCGCATAACCGATCGTCTGATCCATTTCGCCAACGTCATCTTCGGCTGGATGCGAGGCGGCTTGGCGCAGGTCAATATCGGGGCCTCGATCCTGTTTTCCGGCATCACCGGCGTGGCCTTGGGCGATATCGCCGCGCTGGGTCGGGTGTTCATCCCGGCAATGGTCAAGCAGGGCTATACCTCGGCCTATGCCGCCGCTGTCACGGCCTCGTCCTCGATCATCGGGCCAATGGTGCCGCCATCGTTGGTGGCGGTGATTTATGGCTCGATGACGGGGTTGTCGATCGGGGCGCTAATGGCCGCCACGCTCATCCCCGGACTGTTGATCGGCGCGGTGCAAATGGGATTGGTGGCCTTTCAGGCGCGCCGCCACGGGTTCCCCAGAATAGCCATGGAGCGCACGCCCCGCGTGGTCATGGAGGCCAGCGGGGCAGCATTGGTGCCGTTGATGATACCGGTGATCATCCTTGTCGGAATGCTGGGCGGCCTGATGACCCCAACCGAGGCCGGTGCCGTGGCGTCCGCCTATGCGTTGGTGATCGCGATGGGGTTCTACCGCACGCTCTCGTTTCGCGATTTGTATGCGGTGTTTCAGCGTTCCGCGCTGTTCTCCGGGCAATTGCTGATCATCGTCGGCTGTGGTGCGGCCTTCTCTTGGGTCATGGGGATGGAAAACGTCCCGCGCATGGTCGCCGGGCAAATCGCCGGGTGGGAACTGGGCTATTTGGGCACGCTTCTGATCTTCAATGCCATTTTGCTGGTTCTGGGCATGTTCATTGATCCAACCACGGTGATCATCCTGTTTGGTCCGATCCTGTCTGCCGCCGCCGTGCAGGCCGGAATTGACCCCTTGCATTTTGGCGTGGTGGCGATCCTCAACCTGAACATCGGCCTATTGACCCCGCCGTTGGGCGTCTGCCTTTTTGCCGCGGAACGCATCGCGGGGTGCGGACTTTGGGCGCTGATCCGCGCCAATATGTCCTTTCTTCTCATCAATCTCTTTGGATTGCTGCTGATCGCAGCCTTCCCCGCTTTCAGCCTTTGGCTTCCCGGCCTCATGGGCTTCTGAAAAGGACACGACCTGCATGACCGCCACGAACCTATCCCCGCACGCCGGATACTTCTTGTATCACTCGATCGGCATGTACCCCGGCAAAGAGGAGCAACTGGCCGAGGCCATGGCCGAGTTTTCCAAAGTCTGGAGCGCGCCCAACGATGGGCAATGGGGCTATGTGCTGGGCAAACGGCAGGCGTTCATCGATCACTGGCGGCGGCTGATCAATGTGCCAAAGGGCACGCTGACGGCAACCGACAGCGTGACGGATGGGATGCACCGCTTGATGCGGTCACTGCCCGAGGGTATGTTGCGCGGAAAGCGCGTGCTGGTGGCGGCCGATTGCTTTCCGTCGCTTCATTTCCTGCTGACGGGCCTTGCCCCCAAGATGGGGTTCACGCTGGTTACCGTTCCGCTGAGTGCCGGGAAAAGCTGGGTCGAGGCCGATGATTTCATGGCGCATTGGGGTCGCGATGTCGGGCTGGCCCTGATCACCTGGGTCACGTCAACCGCGTCGGCGCGTGTTGATTTGGCGCCGCTGGTGGCGCATGCCCGCGCGATGGGCAGTCTGATCGGCGTGGATATCACCCAGGCGGCGGCTTGCTCCCATTCGACGCGCAGAATCCCAAAGTGGATTTCGTGCTGTCCACAAGCCTGAAATGGATCTGCGGAACGCCCGGCGCAGGCATCTTGTCTATCGACAAATCAATGATCGCCGAGCTTTCGCCCGAGGCCCGCGGCTGGTTCTCGCAAAGCAACCCGTTTTCCTGGGATTTGGACAAGTTCGAATACGCGCCGGATATTCGTCGCTTTGACAGCGGCACTCCGTCGTCCATGGCGGCGGTGGCGTCGTTGCCCGCGTTGATCTGGCAGGCACAACAAGATCAAGCCGAGATGACGGCATGGAATCGACAACTGGTTGACCGCATCATTCGGCGCGCGGATGCTCTGGACTTGCCGCTGCAATCACCACGCGACTTCAACCGGCGCGGTGGCTCGGTGATGCTGCGTTTTCCGGACATGGCCGAGGCGGCGGCGATGGTCGGTGCCTTGGGGGTTGAGGGGTTTTCCGTCGATTTTCGAGGCCAATTGTTGCGCTTGTCGCCCGGAGTCGTGACACGGCCCGAGGCAATCGACGACATTTTCGACATCACGCAAACCATCATCGCCCGTCGACGCAGACGGTTTGCGGGACACAACCCGTCGTACCGCCGTAAAAACACCGGCGACACGACCCCCGCAGATACTGTTCTTGGCGCGTTGGGGGAAATGCTGCTGTCGGGCGCGGTTCGGGTCATTGATTGCTCGGCGGTGCTGCGCCCTTCGACACCGCTCTTGCGGCTGCCCGAGGATTTCGCCGTCAACACTCCGCCAATCGAAATTCACCGCATTTGCGAATACGACAAAGACGGGCCCTGGTGGGCGTGGAACTGGCTGAAATTGGGCGAACACTCAGGCACGCATTTTGATGCCCCTCACCATTGGCTGTCGGGCAAGGAGTACACTGACGGGTTCACCGATACGCTGGATTTGCAGCGGGTGGTGGCGCCGGTCAATGTCATCGACTGCACGCGCGAAGCCACCGAGAACCCCGATTTCCTTCTGACCGCGCGACATGTCAAAGATTGGGAAGCGCAACACGGTGACGTCGGCGCGGGCGAGTGGGTGGTGATGCGCACGGACTGGGATCGCTTCTCGCACGATCCTCGGTTGTTTCTCAACGAGGATCCTGGCCCACAAGAGGGCGGCGCGCATACTCCTGGCCCGTCGCCTGATTGCATCGACTATCTGCTGGGCAAGGGGATTGTCGGCTGGGGTACGCAATGCGTGGGCACGGATGCCGGGATGGCCGCAACCTTCAACCCGCCCTTTCCAGCGCATAATTCGCTTCATCGCGACAATTGCTTTGGTCTCGCCAGCCTGTGCAACCTTGATCAATTGCCGCCCAAGGGCGCGATCTTGATCGCCACGCCGCTCAAGATCGAACAGGGGACCGGCTCTCCGATCCGCGCAATAGCCTTGGTGGCGCGGACCTGACCTGCACGGCCTGAAACAACCCCAACCGGTGCTTTGGGTGCGTGATCCCTTGCGTCGCTGTCAACGCAGGGCGATGGCGCGATCGCGTGCCATTCGTGGGGTGAACGGATCCGCGAGGTCGAACAAGCGCCCGACGGTGCGCTGTGGGTGTTTGAAGACGGACCAAGTGAACGGCGGATCCGCTTGACTCCGTTGCCTCCGACGTGACGCTGCCTGACCGCCTGAGCCGCATCACCGACCCGGAACAAATCAAAACGGCGGACCGCACTGCGATCCGCCGTCGAAACTGTCCCGTTGGCTCAGAGCGCGGCCCTGAACCAGTGCGAATTACTTCGCAGGGGCGGCAACTTTTTTCGCAGCAGCTGCTGCGTCTTTGGTGGCCTTCTGAACAGCGGCCGACGCTTCAGCCGACATGTCCTTGCCAGCAGCCAGCATCAGTTCAACGGTGTCCATCTGAACGCGCTTGGCGATTTCGGCGAAAGCCGACAGGTGCTCGGAGGCCATTTCAACCGAGCTCGATGCGAAGTCGCTGATCGACTTCGAATAGTCAGCAGGGTCTTCCTTGACGGTCGCAACGTCGCCCACTTTGGCCAGGGTCGCTTTGGTCCATTTGGACGAAATGTCGGTCGATTTCTGAGCCGCGTCCAGATAAACCTTGCTCATCTTCTCGCTGAGGGCCGCAGGGCTCTTGAACGCATCTTGCATTGCTTTGGGGTCGACCGAGAAAGCGCCCATGAAGTCTTGCATTGTCTTGGTGAAATCGGTGGTGGCCATGTCAATTCTCCTTGCTCGCAGTCCGATGATCCGGAGCACTGCGTATGCGAGATATCTACATGCTGCAGTGCAGAATATCAAGTATTATTTCTGCGCCGCAGCATTGGCGCATAAGTAATTGATCCATCACCCGGTTTTGTCCCGCAATCGGTCCGAAACATCGGTTGGCGCATTCAAGCTGAGTGGGGATGCCGCGAATCAATCCCGCGCGTTTCGGGCTGCGAATGGCGCGCAATTCCGAACGAAGAACCGGGTAGGCCGGATTTCTTGAGCAACATCTCGTGTGCGCCGGTCGTTGATCTGACGAAATCAAGTCGCCGATCGGCAGAACGCGTCAAGACTTGGCTAGTTGTAACTTGGTTACCTGACATTGGGCCCTTGAACCATGGAACACAGCGTCTCAAGGACCGGGCTTTTTGCCTGTCATGGTCGGAGTGAGAGGATTCGAACCTCCGGCCTCTGCCTCCCGAAGGCAGCGCTCTACCAAGCTGAGCTACACTCCGACCGTGAGCCGGGAATTACCGCGCGAATTCGCGCATTGCAAGTGGCTTTATGCGCAGAAGTGACGCCGCTATTTGTTGCTCTTGATGGGGGTATGAGCGTCGGTGTCATTCGGGGACGTCACAGATTCCATCCGGGTCCGCGCACGCGAAACCGGGCGGTTGGACGAGACATTGCGCCGCGTTTCGCGAAACACGATATACAGCCCCGAGACAATGATCAGCGCCGCACCGACCAGTGTCCACGCATCGGGCGTTTCGGAAAACAACACGACCCCATAGACCGTCGCCCACAGGATTTGCGAGTACTGCATCGGCGCAACGACCGCCGCCTCGGCCAATCGATACGCGGCAATGATCAGCAATGCCGCAACAAAGGCCATCGCCGCGATGACGCCAGTCAAGGCCAGTTCCGCCAGCTCCATGGGCTGATAGACGAACGGCAACGCCAGACCCATGATCACCAGGTTGGCCAGCATCGGATACAGCATCAACACCGCGCTGCGCTCGTCACGACCGATCTTGCGCATGATCACCGATGACAGCGCAATGCCGAAGGCGGCGAAAACCCCTGCCAAATGGCCAAGCGACACCGGCTCGGCACCGGGCCTGAGCACCACAATCACGCCCATCAGACCCAATGCGACCGCCAGCCCCCGATGGAGGCCGACTCGCTCGCCCAGGAGTGGGATCGACAGGATGGTGATGAGAATTGGCGCGGCAAAGAGCATGGTATAGGTCTGCGCCAACGGCAAAACGGTGAAGGCATAGAACGCCGACGCCGTCCCGGCGACAACCGTCACCATGCGTAGCATGGACCACCATGGGTGAACCGCGCGCAAGGTTCCCGGTGTACGGTCGCGCATGAGCATCCCCATGATCAGCGGAAAGCTGAACATGCCGCTAAAGAACATGATCTGGAACACGCTGAACGTTTCACCCAGATATTTCACGATAACATCATGCGTCGAATAGATCCCGAACCCCAGAAGCGCAAACAGCGGCCCCAAAGGACTGGCTGGTAACGAGGCCGCGTTGGAATGGGTCTTGAGGGGCATGACGGGTCCGGTCTGTGTTCAGGGCAAGTATGCCAAGTGTCGGGTTGCGCCTTTCCTAACCAAAAACAAGTGCTTTGCACAGTTCAGTCAGAAAATTGGCGGCGCTGGACGCATGACCGCAAGAGCTGTGTCACCCCAAGGACCGGGACTGCCACTGCAGCGCATTGCCGCAAAGCCCTGCAAAAGACCCGCATCTTGCCCCGTTTCGGGATGCGTCGATCATCGCGGAACACGGCGCGGCGTCTCGTTGACCCAAGATCACGGTCATCCCCGAGGCGGCTCCATCGCGGTTGCGCCCCGCGTTTTGAGCCGCTGATCCCGAGGGCCGCGAAAGCTGCGCGAGAGGCCAAGCTGCGCTCTGGTGACACGGCAGGACGTGACGCGCGCGTGCACAGGCGGGCGTGTACCGCGCCATGTGTCGCGGCGTCAGGCGGCCGCGCCCAGATACCCCTGCATCAAGCTCGCGACGATGTCCTCGGCGGATTCGGAGGTCTTGACCTGCCCGACACCATGCCCGGCCGACCACAGATCGCGCCATTTGCGCGTGTTCTCATCAAGCTTCGTCAGATCAAACGGGCGACCGGAAACGAGCGACTCGGGGTCCACGCCAGCGCGCACAAGGCTGGGGCGCAATTTGTTAGCCAAGGCACCGGTAATCGCATCCGTCGCCATGATATCGCCGAAATCAGAGTTGATCACCATTGCCTTGAAATCCTCGACCGCGAGGCTTTCCCTGGCGGCCAGAAAGCGCGTGCCGAGATATGCGAGGTCCGCACCCATCGCACGCACGGCCCGAATCGCACCACCCGTGCTGATTCCGCCCGCCACGACCACAGGACCGTCGAAAAACTGGCGCACCTCATCGACGAACGCGAAGGGCGACAGGGTTCCCGTGTGGCCCCCTGCCCCGCAGCAGACCAGAATCAGACCATCCGCCCCCGCCGCCGCGGCCTTTCTGGCCAGTGCCGGGGTATTCACATCGGCAAAAACCAACCCGCCATAGGCGTTGACGGCCTCTATCGCGGGCGTCGGGCTGCCAAGCGCGGTGATGATCAGCGGCACCCGCGCCTCGACACAGGCTTGCAGATCGGCGGCAAACCGGGGGTTCGAGCGGTGCGTCACGAGGTTCACCGCGAATGCGGCGCTCTGGGGGGTGTGCTGGTCCTGAAGCTGGCGCATCCAGTCGCGGAAGTCTTCGGTGGTGCGCGCATTCAGCGATGGAAAGGCGGCGACCATGCCACTGGTGCAGGTGGCCGCCACCAGGGCCGGGCCGCTGACCAGAAACATCGGCGCGGCAACCGCCGGAAGCGAGGTGTTGAGGCGGTCCATCAACTCACCGCGCAAGTCGGCGCGACCGTAGCGAATTTGCATGGATTTGTTCCTTTGGCGTGGGCAGGAAACGGAATGATCCGCACAAGCGGATCAACGACAGGGACAGGTGTTCACGACGCCGCAGCCCGCCTGCGCAAGTTGGCCTCGGTGCCGCTTTGAGGCTTAGCTATACGCCCCGAGAAGTTTGAAATCCGACCGGTTCACGCGCTCACCACAGGCAGAGCAGCGGTAATGCGGCACATATTCATGCCCGCAGGTGCGATGATTGAAAACCAGCGGCACCCCGGATTTATCGCCGCACCAGCGATCGCCCCATTTTGCAAGCATGGCAATATAAGTGAACAAATCCAACCCTTTGCGTGTCAGGTGAAACGCCTCGTAGCGTTCGCTGTCCTCAACCGATTTGCGCTTCAGGACGCCCAGCGCCAGAAGTTCCTTGATCCGCATCGACAGGACCAGCGGCGGAATGCGCAAATACGCGACAAGATCGTTGAACCGGCGCACCCCCCGAAACGCGCTGGCGATGATGGCGGGCGACCACATATCGCCGAACATGGCCATGACCTCGGCCAGCCCAGGTATTTCTCGCCGTGCCGGCTTGCGGAATTGGCCCGACGTCGGGAATGCGCATCAATGCGCTGTTCAAGTCCGGCACCGGGCCCTGACTCGGCAAAGGTATTGAAGGGCGAAAGCGGCTGCGCGCAGGTGCTGCAACTGATGATAAGGTCGCAATCCTGGCCGCACACGGTGTGATGAAACCAGGCCTGCGTCGGGCTGCTGTCGCGCGACCACTGGTTCGCCCAGCGAAAGATCGCGGTCAGCGGCTCCCAGAGTGCCAACCCGGCCTCGCCCAGATGATATTCCATCCGTTTGCCACCCGCCTGCGAGGGAAGCTTGCGAAACACGCCCGCCTCGACCAGACGCTCAAGCCGGTTGGAAAGAACCGCTTTGGGCACGCCCAGTTCTTCTTGCCAATCCGTAAACCGATGCGTTCCGTGAAACGCCGCCCGCACGATCAGAAGCGTCCAGCCATCGCCGATGAGCGCAAGCGCGCGAACGACCGAATACTTGGCAACCAGTCCTTGTTCGGTAACTTCGTTCACATTCAAGCCCCTCATCCCGGCGCATGATCACTTGGCAGAATGCCGGACGCTTCTCTCAAATTTGGCGCGCCCATTCATACACCCTGATCAGCGCGGTAGATCAAGAATTGTTGGCAACCACAAGGTCAAAGCCGGGAACAAGATCACCAACGCAAGGCGCACAAAGTCCGACAGCAGGAAGGGGACAATTCCCGCATAGATATCACTCAATTTGCTGTCTGGTAACATCGATTTTATGATCAGCGCATTGATCCCGATAGGCGGAGTAATCATGCCGATCTCGATCACCATGACCATGACAATCCCCCACCAGATGGGATCATACCCCAAATTCAGGATGAGTGGAAAGACAAAGGGCATGGTCAGAACCATCGCCGAGACCGTATCGAACAGCGCACCGAGGATGACATAGATCACCATGAGACCGGCGATGATCATCAACGGATGGACATTCAGGTCGCCGAACCATGTGACAATGTTATCGGGCAGGCGCGACAGCGTCAGCGCATAGCTGAAGACGTTGGCGCCAATCAGGATGACATAGAGCATGGCGCTGGTTGCGGCCGTTGACTGGAGGTTGCGCCAGAATTCGGCGACCGAGACCCTGCCGCGCAACACCGCGATGGCAACAGCCAGAACGGCACCAACAGCGGCGGATTCCGTGACGGTAAAGATCCCCGAGTAAATCCCGCCAGCAACAACCCCGGCCAGAATGAGTGTCGCCCAGCTTTCGCGGACGGCAATTGCCCGCTCACGCCAACTGGAGCGCGCGCCCGCAGGGCCCGCCTCCGGGTAGATCGCAACATAAATGCGAATGGCGAGCATATAGCCGATAACGGCGATGACGGCCGGGATCAGCGCTGCGGTGAACAAGGTCAGGATGAATTGCTCGGACAAGACGGCGTACAGAACAATGATCACCGAGGGCGGGATCAGAATGCCCAGCGTGCCGCCAGCGGCGATGCTTCCGCTTGACAGCGTGGGCGCATAGCCGCGATCCACCATTTCGCCATGTGCAACCTGCGTCATGGTCGAAACCGTCGCAATGGATGACCCGCAAACCGCCCCGAAGCCTGCGCACCCCCCAATCGTTGCAAGCGCCAGGCCGCCGCGGTAATGCCCGAGAAATGCATAGGCAAGCCGGTAGATATCGCGCC
Organism: Pararhodobacter sp.; assembly: GCF_034676545.1. Classification (NCBI taxonomy): domain Bacteria; kingdom Pseudomonadati; phylum Pseudomonadota; class Alphaproteobacteria; order Rhodobacterales; family Paracoccaceae; genus Pararhodobacter; species Pararhodobacter sp. The sequence goes on from NZ_JAUCBZ010000015.1 coordinate 3,397,804, forward strand.
CCATGCCGCCAGAGGCGGCGAAACTGCCCATGATCAGAAACAGCGGAATGATCGCCAGTTCAAGGCTTGCAAAGACGGTCGAGGACTCCGCCCCGACAATGGAGAATGCGGCACTCCAGTTGCGCAGAAAGCCAAAGGTCAGAACGCCTGCGACCCCCATCGAGATGCCAATCGGAACATGCAAGACGATCATCAGCAACAATGAGCCTACACCCAGGAGGCCAATTACTTCGGGGGTCATAGCTGGTCTTCCTTGGGTTCAATACGGCGTTTGCCCGTCAGAATTTGGAATGTGACGACGAATTGCAGCGGGACGGACACCCAGACAATGATCGACGCGAGCCACCAGACGGGTCCGGTCGGGATGCGCGTGACGACCGTTGTCGAGTTATACGCGGTCTCTTGATCCGCGATGACCGACATTTGCCACGCAAGCACCGTCAGCGCGAACGCGGTGACCAGCGCCCCGAAGAAATCGAGCACTCGGGCCCCTTTCGGGCCCAAGGCACTGCCCAGAAATTCGATCGCCACATGTTTTCGAAGCATGACGCCTGTCGGGAAACATGTGGCGACGACGACGATAATGATCAGGCTGGCTACATCATGTCCCCAGACAATCGGGTGGTTGAACACTGCACGCGCGGTTACCGTCAGGATGGTAATAATCGCGATCATCAACAGCCCCAGCACCCCGATGATGGCGGTCGGTTTGCTGATCTGAATGCCCAGCCTTTGAAGCCGGTCAAGTAGTCGAGACATGATCTGCCACTCCTCGTGTCGTTGATCAGTTCTGCTGTGCGCGATGCTCGTTCAGACGCGCGATATAGGCATCCATCACGGCGTCGCCGACCGAGGCACGCGCCGCGCCTGCCAGTTCGCCGGTTGCCTCCAGCAAGGTCTCGATGGCTTCATCGCTCGCTTCGGTGATCACCTGCCCGTTCGCCGTGTATTCGGCGATGATACGGCCGCGCTCGCCGGCATAGAAATCGATCACCATCGCCTGCCAGACTTCGCCAGCCTCGGCCAAAACGGCCTGGCCTTCGGGCGACAGTTCATCATAGCTGTTGCTGTTCATCGCGACCGACATGGCCAGAACGCCCATCGGCAAGGTGTAGCTGTTGGTTGCAACCTCGCCAATGTGGAAGATGTCGAACACCGCCCAGTCGGCCAGCGATCCGTCCAAGGTACCGCGGCTGATTGCCTCGGGCGTTTCCGTGATGCTGACGGCCTGCGGAACGCCGCCGAGCGCCAGGACCGATTCCGTTTGCGTCTGACCCAGAACACGCAGGCGAAGGCCCTCGATTCCGGCGATATCATGCAGCGGGCTGGCGGTGTGGACGATGTAGGGGTCGGTGGTCCAGACTGCCAGAACCTTCAGATCGTCACCGGTTTCCAGCGTGCCATCGAGGTGCATCTGCCACGCCGCATAGCTACCCTCGTCGGCACTGCGGGCAAAGCCGGGAAGCTCGAAAATCGCGTAATGTGGGTACGCGCCGAGGTTGCGCCCCGGCACGATCACCGCCATGTCGGCAATACCCGACGAGACGATGCGGTCTTGCTGGTTGGGGTCACGGCCAAGCGTCCCACCGGCAAACACCTGGACGCTGAATTCGCCGTTGGCATGCTCGTTGATCCAGGCGGCCCAAGGCTCGACCAGACCGGTCACGAATGACGAGCTTGCGGGCAGATAGGTTGCCAGGCTCATTTCGCGCGCATCAACGAGGCTCGCCGAAAGGGCAAAGGTGCTGGCCACGAGGCCGCCGACAAAGATATTCCGGGTGTTCATATGGGATCCTCCCTCAGTTTTCCCGCCTGATTGGCGGCAGGCGAACCAGTGATTCGCCTTGTCTCCCGTCTTTTAGAATACAGTTAACGAACCAATGGTCAAAGATTTTTCTTTGCCGGAAAGCGCAGAAAATTCCGCGTAATACTTGATTAATAGCAAGTGATTGCCAGAAAGAACGTGACGCCTGCGCGCCGTGACCCGCTTTTCCACGCCCATCTTCAGTGCATCTATTGAATTAGTTAAGATGTGAACCAATCACTCAGTTGCTGACGCTGATCCTCTGACAGAGGCGTCGGCTTCCGGGTCGCGCGAACCATCAGAACCTGCGTCGAGCGCGCCCGTGAAACCCGTGTCTCACCCAGCCAGATTTCTTGTGCAAAGTCGAAACTGCTGCGCCCGATGCGAGTCACGCCCAGCCTGATCTCGACTGTGGCAGGCCAATGAAGCTCGCGGAGAAAATCAATCGCAATCGCGGCGACAACGACGTTCTGAGTCGGCTCGAGAACCAGACATTTCCCCGTGGTTTGGAACGCAACGCGGTTGCACTCCAAAAGCGTGGAATACACCGCGTTGTTGATATGGCCCTGGACGTCCTGATCCCCAAAGCGCAAGGTTTCCTGCGTGCGAAACCGGAGTTGCCCATCCGTGGCGGCGCAAACCTCAGGCATCAACGGGTACATCGCGCATGACCTTGGCGACCGCCGGGATCCGGCCCTTGAGGAACGCAAGGACGCGCGTGTTATAGTCTTCCGGGTCTTCAGCCCAGCCAAAGTGGCCGACGTGGTCCATGCACTGAAACTCGCCCTTGGCGATCTTGGTGGCCATCTTTTCCATGACCTTGGGCGGTGCCGCTGACAGGTCATGGCCACCCGCAATGCAAAGCACCGGAACCGTCATCCTTGGCAAGACATCACGGGCATCAAAGCGGGTGACGGCCTCGATCGCGGCGCGGAATGTTTCCGGCTTCATCTGCGACACGACGCGGATGACCAGATCCGTTGCCGTGTTGGTGATGCCCGGCGCGAACATCGCGCGCAGCATCTCCGGGGCAAAGTCTTCCAGGCTGCGCCCCTCGTCCAGGGGCGCGACCCGCGCCTGAACGAAGGCCTTTTGCCACTCCCCCTCGGAGCGACCAAAGGCCGCGGAGGTTGCCGACAGCACCAAGCCGTCAATCGCGTCCGGTATCATGCCATAAGTCCGGATCGCAACCATGCCGCCCATCGAATGGCCGAGGATAATGTTGGTTTGCGTGCCTTCACGCTCGATCAGCCTGACCAAGGCCTCGGACGCGGTTTCGACGGAAAAATCGTCAGGCAACGGGCTGCACCCATAACCCGGTGCATCCCACGCCACGATGCGCAGCCCGGCCGCGCTGAAAGCACGCAATTGGTTGCGCCAGTATTCCTTCGCCCCGAACGCGCCGTGCAGCAAGAAGACTGTGACGGGCCCGTCTCCGGTGACGCTGTAATCGGGTAAGGTTCTTGTCATTTTTGATCTTCCATTCTCACGATTGCTGCTGCGCAAAGAGCGCGCGCACAGCAGTTTGGTCTGTCTTGCCACTTGGCAGTACAGGCAGCGCATCAATCACGCGCAAATGCTCGGGCAGTTTGAACACGGCGATCTTCGCCACGTTTTTCAGGTGTTCGCAAAGTTCGGGCAAGGTCAGCGACGCGCCGGGGCGCAGGGTGACGGCAATGCCAACTTTCTCGCCCAGCTTCTCGTCGGGCACGGGAACCGCGAGCGCCTCTGACACTGCGGGGTGAGTCAGTGCGAGGATCTGAACCTCCTCGGCGGAGATATTCAGGCCACCGCGCACAATGATATGCTTCAGGCGGCCGACGAATTTCAGAAACTCGCAGTCCTTGCCCGCATAAGTGAAAAGGTCGCCGGTGCGGAACCAGCCCTCGGCGTCAAAGGCTTCGGAGGTGCCGTGCGGGTCATCCCAATAGGCGCGCAGAATTGTCGGCCCTTTGAAACGCAACTCGCCGATCACATCGGCCTCGGTAATGGGAGCATCGGTCGCCGGGTCGACAAGTCGCGTCCGGTATTGCGACAGGACCGGCAGTTTCGTGGCCCGTGGCCCGTCCCCCAGCCGCAAGAAATAATGCGCGCGGTCTTCGGCGTCGGGAATATCCTGCACGGACGCCAACAGCATGGCCCCCTCGCTCGACCCATAGGCGTTCACCAGAGCGATGCCGAACCGATCCCGAAACGCGATCATCAAGCGGGGGTCGAGCTGTGCTGATCCAGAGGTGATGTGGTGCAAACTGGAAAGGTCAACGGGTTCACCCGCCTCGATACGCTGCAACATGGAGGTCAGAATGGCCGGCGGGCACGAAGTAACCTCGGGGCGTTCGGTCGCGATTTGCTCCAGAAACACATCAATATCAAAGGGATGGTGCAAGACCATTCGGGCCGAGGAATACAGCCACGACGCCAGACCATTGGCCACCGAGCCGATGGTATTGAGCATACGCGGCGACAGGAACGTGCCGCCGACCGACAGATTGCCGCAATCATTCAAGAAACGCCGCATCTCGAACAGATCTTGCTGCGTGCGCGGAATTGCTTTGGGTGCCGCAGAGGTGCCCGACGTGAAAACGATAAAGGCATGATCATCGGGCTGCACACCGGCCGCGGCATAGGCCTCCGCGATCCTGTCCGCCTCGTCGGGGCTCAAGGCGCGCGCGGCCTCGGCATCCAACGCGACAACCCCGGCTGGCAACGCCCCATCGCCAAACGCGAGAACCGGCAGTGGCGTGCTTTGGGCGCGCGCAATCTGATCCAGCATTGCGGCATTGGCGTGCCGCCCCAGACGCTCATGCCCGATAAGCGCGCGCGGCTTGAGGCGCGATACAAAGCTGCTCACCTCGGCCTCGCGATATTGCGCCGGGAACGAGGCGACGATGATCCCCAAACGCAAACACGCCAGCTGAACCACAAGCGTTTCGTGCAAGGTCGGAGCCGTCAAAAGCACAACGTCTCCTTTGGTTATGCCCTGATCCACAAGCCGCAGCGCCATGCGGTCCACGCGCTGCCCAAGCTCCGCCCAAGTCAAGCGCAGCGCATCCCCCTGCGCAACCCGTGCGCGGTTGGATGGGTCAATCAGGCATTCGTCCGTCGGACGCTCTCGGCAATTTCGCACCAGAAAATCAGGCAAAACCCGCGCACCGGCAAACAAGTCCGCGTCCTCATGTCTTTGCGTGTTCATGTGCAATTCGCCTCTTGGAAACTCTGCGAGCATAATACACTAAAGAAACCATTTGCTAAAAGCTCTTTTTTGCCAGAGTCGCAGATTTTTCATCTGAATCACGCCTCAGTTCCGACAATAGCGCAATTTTTCCAGCGCCTTTCCGAACTTTCGCCGGAATTGTCCCGCATAAAACGAATTCATTAGGTTCAGACTATGTATCCTGACCGGGCAATCAAACGCCTAGGCGCATTGCGATTCGCGCGCCGCGTCTGGCGACTTCAGAACGACAGCCGCAGGCCGCCCGTCACTTCGAGAACTTCGCCCGTGACCCACGCAGCCTCGGTTGACGCCAGAAACACAACCGGCCCGGCCAGGTCGTCAGGTTCGCCGATCCGGCCAAGGGGTGTGAAATCTGCGACCGAGGCGTAATGCTCGCGTGCCGAAAAGGGGTGAAAATCGGACTCGACCAAGCCCGGGGCAACGGCGTTGACGCGGATCCCCTCGGGCGCAAGTTCGCGGGCCAGAGCGCGGGTGAAACTGTCCACGGCCCCCTTGGCCGCGGTATAGGCGATGCCGCCAGGTACGCCACCGACCCGCGTTACCGAGGAACTGATATTCACAATGGCCTTGCCCTGCCCCTTGCGCAGCAAAGGCAGCGACGCCTGGCTCATCAACATCTGCGTGCCGACATTGATCGCAAGGATCCGGTTCCAGCTTTCAAACGGCATGTCTTCCAGTTTGCTTTTCAAAGGCGATGCCCCGGCGCAATTGACCAGAACATCCAATTGGCCAAAACGCTCGTCGATCTGCGCGGCGATCGCGGCAGGAACCGCAGGGTCGGTCAGGTCACCGTCGGTTTCCAACGTGGTGCGGCCCATTGCCTGCAATTCGGCGGCCAGCGCGGCGGTTTTGGTTTGTTCGTTCAGACCATGCAGCACAAGATTGGCCCCGGCTTTCGCAAACCGCTGCGCAATCGCCCGCCCAATGCCCGAGGCGCTGCCGGTGACCAAAACCGTTTGACCCGAAAAATCCATGCTCAATCCTCTGTGCGAAGGGTTTCAAACCACCAGGGCGAGGCGCCGGTGTTGCGGTTCACGATGATGGCTTGTTTGCGCATGAACCGCTTGAGGGCATCGCGCCCCAGCCGCGAGCCGCCAAGGCCCGACCCCCGGAACGCCGTTTTCTCGGCAACCAGTCGGTCCCCCATCAACATCGGCGCGATCCCCGCGTCATTGACGGAAATACCGCCGGCGCAAAGCTGTTGCGCGGTGGAGATGGCCGCCTCCTCGGGGCCGAAGACCGCCGCACTGAGGCCATAGGTGCTGTCGTTGGCCAGCGCGATGGCGTCATCGACCGTGTCATAGGCCATGATCGGCAAGATCGGGCCAAAGGTTTCCTCGGTCATGATCTGCATGTCATGGGTGACGCCTGTCAGCACCGTCACCGGGCACCACAGCCCGCCGCCGTGATGCTCGATGGCCCCGCCACAATGGACCGTCGCGCCTTTTGCCACCGCATCGGCCAGATGGCGGGTGATGACCTCGGCTTGCGGGGCGAAGGTCAGCGGGCCGATGTCGCCGATTTTCGGATCGGGATAGCTGAGTTTCAACTTGCCGACTTCCGCCAGAAGCAGCTTGAGGAACGCGGCCTCATCGCCACGCGGGACATAGATCCGCTCGATGGAGTAACATTGCTGCCCCGACCCCAATGTCGCGCCGTTGGCCAGGGCCTTGGCGGCGCGCGTCAGATCGGCACCCGGCAAGAGGATCGCAGGATCCTTGCCGCCCAACTCGGTAAAACAGGGGATAAACCGCGCACCGGCTTGCGCGGCAACCTTGCGCCCGGTGGCGGTGGAGCCGGTAAAACAGATCAGATCGCTGGTCTCGACAACGGCGGCGCCAATGTCACCAGCACCGCGCAAATACCGCAGGACGCGGCGCAAGTCGGGCACCTCATCCAGCACCCGGTCCATCACGTCGATGAAGCGCGGCGTGACCTCGGAGGGTTTGATCATCACCGCGCAACCGGCCAGCAGCGCGGGGATCGCATCCATCAACGACAGTGCGAGCGGAAAATTCCACGGGCTGATCACCCCCACCAGCGGATAGGGCGAAAACCCGGCTTTCGACACAAGGCCCGGAGTCTCGGTCGCCGTGATCTCGGGTTCCAGGGTTTCAAGGGCGACATGCGCCCAGCGATCAACCCAGACGGCGGCGACACCCTGTTCGATCGCCGTCTCGAACACCCGGCCGGTGTCGGTTTCGACCGCGTGGCGCAGAGCGCTGGCGTGCCGCGCCAGGGCGTCGCGAAACGCGTTGAGGGTTGCGATGCGGTGTTGCAGACCCGCCGCCTGCCACGCCGGTTGCGCGCGGCGCAGCTCATCGGCCAGGGCGACGACATCTTCCGGCAGGTTGGGTGTAAAGCTGTAGTCCTGTTCCCCGGTACGCGGGTTGCGCACGCCGATACGACCTTGAATTGTCATGGTCTTCGTCCTTCAATGCCAGGGAAAGCAGTGGCCCTGCCCGCACAGCCTCGACCGCGCGGACAGGGCAATATCAGGCTTAGCCCGCCAGGCTGACGCCGTTTTCATAGAGCAGATGCGAACCCGCCCAGAAGGCATGTGCCCCCGTCGGGATGTGGTAGGGCATGATGATCCGGCAGATCGGCCCCTTGTCGATGTTCTGCGCATCGAACAACACGCATTCGCCCTTGCCGGTGTTCTGGTTGGTCACGAAGGTGACGATATAGCCGTCATCCTCGGACTTTGCGTTGATACGCGGCGCGAACGGTGCCTCAGAGACAAACTCGCCCTTTGGCATCATGAAGGTCTGGGTGTTGCCGGTCTTGAGGTCGTATTTCTTCAACCCGTCCAACAGCCACTCGCCCTTGATCGGAATGGCATTGTAGCTGTAGCGCGTCTTGCGCCCGTTATACAGGCCGTTGACCATCGGGAATTCGGTGATCTGGTCGTCCAAGGTTTCTTCCTTGACCTCACCGGTTTTCATGTTGAAGCGCCAGCGGTGCATGTGCGTGCCCTGCGTGTGCATGTCCAGCATCCGGCACAGACGCTCATAGCCTTCTTTTGGCAGATCGCTGAGGTCCGGCACAGGGTTCGGCATGATGCAGCCTTCCTGAATGACCTCGTCGCCCTCTTCGTAGCTGTTTGAGAGGTGCAGGATGTAACACGGCTTGGCGTCGAACCATTTGACGTCGTCACTGGTGCCAAAGCGCGGGATCACACCAAAGCGCGCGGGGATATCCTTCCAGAAGCGCAGACGGTGGCCGCCTTTTTTCAGCGATTCAGGGTCAAAGAACATCGGCAGATCGTGCAGGATCGAATAATTCTCGGTCATGCCCAGATCATGCGGCCAACGCGGCCCGGGCAGGTCGATCGGCACATAATGCACCAGGTTGTTGTCGCCATCGACAACGCCATAGTTCATGTAAGGCGCTTTTTCCGAAAAGTTGAAGAACATCATGTGGCCGGAATGCTCATCAACCTTGAAGTGCGAGCAGATGCCACGATCCCCCAGCGCCACTTCCCAGTTCTGATCCGGGCCAAGTGTTTCGAGGGTCTGGCTGTCGATGCGGTAGGGTTCCGAGCACTGCGACATCGCCACGATGATCTTGCCGGCGTGTACAACCACGTCGGTGCCCGCGTTGTCCTTCATCGCGTTGATGCTGCCCCAGCCGCGACGCTGGCGCTTGCGCGGCTCGATGATGCCCGGCCACAGCGAACGACCTGCGCCCTTCTCGGCCAAGTACCCGGTGGTTTGGGTATACCGGTTGCGATATTCGACCTTGCCTTCGTTGAACCAGACCGCGTGCAGCATGCTGTCACCGTCGAACGGGTGATATTTGCCAATCGGCTCATGCACCTGATTGTGCCCGTTGCGCACATACATCCCTTGCAGATCCTTGGGGATCTCGCCGATCACCTGTAGATCCGGGCCTCTGGCGGTGTATTCCAGATCAATCGGCTTGTGCGGGCCGTTCAGATAGGGGTTGTCGTTGGGGAATTTCAGGGTCGAATGACCGTGATTGAAAATGTCTACCATGGGTCTCTCCTCCGGGGTTTTCGGTTCAGGCTGTCTGCGGCAGGCGCTCGATGACGCTGGCCGAGGCAACCCCGGCAGCACCCGCAATGGCAACAACGCCGTAGCGCAAGTCGCGTGCATCCATTTCATCCAGCAGCGTTCCCACCAGCATGGCACCCGTCGCGCCCAAGGGGTGACCCAATGCAATCGAACTGCCGTTGACGTTGAAGGCGTCGATATTCAGGCCCAGCGTGCGGATATAGTGCAAGGTGACCGCCGCAAAACTGTCGCGCACCTCCCACAAGTCGATGTCTTTGACCTCCAGCTTTGCCCGTGCCAGCGCCTTGAGGGTCGCATCAACCGCGCCGGTCTGGGTGATCGCCACATTGGCCTCGGCGGTTGCCAGAATGCGCGCGCGAGGGCGCAGGCCGTGCTTTCGCGCGGTGTCAGGGTTCGCCAGGAGCACCAGCGCCGCACCGTCCGCCATCGCCGGGGCATTGCCCGCGTGGTGGACATGCCGGATCTGCGCAATATCGGGATAGGCCGCCAGAAGTCGTGCGCTTTCTTCCGGTTTGCCGATGATTGGAAAGCTCGCGTCAATCGCGCTCAGTTTTTCGGCGGTCACCCCCGTGCGGATGGTTTCATCCTGCTCGAGAACGACGGTTCCATCCGCAGTGCGCACCGGCACGATGGACGCATAGGCACCCCGGCTCCGCGCAGCCTCGGCGCGCTGTTGTGACAAGGCCGCGTAGGCGTCGCAATCTTCGCGGCTGATGTCATGCAATGTCGCCACCAGATCCGCCGCGAGGATCGGGTGGACCGCGCTGGCCGAGGCCGCGACCTCCGGGTCGACAAAAAGCGCGCCCTTGTCGGCGAACATCGGGGTTCTGGACATCAATTCGACGCCACCGGCCGCATAGCAGGCATCGTTCACATGGGCTTGCGCCGCGCCGACATTCACCGCCGAGAGGCCCGACGCGCAAAACCGGTTGACCGAGAGGCCCGAAACCGTTTCGGGCCAATGCGCGCGGATCAACGCCGTCTTGGCGACGTTGCCGCCCTGATCGCCCACCTGCGAGGCACAGCCAATGATCGCATCCTCGACTGCGGATTCGACCCCCGGATAGCGGCGCGACATCTCGGCAAACAGCCCTGCCAGCAGATCGGCGGCCCGAATGCCGGTCAACGATCCGCCCTTGCTGCCACCCCTGCCCCGTGGCGTGCGAATCGCGTCAACTATCAATGCCTGCATGTGCCCATCCCAAATGATTCTCGCCGTCCTAGTACACTTGATGTATCAATGCACTTTATCCGTCAAGCAATTTTACAACCTCAAATCGCTTGGTTGCTTATAGAAGGGTAGGATGTTTGGCGAAAATCCTGCGGATTAAAAGGTCTTTTAAGTATAGCGACTTGAAGTCATCGTGCGTGCAACCGCTGCGCAAAACCCATCCGCGACCGGCGTCGCCGCCTGACGGTTTGGCGGTCCATGCCGCGCAAGTTCGTGGATTTGCAGCGCGTTGAGCGGCCATCGCCCTGCGCGTTGTCACCGATGACAGTCAGGCCAATTCGGCAACCCGAGGATTCCGCTTGACGCACCTGCGCGACAAGTCACGCGATGCTCTGGGCGCGCGACCCGCGTTCGGCGATCCTAACCGTCAAGACGCGTGTTTGCGGCGGTCGCATCCAGGATCGCTTTGGCAATAAAGAGATCCTGCAAGGAAATACCGGAGCTGTCGAAGATCGTGATATCGTCGTCGCTTTGGCGACCATCATCGGCCCCCGTCAGTACAGCGCCAATGGCGGTCAAGGTGCGCCCGGGGTCAGCATGTTGGAATTCGCCGATCCGCGCGGATTGCTCCGGCAAATCGCAAAAAAGCCGCGCGCGGGTGAAAAGTTCTGGCGGCAACTCCTGTTTGCCCAGAGAATCCGACCCCATCGAGGATATATGCGTGCCGGGGCGGACCCAGTCCGCCTTGAACAATGGCTCTGTGGCGGTGGTTGCGGTGACGATGACGTCCGCCGCCCGAACTGCGGGTTCGGCGGCGGCCGTTTCGGCGGGGAATCCTTGCGCCTGTAGCGCTTTGACAAATGCCGCCGCGCGGGAGGGGTCACGACCCACCACCAGCACACGCGACAGAGGACGGATCCGGGCGATCGCCGCGACCTCATACGCCGCTTGATGACCGGTGCCAAACACCGTCAAAACCGCCGCATTTGTGCGTGCAAGCGCGTCGGTGGCAACGGCGTCGGCGGCGGCGGTCCGAAAGCAATTGAGCGCCGACCCCTCGACCACGGCGCCGATTTTGCCCGACGCCTGGTCAATCAACAGGATCGTTGACGCATGGCGCGGCAGGCCCCGCGCATCGTTGGTGGGGAAATAGGCCCCAACCTTGAGCCCGGCAAGATCCGGCCCCGCCGCGGATTTGATCGTGAAACGGTTCTGCGGGTCGCTGGCGTGACCAAGGACCACGGGAAAGATCGCGGCGTCCGGTCCCGTGGCGGCGATGAAGGCGCAGCGCATGGCTTCGAAGGCCAGTTCGGCGGTAACCAATGCAGAGGATTGGGCTTCGGTGACAAAGATCATGGAACGCTCCTTACCAGCCGCCAAACCGGTGCCAGGTTTTCAGTGGGCCACCCGCCGCCGAAAGCACATGGTATCGGTCATATTGCGCGGCGGTCGCACAGGCATGGTTGGGCAGAATGCGCAGCTGTGTGCCGACCGGCAGATCGGGCAGCGGCCCCTTTGCCCCGGAACGCAGCGCAATGATCCCGTGCTCCTGATTTGCGCTGCGCACGATCAGATCACGCAATACGCGCCCTTCGACATCGCAAACCACGCCGTAGCCCTGATCCACATCCATCGTCTGCGTGCCGCGATCACGCGACATTGCCATCCACCCGGCGTCGATCATCACCCATCCCTTTGCCGGTTGGTGCCCGATGACGGTGGTCAAGACACTGAGCGCCAAATCGTCGAGGGTGCAGACCTCAAGCCCCGCCATCACCAGATCAAAGACCATATAGACCCCGGCGCGCAACTCGGTGACACCGGTCAAATCGCGGGCCGCGTGGGCGGTTGGGGTCGAACCGACGCTGACAATCGGACAGGGCAATCCTGCCGCCCGCAACGCGTCGGCCGCCTTGACCGCAGAGCTGCGTTCCAACTCGGCAAATTCGGCATGAGCAGCCGCACCCCGCACCGTGTAACTCTCGCCCGCATGAGTCATCACGCCGCGCAACACGCCCTTGGCCCCAAGGATCTTGCCGATTTCGATCAACGCAGGATCATCCGCCAGACGCCCGCCGCGATGACCGTCGCTGTCGATCTCGATCAGAGCGGGCACCCCGGCCTTTGCAACCGCGCTGGCTTGCTCCGGGCTATCCAGAATCACAACCAGATCGCAACCTTTGGCGCGCAACGCCTGCACGCGCGCCAGCTTTTGCGGCGCGATCCCCACGGCATAAAGGATGTCCGTGAAACCGGCGTCATGGAACACCTCGGCCTCGGCCAGGGTCGAGACCGTGATCGGCGCGCTCACCCCACCACCGAGACGCAGGGCTATCTCGACCGATTTCGCGGTTTTCAGATGCGGCCGCAGCGCAACCCCCAAGCTGCGCGCATGTGCCTCCAATCGCTCGATGTTGCGCATCATCTTGGCCTCATCCAGCAGTAAGGCGGGTGTGGTCAGATCCTCGATACCGGGGTTATTGGCGGGCATGCGGCGGTCCTTTTGGTCATATCGCTTGAGCATAACATCTGTCGTCACGTCACAAAACCAGCTTGCAACAATGACGGTGCCTTGCGGCGCGCGTCAAAGCCACCTGCCGAACGGTCGGGCCTTGGTCCCGTTCTGGTCGCGAGGACGCAGCCACGGCGGGCCCGCAATCAGCGTAGGCTGCGCAGCAGCTCCAGCGACGGCGTTCCGGTAACAGGCAAGCCCCGGCTGGCCTGATAGGCACTGATCGCGGCTTCGGTGTTGCTGCCGATCACGCCATCCGCCCCTTGCGTATCAAAGCCGCGTGCCGTGAGACGTTCCTGCAAGGCGATCCGGTCAGCCTTGGTCATGCCGTTGGCATCGGGCGGAAAACTGGTGCGCAACGGCCCGCCACCACCGATCCGGTCAGCCAGATGCCCGACCCCCAGCGCATAGGCATCCGACGGGTTGTAGCGTTTGATCACGCGGAAATTGTCGGTGACGTTAAAGCGCGGCCCGCCCGCTTGTGGCTGGATCACCCGGCCCGCTGGCCCGGCACCACGAGAGCCGACCTCGCCGCCCCAGGGCAGTCCACGGGTCCAGCCGTGGCGCCTCAGATAATTCGCGGTCGTCGCCAGCGCGTCCGAGGGATCCTCGGACCAGATATCGCGCCGCCCGTCGCCGGTGAAATCCACGGCGTATTCCTGGAATACCGTCGGCATGCATTGCGTGTGGCCCATCGCCCCCGCCCAACTGCCGGTCATGCGTGATGCGCCGATATCGCCATTTTGCACGATGCGCAGCGCCGCCATCAACTCGCGCTCGAAATACCGACCGCGACGCCCCTCAAAGGCCAGCGTCGAGGTTGCCGAGATCACCGGGATCAGCCCCTGCCGCTCGCCAAAATAGCTTTCCAGCCCCCAGATTGCGGTGAGGATTTTCGCATCAACGCCGGTGTCGGCCTCGATGGCGTCCAGCGTGCGGCGATGGCGGGCATAGGCTTGGCGGCCCTTCTCGACGCGTTCGTCCGAGGCCGCGATCGAAAGGTAATCCTCGAGCGTGCGGCGAAACTCGGTCTGGTTGCGGTCACGCGTCACGACGCCGGGCAGGAACCCCGCGCCGCGAAATGCCGTCGAAAGCGTGGATCGCGAAATTCCTTGTGCCTCGGCGCGCGACCGAAAAGACTCAACCCAAGCGTCATACGCTGCGTTTGACACCGGATAGAGGTCAGCAGGCAACTCGTCGGGAGTCGTCGAGCGCGCGGTGCCGGAGGCAATCCGCGAACAGGCCGAAAGGCCGAGGCTGACAAGCCCCAGCCCAAACACGCGTCGATTGACATTCATTGGTCTGCTCACCTCTGCAACTGTTTTTCTTTATGGTGCCGCCTATTTGCGCTGCGCACAATGGGGCAATTCGGATCTTGCCATCGCGTCGGTGCCTGCCCTGCGCAATATCCATGGCGCGACGGCCACGCCAAGGCGCGAATCTTCGAGTTTTGTGCGAGCAGTCCCGAAGTATCGGCCAGAGCCCACATTCAATCGCCAAAACACCGTACGACTGACAATCAGGGTTATGGCGCGTGCCTCATTCGGGTCATGACCCATTGGGTTTCTGTTTGCGGCGTGCTTCAGGCTCGTCATGCAGATTGATCAATGCGACGCCGTTTCCGGCAGGCAGACACTCAGATGGTCCGCCTGCCGGCCTTCTGTCGCAAGCGCCATGGCTCGCCGCGCGTCGATGATTGGCATGTTCTCTTCTGGGTGATCTTCATCAATCGCAAGGGCCTGCCGTGGCGTGATGCGCCCGGGGATCATGGCCGATCAAAGACCCGCGGCAATCGTTGCAGGCAATGGAGTCTTGACCCGCAGGATGAAGGATTGGCCTTTGTGGCGAGCGTTCCAAAGACCGGGATGACACCTTCTCCGTGAACTCGACCCATCCGACGGCGCACCGAGCGGCCCGCAGCCCGTCTGTGAAATAAAGGGGCGACGACCCGCGGAGCGCCCAATGCGACCACATGTTGAAGTCATGCGCTTCTAACGGCACAATGACGCCGGTGATCCAAAGGCGCGAACGCATGCCCAACCCCGACCTCCCGACCCATTCTATCGCGCCGCATTGGCCCGCCGCCTCTGTCGATGCGGTGCTGGACATGGATTTGCGGTTCATTGCGCTGGACGTGGAAACCGCCAATGGCGAGATGTCCAGCATCTGCCAGATTGGCCTTGCCTGTGTGCGCGCAGATGGGCAGATCGCCACGCTTGGGTTTCTGGTCAATCCGCGCGGGGTTTTTGAACAGTTCAACACCCGATTGCATGGCATTGACGCGGCCACCGTGACGAATGCGCCCGATTTTGCCGGGGTGTTTGCCCCCTTGCGCCGGTTGCTGGATGTCACGCCCCTGGTGCAGCACAGTGGGTTCGACAAACGCGCCATGAACGCCGCCTGTCAGCGTTTCGGACTGGAGCCGCTTGGCACGCCTTGGCATGACAGCGTGACCATCGCGCGCCGCGCCTGGCCGCAATTGACGGGCAATGGAGGGCACGGGTTGGCCAGTCTGAAATCCTTCCTGTCACTGGAGTTCGAGCACCACGACGCGGTCGAGGATGCGCGCGCAGCGGCGCAGGTTGTCCTGTGCGCCGAGGCCGAGACGGGGCATCGGTTTGATCTGTTGTCCGGCAGGCCCGCACGGGCCTATGGCAAACAGGTAACACGGGCGGGCAACAAGGACGGGCCGTTTTATGGCCAAGTTGCGTGCATCACCGGCAAGCTCAGCCGCTCTCGCGATGCGGTCGCGACCCTTGCGGCCACGGCCGGGATTCGGGTGGCGGCCAAGGTCAATGCCGATGTCACCCTGCTGGTGATCGCCGACCGGGATCTGGATACACGCGCTGATGAGATCCGCAGCACCAAGCTGCGCGATGCACAGGCCCTGATCGCGCAAGGCCATCGGTTGCGCATCCTGCGCGAGTCCGAGTTTCTGGACCTGATCGGGATCTAGCCGTCGCTGGCCGGTGCCGCGCCGTCGGCGGGGGCTGGCGTGGCATCTGGTTCAACCAAAACGCCATTCTCCCAGCGCCCGGACACCACCTGGCCGGCCGCGTAGCGCAGCGTGCCTTGCCCCACGCGCACGCCGTCAACAAATTCGCCCTCGTACACGTCACCATTCGCATAGGTCGCCGTGCCCGAGCCGTGGATCTGCCCGGCGCGCCATTGCCCGGCATAGGTAAAGCCATCCGCCAGCGTGATCGTGCCCATCCCGTCTCGCTCTCCGGCAACAAACTGGCCCTCGTAGCGCGTCGCATTCGGGTAGATCATGGTCCCGTGCCCTTCGCGGATACCATTGTTGAACGTGCCCGAATAAATGCGCCCGTCGGCATATTCCATCCGGCCTTCGCCATGAGGGCGCCCGGCGCGGAAGCTGCCTTCATAGACCAGATTCTGCGAGATCCGTGCACGCCCCTGACCCTCCATCCGGCCCTCAACCCAAGTGCCGGTGTATCCGGTGCCGTCGGCATAGGTGATCACCCCTTGTCCATCGGGCACACCATCACGGAACTGGCCGTCATAGCGCGTGCCATCGGGGGCGGTCATCACGCCGGTGCCGTCGATACGGTCCGCGACCCAGTCGCCCGTGTAGACATGCCCATCCGCCGAAGTCAGTCGCCCGCGCCCTTGGCGCAAGTCATCGACAAATGCGCCCTCGTAAATGCTGCCATCGGCCAACATCAACCGCCCGACACCCTGCAGCATCCCTTGCTGGAACGTGCCTTCGCGTCGATCCCCCTCGGCCAGCGTCAGGACACCAGCGCCGTGCAACATGCCTTCGGACCATTCGCCGTCATAAATCGTGCCGTCGGGCCGTGTCAGCCGCCCTTCTCCGTGGCGCTGGTCGGCCAGCATGCCGCCGGTATAAACCGAGCCGTCCGGGTAGGTGATCGTGCCCTGCCCCTCGCGCATGCCATGCGCCCACTCACCGTCATAACGCAGCCCACCGGGACGCTCCATCACGCCGGTACCATGCGGCTGGCTGTCGTCGAACGTGCCGGTATAGACCACGCCCGTCACATAGCGCCGGGTGCCTTGGCCCATGATGCGGCCCGCGTCCCAGCTGCCCTCGTAAGACGAGCCATCGGCAAAGACCATGCGCCCCTGCCCGTGCGGGCGACCATCCTCGAACTGACCCTCGTACGCCGAGCCATTCGGGTAGCGCGCCGTGCCAGTGCCGGTGATCTGCCCTTGCACCCACTCGCCGGTGTATTCAAATCCGTTCGGCAAACGATAGGTGCCCTGCCCGTCTTGCAGGCCATCGACAAAAGCGCCCTCGTAGATGCCGCCGTCAGCATATTGCCGCGTGATCACCTCGCCGGTGTCCTGCGCCAAGGCGGGCATCGCGAGGCAGGCCAGGATACTGGCGACAAACACACGGTTGCGAAAGTTGGTCATGCGGAACGGTCCCTATTCGGCTTTGGTCAGCGCGGCCTAAACCTAGTGGAGTGCGGTATGGGCTGGCAAGAGCGGAAGGGGGTGGAATGGCTCACGTTTCCCGGCGCTGGACTATGCCGCGGGACGATCGCATGCCCGAATCCCCCCCTCACCCAGCGTGGATCGTCGGGGCCGCCAGCGGCGAGAAGCCGAAATGCCGAAGCCAGCGCAGATCGCTTTCAAAGAAAGCGCGCAGGTCGGGGATGCCGTATTTCAGCATCGCCATGCGGTCGATGCCCATGCCAAAGGCAAAACCCTGCCATTCATCGGGGTCGATTCCGCCCGCGCGCAGCACATTGGGGTGCATCATGCCAGAGCCCAGCACCTCCATCCAGCCGTCGCCTTCGCCGACGCGCAACTGCCCGCCGACCCACGAACACTGAATATCAACCTCGGCCGAGGGTTCGGTGAAGGGGAAATGCGAGGCGCGGAACCGGGTTTTCACCTTGGTGCCGAAATAAGCACTGAAAAACTCCTCGAGCACCCATTTCAGGTTGGCCATTGAGATATCGCGGCCAATCGCCATGCCCTCGATCTGGTGGAACATCGGCGCATGGGTCATGTCCATGTCCATGCGATACACCCGCCCCGGCGCGATCACCCGGATCGGCGCGCCCTGCTCTTGCATCGCGCGAATTTGCACGGGGCTGGTATGGGTGCGCAGCACATGGGGCGGGCGCGTGTCACCCTCGGCGCGGTGCATGAAGAACGTGTCATGCTCTTGCCGGGCGGGATGTTCGGGCATGATGTTGAGCGCGTCGAAATTATACCAATCGGTCTCGATCTGCGGCCCCTCGGCCACCCGGAACCCCATGTCGGCGAAAATTGCCGTGCATTCCTCGGTCACCTGGCTGACCGGGTGGATCGTGCCGCGCGGGCGGGGGCGGCCCGGCAGGGTCACATCCAGCCACTCGGATTTCAGCCGTTCATCGAGTGCCGCATCGTCCATCGCGATCTTGCGCGCGCGCAGGGCCGTGTCGATCTCATCCCTGAGGCCATTCAACGCCGGACCTGCCACAAGACGCTCCTCGGGCGACATCTTGCCCAACTCGCGCATTTTCAGGCTGATCTCGCCCTTTTTGCCCAAAGCCGCAAGTCGCACCGTCTCCAGCGCCTCAGCGCCCGAAGCCGCCGAAATCTCGCTCAGATATTTCGCCCGAAGATCCTGAATGCCGTCCATGAGCCGCCCGTCCCGTCGTCTGGTCCCGTTTGCGCCGTGGCCTAGACCGAGGCGCGCGCAAATGCAAGCACGAGGGGTGCTTACGGCTTGCCCAGACTGCAATCGCACGGCATCAAGGGCCGACCTGAAACCGGAGCCACCATGACCGCAGCCACCCGCCCCAATCCGTGGCTGATCCTGTTGGGCCTGTCGCTGGGCGTGCTCGTCACCAACGGGTTCGGGCGCTTCGCCTATGGGTTGATCCTGCCGGCGATGCGCGCCGATCTGGGCTGGACCTATGCACAAGCCGGATGGCTGAACACCGCCAACGCGCTGGGCTATATTCTGGGCGCGATCGGCACGATGATCGCCCTGCGCCGGGTCAGCCCAAACCTGCTGTTTGCCATCGGGCTGGTCGGCACGGCGCTGGCGATTCTGGCAACCGGGCTGATCCCGGCGCTGTGGTGGCAAAGCCTGTGGCGGTTCGTGACGGGGTTGACCGGTGCGCTATCCTTCGCCACCGCCGGGGCCTTGGCGGCGCGCCTGTTCGCTGACAACCCCAAGCGCAACGCCCTGGGCATCGCAATCCTGTTCGGCTCTGGCGGCGGGACGGCGATCATGCTGGTCGGGGCCACGCTTCCGCCGCTGCTGGCGACCCAAGGCAATGCCGCCTGGCCCTGGACCTGGGTTCTGGTCGGCAGCCTCAGCCTGCTCTGCGTGCCCCTGGGCCTCTGGGCAGCGCGGGCCTCGCGCGGTCCGTCACACTCGGGCACCGTGATGATGCCCCTGCCGATCCGCCGCATGTTACCCGAGTTGATGGGCTACGCCGGCTTCGGGCTGGGCTATATTGTCTATCTCACGTTTCTCTCCGCCTTTATGGCCGAGCAATCCGCCAGCACCGTGCAAGTCGTGCTGGTCTGGGTGCTGCTGGGGGCTTGCATCACCGTCTCGCCCTTCTTGTGGCGTGGCATCTTCGCCCGCCACCACGGCGGCATCCCGCTGGCGATGGTTCTGACCGGCATTGCGCTGGGCTCGGCTTTGCCGGTGCTGTGGCCGGGGTCTCTGGGGCTGGTGATCTCGGCTTTTGTCTTTGGCGGATCGGTGTTCATGGCCCCACCCGCCATCACCAATTTCTCCCGCAAGAACCTGCCGCCCGACAGCTGGGCCGCCGGGATGAGCCTGTTCACCGTGGTCTTTGCCGTGGCGCAAACTGTCGGGCCCTATGCAGCGGGGTTGCTGGGAGACCTCGCAGGCAGCATTGGCATCAGCCTTCTGGCCGCTGCCGGCGTGCTGCTGTTCGGGGCTGCGGCGGCCCTGTTCCAGCGGCCGCTGTAGGGTGAATCGCCAAAGCGTCTTCCTGATACATCGCCTCTGAGGAAACGGATGCGCGGCGTGCCGCGTCGGGACCGTTGGTCGTTGCAAAACAACATCATCATGGAGATCATATTCGGGTTCCTGGCCGGGGCCCTGCCCCCGTTGCCCCCTGAGTGCCGCCGATCAAGTAGGCCTCCGCGGCCCGCACAGATCGCCATGGCCCACCGCAACCGGGCGGCTAGGCATGTCGCTCAGTTTCAATGCCACTAGACGTTTGAACGTCGCAACCGCATTCGCGCGGATCATGGTGGCTTGGGTTTCATGTTGCTGGCGCCGTCCCTTGGCGCAGGCTTCGCAACGACCACACGCATAGTCGCCTCGCGCGCGCCGATGGCGGGGACTTGCCGGGCGCGGCCTCATTACCCCGCATCGGCCACAACCCGGATCGGGGGCTCTGCAAAAAACGTCAAGCCTTGATGCGCGCCATCCGACCTGTGCCAACCCCATCCTTGGCCCCGCTTTCATCCGCGTCGGACCCAGCCCGTGGCGCGGCAGGTTCCGCCGCATCGAGGTCCGGTCCATCGAAACCCCGCCTTACAGTTCCAGGACCCGCCCAATCTCATCTCCCCCCCCCCCAACCGACGGAACGCCCCAGAACAGACGCGATTTCATCACACCCAGCGCGAATGCCAGCCTGCCCCCCCCCGCGCCACAAAAGCGGATGGGCGCCGCGACACCCTTGGCCGCTTGCAACCCGCGATGAACAACCGCGAACGCATCATTCTGGAGTTCTCCACGACGCGCTGCAGCACCTGTGACCGCAAGCAACGCATGATGGACCAATTGCGCGCCGAGCCCCCCGCTACAACCAGAAGCTGACACAGATCCACATCGATTGAGACCCCTGCGACAACAGCCGACTTGTCACACATTTCAACGTGCCACGCGGCTCAACATTCATCGCCCTCAAGGGCAATCAGGAACGCGGACGCACCGTCGGCGTGACCCCGGTCCCCGATGACGCGGCCGTGAACACCTGATCCGGCTTCATCTTGCCAACAATACTCTGGGGGAGGCCGCGTGCAACGCGGCCGGGGGCAAAGCCCCCATCCCGCCGGGCGGCAAAGCCCGGCTGAAAACGACAAAGGCCGCGCGGAAACCGCGCGGCCTTTTCAATATCACAGGTCGATGCGATCAGGCGATGGCCGCGCGGGCGCGCTCGACGATCTGACCGAAGGCCTCGGGCTCGTGCACCGCCAGATCGGCCAGAACCTTGCGATCCACTTCAATGCCAGCCACGGTCAGCATGTTGATGAAGCGCGAATACGTCAGTTCAGGGTCAATGGCCCGAACCGCCGCGTTGATGCGCTGGATCCACAGAGCGCGGAAGTTGCGCTTGCGCGCCTTGCGGTCGCGGGTCGCATATTGGTTTGCCTTGTCGACGGCCTGGGTCGCCGTGCGGAAATTCCGCGAGCGGGCGCTGTAGTAACCAGCGGCGGCCTTGACGACTTTACGGTGACGGGCGTGGGTGACTTTACCGGATTTAACGCGTGCCATGGGTCAATCTCCTCAGCGATCGTAGGGCATGTAGGACTTGACGATTTTCGCGTCGGCAGCGCAAAGCACCGTGGTGCCGCGTGCGTCGCGAATGAATTTCGTCGTCCGTTTGATCATGCCGTGCCGCTTACCAGCTTGCCCGGCTTTCACGAGGCCAGAGGCCGTCATCTTGAAGCGCTTCTTGGCGCTCGATTTCGTCTTCATCTTGGGCATTTCCGTCTCCTGACTATTTGAGCGGTGAATTCGCACGACTCGGCATGCCACATTGGCCGGTCCCACGGGTTATAGAGGCTGCCGATTACCGCGCTCGCGCCGCAAGCGCAAGACCCAAGCTGCCAATTTGGTGATTATCGCCGCCAGTATCGGCCAATCGTTTGCGCGGCAAGGTCGGGCAACGTGCGCCAGTCATAGCCGCCGCCCGGATGCGTCGTCTGTGCCCAGCCAACCAAGGCCCCGCCGATCACCAGCAGGATCAGCGCCGCCCAGGGACGCCGCCGATCCGCCCAGGCCGAAACCAAGGCCACAAACGCCAGAGGCAGGAACACAAGCCCCACCAGCAACAACAGATCGCGGTCCATGGAGTATCCTAACAGGCTTGGCAGCGTCTGGGCATTTATTTCTGATTATTCACCCTCGGCGCGGTAAATCAAGCGTTCGTCACAGGGTGCCACGCGCAAGATGTTGGTCGTTCCCGGCACGTTGAAGGGCACGCCTGCGGTCACCACGATCTGATCCGTTTCGGTGGCGTATCCGTTTTCACGCGCGGCACGCGCGGCGCTTACCACGGCAGACTTGAAGCGGTCGATCTTGCCCGTCGCAAAGCACCGCACACCCCACACCAGGCACAAACGGCGCAACGTGGTCACCGAGGGGCAAAGCGCCAGAATCGGCACCTGTGGGCGCTCACGCGCCACCTTGATCGCGGTCGTCCCGGATTCGGTAAAGCAGCAGATCGCCTTGATGTCGGCGCTTTCCGCAATCTCGCGCGCCGCCGCCACAATGCCATCCGAAACCTCAGAGCGGTCAACCGTCCGGAACGAGGCGATCAACTGCGTATATGTGCTGTCGCCTTCGACAGAAATGGCCACGCTGTTCATCATGCGCACCGCTTCGACCGGGTAATTGCCAGCCGCGGATTCCGCGGACAACATCACCGCATCCGCCCCTTCATAAATCGCGGTCGCGACGTCTGACACCTCGGCCCGCGTCGGAACCGGGCTTTCGATCATCGATTCCATCATCTGCGTCGCCACGATCACCGGCTTGGCCATTTCCCGCGCACGCCGCACCAGTCGTTTCTGGATCGGCGGCACCGAATGCACCGGCAATTCGACGCCCAGGTCGCCACGCGCGATCATCACGCCATCCGACACCTCGGCAATCGCATCAAAGGCTTTGACAGCTGCCGGCTTTTCGATCTTGGCTAGAATTGCCGCGCGACCGCACGCCAACTCGCGCGCCTCGATGACGTCCTCCGGGCGCTGCACGAAGGACAGGCCCAACCAGTCGACGCCCAACTCGCAGACAAATTCCAGATCTTGGCGGTCCTTGTCCGACAGCGCACGCACCGGAAGCACGACGTCCGGCACGTTCACGCCCTTGCGGTTCGAGATCACGCCACCGACAATCACCGTGCATTCCGCGTGTGTTTCGTCGCACCTGTCGACCTTGAGGCTGATTTTGCCATCATTGACCAACAGGCGTGCACCCGGCTCCAGCGCCGCGAAAATCTCAGGGTGCGGCAGGCAGACGCGTTGGGTATTGCCTTCGGCCGGGTCGAGGTCGAAGCGAAACGCCTGACCTTCCTCCAACTCGACCGCATCATTGGCGAATGTGCCCACCCGCAGTTTTGGCCCCTGCAAATCGGCCAGGATCGCGATCGGGCCGGCCGGTTTCGGCCTCGACGGCGCGAACAATGGCATGGCGCGCCGCGATTTCTGCGTGCGAGCCATGGCTCATGTTCAGACGGAAAACGTCTGCACCCGCCTCGAACAGCGCGCGGATCGTCGCATGGTCCGAGGACGCCGGCCCCAGTGTGGCGACAATCTTGACGTTACGGTTGCGTAGCATTTGCGCGCCTTTCCCTGAGGTTCCCGCACGTCCTATCGCCCAAATCCGGCAAAACAGCAACCTGTGTTTGCAAGAAATGTTACCGCTACCGCCTGAATATGAAGCGCGTTATCGTCAGGCAGCCCCGCGTCACCCCCTTGACCTGTGCCGCGATAAATCCAACCCTGCCCCACCCAATTCAGGAGAGTGACATGGATGCCGAAACCCGCACCCAAATCGAAGCTGCCGCGTTTCGTCGGCTGGTGAAGCATCTGATGGAGGATCGTCCTGACGCGCAAAACATCGACATGATGAACCTCGCCGGGTTTTGCCGGAACTGTCTGAGCCGATGGTATCAAGAGGCCGCCGCCGAGCACGGGACGGAACTTGGCAAAGCCGCCGCCCGCGAAATCGTTTACGGTATGCCCTACGATGACTGGTGCGCCCGCCATCAAACCGAG
Organism: Pararhodobacter sp.; assembly: GCF_034676545.1. Classification (NCBI taxonomy): domain Bacteria; kingdom Pseudomonadati; phylum Pseudomonadota; class Alphaproteobacteria; order Rhodobacterales; family Paracoccaceae; genus Pararhodobacter; species Pararhodobacter sp. Next base: position 3,421,543 of record NZ_JAUCBZ010000015.1, read on the forward strand.
GCCACGCCGGAGCAGAAAAAGGCCTTCGAGACGGCATTCGCGCAGAACGTTGGCCCCAAGACATAAAACCTGCAATTTCCATCGCCAGCCAGTTCCGTGCCCCGACTGGCCCCGGGGCACGAATCATCTCGCGATTGGCTTGCGGCACCAGACCTCTGTCGCGATGGTTGTTTTTCACCCTGCAACAATACTGGGGCAATTCTCTGCATATTGCAAAGCTCTGCCCCGAATACCACCCCCACTCACACGCTAAAATTGTAATTCCTCACGCGCCGTTGACGCAGCAGTCCGGCTCTGCACTATGAAGTGGGGTGTTGCTTTTCTGTTTGAAATGGTGGGGTAAAATGGCTTTTGTGGGATTGTTGCTGGCGTTGATGCTGGCGTTCGCTTTTGGCAGTGGTGGCAATGATGCCGCCGATGAAACGGATACGATCAACGGAACAGACGGGGACGACACCCTTGACGGGAGTGACGCGGATGATCTGATCAATGGCGGAACCGGAAACGATTTGATTTCAGGATTCGGTGGCGAAGACACGCTGAATGGCGACGACGGCGATGACGTTCTGGACGGCGGCTTTGGCTATGACGTGCTGAATGGCGGCGCAGGGAACGACAGCCTGACGGGTGGCGAAGGCTTTGACACGTTGAACGGCGACGACGGCGATGACCTGCTGACGGGCGGCGCGGGTCGTGACCTATTGGACGGCGGCGCGGGCAATGACAGCCTCTCTGGTGGGGCTTGGGCGGATACGCTGTCGGGCGGGATCGGCGACGACGCGCTCTCGGGCGACGACGGAAATGACCTGATCGACGGCGGCTTTGGCTATGACCTGCTGGCCGGAGGCATGGGCAACGACACCATGACCGGCGGCATCGGCTTTGATACGATGGACGGCGGTGACGGCAATGACGTCATGAACGGCGGTGCGGGTCGCGATTTAATGGATGGCGGCGACGGCGATGACCTGATGCATGGCGGCGACTGGGCCGACACGATGAACGGCGGTGGCGGCGACGACAGTCTGTACGGTGATGCCGGGAATGACATCCTCGACGGAGGCGCGGGCGACGACCGGGTTGATGGTGGCGACGGCAACGACCTGGTGTCCGGTGGCGAGGGCAACGATTCATTGATCGGCCACAGCGGGGACGACACGCTGAACGGTGGTGCCGGCAATGACAGCCTGTTCGGGGATGGCGATTACAACGCAAGCGACGGCCTGGTTGGCGACGATCTGCTGAATGGCGGGGACGGTGAAGACATACTGTTCGGGCGCTACGGGGACGACACGTTGAACGGCGATGTGGGCAATGACACCCTGACCGGCGTCTTCGGGAACAATGTCCTGAATGGCGGCGATGGGGATGATGTGCTCAATGCGGCCCTCGGTGATACACTCACCGGCGGCAGCGGGGCTGACATCTTCAACATCAGAGCCGCAGGCGAGGACGGCGACGGACCGGCGTTGATCACCGATTTTGACCTTGGCGAGGATTCGCTGAATGTGACTGCGATCGTTGATCCTGATGCTTTGGATGAGGCACCGGAGTTGATCTTGCGCGACACGGACGCGGGCCTCGAAGTGGTGGTCAATGGCACCGTGGTCGTGGTCCTTTCCGGTATCACGGTTGCCGATGATCCCAGCATCGACCTGGAAGCCGCAGCAGCGTAGGCGTTTGGCGGACCCTCGCGAAACCGACCGACGCGGCGTCCGAACGGGCGCCGCGTTGCCCTGTACGGCCAGTCTTTCGTACCACCGAATCAGAACAATGACAGCGTTGTTTCGCAATCCGAAACAATGGGGCTATTTCGTGAAGGGAAACGATAGTTGGGAAACTGCCACCGCCACAAAATCCGCCAAGTTTAAGGAATCATTGACTATATTTTCCGCCCCCCCACACACTCGCCATGGTAGAGTAAGGAGTCCCCCAATGGCGTTTCTGTTCCTGTTTCTCGCTGTGGCTTTGGCCATGGCACTCGGTGGTTCCGATGGCAGTGACGACGCCTCGGAGTTGGAGGGCACCGAGGGTGACGACACCCTGTCAGGCACCGACGGCGACGACGTGATGAACGGCTACGGCGGCAACGACCATATGAGCGGCATCGGCGGCAACGACACCGTCGATGGCGGCGCTGGGAATGACACGCTGTTTGGCAATGACGGCGACGACTGGCTTCTGGGCGGCGACGGCAACGATAATCTGTATGGCGGTGCCGGAGACGACACGCTTGAGGGTGGCGGTGGCAATAATGATCTGTACGGCGGTCCCGGAAACGACTTGGTTCAAGGCGGCAATCAGCATGACAACATCTATATTGACAGCGGCAATGACACCGCGCTCGCCGGCGGCGGCGATGACTGGGTGCATCTTGAGGACGGTTTCGAATCGGCCGTGATCGACGGGGGTGCCGGAACGGACGTCTTGTCCGCCTCCATGACGACCAGAGTCGTGGTGGCCAGCGACGGCACCATATCCTTGGAAACCGATTCCGGAGCGCACGCCGAGGCGCAGAATATCGAACGCCTGATCCTCAACGGCGGGTCGGTCGACCTGTCCGAGGCTCCGACGGGGCTGTATGTCACGGTTACGCCCTTTAGTGACGCAGCGATTGATATCCGTGGCAGCGCCCATGCCGACACGCTTGACGGCGGCTGGGGCAACGACAGCATCGACGGTGGCGCTGGCAATGACCTCATCTTTGGCCTTGTTGGCGAGAATACCCTCAGAGGGGGCGATGGCGACGATACGATCAACGGGCAAGGCCAAATCTTTGGCGACGCAGGCGATGACACCATCAACGCGACGTCTGGCCCGTCAACCGTCGACGGCGGCACTGGGAATGATACAATCCAAGGCTATGGTTCGATAGACGGCGGCGACGGGGATGATCTGCTGATCGACTTCGGCGGCGAGACGACACTCTCGGGCGGTGAGGGCAATGATACCCTGATCGGAAATGATGTGTTGGATGGCGGCGATGGCGATGACGCACTGTTGGCGTGGTCAGGTGCCACAATGACGGGCGGCGGCGGGGCGGATTTGTTTGAGGTGACAAACCCCTCACAGGCAGGCGATCCCCCGGTGGAGATCACCGATTTCACGCCGGGTGAAGACCACATTCAAGTGACCTGGCACTATCCCTACCAAGCCCCAGAGCCAGTCTTCACCATGGAAGCCGATATCGAAAACAATGCCGTCAATCTGATCGTTGATGGAGAGATTGTCGCCGTGGTGCAGGGCACCACCACGATTGACCCCGACGATATTGACTTCGTGCCCGAGGAAGCGCTCGGGCCGTATTGACCTTGTGCCCCGGCAAGCTCTCGGGCCGTGCCCCCCTCAGATCGCCGCCTTGCGCACCTCGTCCAGGTAAATCTCACGCAGGCGGGCCGTCACCAGGCCGGGTTTGCCGCCGCCCAGCGCCACACCGTCGATTTCCACGACCGGCATCACAAAGGCACTGGCCGAGGTGATGAACGCCTCATCCGCCAACTGCGCCTCGGCGATGGTAAAGGCGCGCTCCTCGACCTCCATCTGCGCCTCACGCGCAAACCGCAGCACGGCGGCGCGGGTGATCCCGTGCAGGATATCATGCGACAGGTCGCGCGTGATGATCTTGTTGCCCTTGACGATATAGGCGTTGTTCGACGTCCCCTCAGTCACGGCACCATCTTCAACCAGCCACGCGTCATCGCAGCCAGCCTTCTTGGCCATCATCTTGGCCAGCGACGGGTACAGCAGTTGCACCGTCTTGATATCACGCCGCGCCCAGCGCAGATCTTCAACCGAGATCACCTTGATCCCGACCTTAGCCGCCGGAGTATCGGCCAGCCCCGGTTTATTTTGCGTAAACAAAACCACCGTCGGCGGCGTATCGGCGGGCGGAAAGGCGAAATCGCGGTCGCCGGGCGCACCGCGCGTCACCTGCAAATACACAAGCCCGTCCTCGATGCCGTTCTGCGTCACCAGAGCGCGATGGATCTCCAACCACTCCGCGCGGATCAACGGGTTACGAATGTCCAGCGCATCCAGCGAGCGCTGCAACCGCACCGCGTGACCGTCAAAGTCGATCAGCTTGCCGCCCAACACGCTGGTCACCTCGTACACACCATCCGCCATCAAAAAGGCACGGTCAAAAATCGAAACCTTGGCCTGATCTTCGGGCAAATACTCGCCATTGACATAAACGGTGCGGGTCATGAGCTGTTTCTCCTTGGTTTGGGCCGTTCTTCATCGAACCCCGCAAAACGTCAAGAGCCCCGCGATCACCCCCAAAGCGCGGCCTCGGACGGATGCACCCCCGCCTCATCGAAACGCAACGGCGTTTCACGATCCTCGGCCAGCAGCAACGGCCCATCCAGATCGGTGACGGCAACGCCCTGCGCCACCAGAACCGCCGGTGCCATGGCCAAAGACGTGCCAACCATGCAGCCCACCATGACCTCGAACCCGGCATCCCGCGCCGCCTCGCGCAGCGCCAGCGCCTCGGTCAAGCCGCCGGTCTTGTCCAGCTTGATGTTGACCATGTCATATTTGCCCACCAACCCTGCCAAGCTGGCGCGATCATGGCAGCTCTCATCGGCACAAACCGGCAGAGGCCGCGCAATCTCGGCCAGCATCTCATCCTGACCCGCTGGCAGAGGCTGTTCGACCATCGCCACCCCAAGCCGCAGCAAATGCGGGGCCAAATCGCTATAAACCTCGGCGCTCCAGCCCTCGTTCGCATCCACCACGATCCGCGACCTCGGCGCCCCGGCCCGCACCGCTTCCAGCCGCGCCATATCATCCGCCGTGCCCAATTTGATCTTGAGCACCGGCCGATGCGCATGCCGCGCCGCCGCCGCACGCATGTTCTCGGGCGTATCCAGTGACAGGGTGAAACAGGTGATCTCTGGCCCCGGCGCCGCCAATCTCGCAAGCTGCCAGACCCGCTGGCCGGTCGCCTTGGCCTGCAAATCCCACAGTGCACAATCCACCGCATTACGCGCCGCCCCGGCGGGCAAGACCTCTTGCAACGCGCCCCGAGAGATATCGGATGGCAGGGTCGAAATCTGCGCGGCCACCAACTCCAGCGTCTCGTCATAGCGGGCATAAGGCACGCATTCGCCCCACCCTGTCACGCCGTCGCGGGTGATCCGCACGGTCAAGACCTTGGCTTCGGTCCGCGATCCGCGCGAAATGGTAAACACTTCCGCCAATCGAAAGCTCTCGGCCTGAACCGTAATCATCGCGCCTCTTTCATCTTGCCTGAAATACTCATCTGTTTTTTCTGGTGCCGGATATCAGCGCAGAGCACCCGCTCAGACGGCATCCAGCGCGTCAACCAGTTTCCCCGCGCCATAGCGGAACGGATCGGTCGCGGGCAGCCCCATGCGCGCCTCGACCTCGGCCAGATAGATGCGCGCATCTTTATCGCTCATGGCCTGCGTGTTGACCGATACCCCAATCACAACACAGGCCGGGTTCACCACCCGCGCCAAGGTCAGCGACAGGTCGCGCAGCGCCTCGAGGCTGGGCAACGCATAGCCCGGCAAGCCGCGCATGTGGGTCCGCGTCGGCTCGTGACACAGGATCAGCGCGTCGGGCTGCCCGCCGTGGATCAGCGCCATCGTGACCCCGGAATAGCTGATATGGAACAAGCTCCCCTGCCCCTCGATCAGGTCCCAATGGTCCTCTTCATTGTCGGGCGTCAGATATTCGATCGAGCCAGCCATGAAATCGGCAATCACCGCATCCAGAGGCACACCATCGCCGGTAATCAGGATGCCGGTTTGCCCCGTGGCGCGAAAACTGGCCTTCATGCCCCGGGTTTGCATCTCTTTTTCCATGCACAGCGCCGTGTACATCTTGCCAACCGAGCAATCCGTACCCACCGGCAGCACACGCTTGCCGCGCCGCTTCTCGCCATTGGCAATCGGATAGTTGACCGACGGGATACGCACATCGTGCAAGGTCCGGCCTGTCGTGCGGGCAACCGCAGCCAGATCCTCTTCGTCGCGCAGCAGATTGTGCAGGCCGGATGCAAGATCGAAGCCATCCTCCAGCGCCTCGACCAGAAATTTTTTCCACGCATGGCTGATCATGCCGCCCCGGTTCGCAACGCCGATCACAACTGTCTTTGCCCCCAGAGCCTTGGCCTCGATCAAGGTCAGATCAGGCAGGCCCATGTCGGCTTTGCAGCCCTCAAGCCGCAATTGCCCCACGGCAAAGTCCGGGCGCCAATCCTTGATGCCCTGCGCGACCTTGGCCGCCAGTTGATCCGGCGCATCGCCGAGAAACAAGAGATAGGGGGTCTCGATCATCGCTGCATCCTTCGCGCCAGTACAAGGCGCAGATTGCACCAAGCGTCTGCGAATGTCGTGTGGTTTTTGCCCGACATCCCGCCATTCTGTCGCAGGATCTTCGCAGAATTTCGGAATCTCTGAATGCTTCTTGCGCGGCAGATCATGGGGCCACCCACGCTGCATCGCAACACCGCCACCGCGCAGGTGCAGAAAATACCTTGCATCCCTGCGCGCAAGATAATATCCAAGCCGCCAATCGCCACGCAATTTCCTTACCATAGGTCCGCATGTCCTTTCGCATTCAACCCCCCGCCCCCGCCCGTCCCAATCGCTGCCAGTTGTTCGGGCCCGGATCGCGAACCGCTTTGTTCGAAAAAATGGCGGTGTCGGCGGCGGATGTGATCAATCTCGACCTCGAGGATTCCGTGGCACCGTCGGACAAGGACAGTGCGCGCCAGAACATCATTCAGGCGACCCATGATATCGACTGGAACACCAAATATCTGTCGGTGCGTATCAATGGGCTGGACACGCCCTATTGGTATCGCGACGTGGTGGATCTGTTGGAAAACGCCAGTGACCGGCTGGATCAGATCATGATCCCCAAGGTTGGTTGCGCCGCTGACGTCTACGCCGTCGACGCCCTGGTCACCGCAATTGAGCGCGCCAAGGGCCGCACCAAGCCGATCAGCCTTGAGGTGATCATTGAATCCGCCGCCGGCCTCGCGCATGTCGAAGAGATCGCCGCGTCCAGTCCGCGCCTGCAAGCCATGAGCCTTGGCGCCGCGGACTTTGCCGCCTCGATGGGGATGCAAACCACTGGTATCGGCGGCACGCAGGAAAACTACTACATGCTGCGCGACGGGGTGCAGCATTGGTCGGACCCCTGGCATTGGGCGCAAGCCGCAATCGTTGCCGCCTGCCGCACGCATGGTGTGTTGCCCGTCGATGGCCCGTTTGGCGATTTCAGCGACGACGAGGGGTTCCGCGCGCAGGCGCGTCGCTCGGCCACCTTGGGTATGGTCGGAAAATGGGCGATCCACCCCAAGCAGATCGCCTTGTCCAATGAGGTTTTCACCCCATCCGAGGCCGCCGTTGCCGAAGCCCGCGAGATCCTCGCAGCGATGGACGAGGCCAAAGCGCGCGGCGAAGGGGCCACCGTGTACAAAGGTCGGCTGGTCGATATTGCCTCGATCAAACAGGCCGAAGTGATCGTCAAACAATCCGAGATGATCGCCGGACACTGACCCAGAGATACGAGACCGGGCGGAGGAGGAGCCCCCGGATTTCGGAGGAGCGCGCGCGTCAGAGATCTCTGGCGCGCGCATTATTTTGTCAGACATTCCTCCCGAGTGACCGGCTTGCAGGACATGCCGGTAACCCTCGAGTATGATCCGAATCTTGGAAAACTTGTAGATCGGGCAAGGAAAAACGTAGAATTCAGGTTGTGAAAGTTGAGATTCTTCAAGTCTTACATCGGCCGAACTGGCTGGCGCAGCAGGGTCTTGAGTTTCTCGGGCGGGACCCTCCTTGGGTCGGACAGATAAATCTCGTGATGCAGACCGTGCAGCCTTAGCCCTTGTTTGGGTGCTTCGTCATGTATCCGCGCGATCAGCGGCGCCTCGTCGGCATAGGGGCCGATGTGCAGCGCCTGCAAACACGCGCCCTCTTCCAAGGTCAGCAACCGCAAGGCACCCAAAGAGTGCCGTGTCGCAGGCTTGTCCTTGCGCTTCGTCACGGCGGCGGCGCGCAGCGGTTCCAAGACCTCTTGGCCCAGCCACGAGGGCGCACGGATCATCATCGTCCAGCGCCATTCTTCGCGCCGCGCTTCGGAAAACGCAGCGTAATCGTCGGCCCACCATAGCCCTTCCAACGGGCCCACTTTCTCGTCATGGCCCAGTGTCTTGCCGTGAAACCGCGCGCCATATGCAACGGCGTAGAGCGCCTCAACCGCACCCGCATAACCATCCGAGCCCGGCGCGCCCTGCCCGTCCACCGCGAAATAGGTCATGGTCGGCACGTCGATCTTGTCGATCTGCCCGGCCTTTCCGCTCAACAAAGCGTCTTTTACCATGCGTCTCTCCTTGTCTGACCCTCACATGCCCGCCGCCGATAACGGCAAGTAAATGTCGGTGATCAGGTCTTCGGGAGCAGCCTGCGTCGGCGAGTTCACATAAAGCTCATAATGCGGCTCATCACGCGGCGTTTCCCCGCTTTGCACCAACCAAGTGCCAAAAAGCCACGTGTAAGCTTTGGATAAACCACTATACGGCCCAGTCACGCGCATCACAGCATACCGCCCGGCGGCTAGCTCTTGTGACAAAAGGCCCTCGGGCGCGGTTACGCCATCCGCAAACGTCACCGCCGCCATGCCGCGTAGCTTTGCCGGCGGCACAATTGCCGGGTCATCAAGATAAATCGCCACCATCCCGCGCACCTGCGGCCATAGCCCCGCCTTGCCGATGACGGCAGAAACCCGTTCAAATGCCTGACCTATCTGCGGATAGGGGCCTTGATGGCGCAGGCCATGAACGGATCGGGATGGCTGCTCGGAAATCGTGACGGGGTACATTTTGGGGTCTCCTGGTTTGAAGGCGAGGTAGAGTGGCAGCGCCAGATCAACGGGGTCGCGGCGAAATTGTGACGGGGTTTGCCCGAAGGCCGCCCGAAACGCGCGGCTGAAGCTGCCGGGATTGGGGTAACCATGCGCGCGCCCAACCTCGGCCACCGACGCGTTGCCGCGCCGCAGCGCCATCGCTGCGCGCTTCAGGCGGATGCGCCGCACAGCTTCAGCCACAGTCTCGCCGCTCATCGCGGTGAACACCCGATGAAAATGGAAACGCGACAGCGCCGCCGTGTCTGCCAGATCGTCCAACGAGTGATCCGCCGCCGGGTTTGTATGGATCGCCGCGTGCACACGCTGAATTCTGTTGTGGTAGTTTTCGTCCATATAGACCCCCATCTACCCGGTTCTTGCATAGCAGCACTTCGCAAGTCTTGCCATTCTGCCCCTATACACAGACGGTTTGCGGGGGTATGGGGGCTGCTTGACACATTTTTCCCCGGATTCCACCATGACCTCCCCTTTTTCGTCCCTGCCCGCACCTTTGTCGCAGGCTCTTGCCGACAAGGGGTATGAATCTTTAACGCCCGTTCAGGCCGCTGTTCTCGATCCTGAGCTGCGGGGCAAGGACCTGTTGGTCTCGGCGCAAACCGGGTCTGGCAAGACTGTCGCCTTTGGCGTCGCGATGGCCACGGATTTGTTGCTGTCAGGCGACATGCTGCCGCCGCCTGACTCGCCACGCGCGCTGGTGATCGCCCCAACCCGAGAATTGGCGTTGCAGGTCCGGCGCGAGTTCGAGTGGCTCTGGGGCAAAGCCGGGGCCGTTCTGGCCAGTTGCGTCGGCGGCATGGATGTGCGCACCGAAGCACGGGCGCTGGATCGTGGCGCGCATATCGTCGTCGGCACGCCCGGTCGTTTGCGCGATCATATCGAGCGTGGCCGGATCGACCTGTCGCAGGTGCAAGCCGTCACGCTGGACGAAGCCGACGAGATGCTCGACCTTGGCTTTCGCGAAGATCTTGAGTTCATCCTCAAAGCCCTGCCCGAGGAACGCCGCACGCTGCTGTTCTCAGCCACCGTCCCGAAAGAAATCGAGAAACTGGCCCGCACTTTCCAGCGCGACGCCCAGCGCATTGCCACGGGATCGACCAAAGAGGCCCACGCCGATATCTCGTATCGCGCCCTGACGGTCACGCCGCAGGACACCGAAAATGCCATCGTCAACCTGCTGCGCTTTTATGAAGCGCGCAATGCGCTGGTGTTCCGCAAAACCCGCGTCGCGGTGAACCACCTGACTGCGCGGCTGTTGAACCGTGGGTTCTCGGTTGTGCCGCTGTCGGGCGAATTGGCACAAGAAGAACGCGCACGCGCGCTTCAGGCAATGCGCGACGGTCGCGCCCGTGTTTGCGTGGCGACCGACGTGGCGGCGCGCGGTATCGACTTGCCCGGTCTGGAACTGGTGATCCATGCCGATGTGCCATCAAACCCGGACACGTTGCTGCACCGCTCTGGCCGCACCGGCCGCGCGGGCAACAAGGGCGTCAGCGCTCTGATCGTGCCGATGTCCGCACGCCGCAAGACCGAGCGTCTGTTGGCCACCGCCAAACTGACCGCCGAATGGGGCCCGGCGCCCTCTGCTGCCGACGTCAGCGCGCGCGACACCGAGCGTCTGTTGAGTGACGAGGCGCTGACCAAAGTCGAAGACCAAGATGAATTGGCGATGCTGGACCAGTTGACCGAGAAATTCTCGCAGCGTGAATTGGCGGCGGGTGTGTTGCGGCTCTATTTCGCTGCGCGGTCGGCCCCAGAGGATGTGACGCAAATCACCGCCGATTCGCCAAAGCCCCGGGTTCACGCCGAATTCGGCGACAGCTTCTGGCTGCGTCTGTCCACCGGCCGTGACAATCAGGCCGAGCCGCGCTGGCTGTTGCCGATGATGTGCCGGGTTGGAAACCTGACCAAGGATGACATCGGTGCCATTCGGATCTTTGACGATCACACCTTCATTCAGTTGAAGGAGACCAGCCGTGCACGATTCACCGCCGCGATGGGCACGCCGATGCAGCTGGAGCAAGACATTGCCGTCAGCTATTCCGACGCTCCGGCAGGCGGCGGCGATCGTCCGGCCCCCCGCGGACCGCGCCCCGATGGCGACCGTAAAAGCCCGCCGCGCAAATTCGACGGGGACAAGCCACGTCACAAGGCCGACGACCGCGAAAAGCCAGCCTATACGCCGCGGCCGCCGCGCGGTGACGAAACGCCTGCGCCCAGCGCACGGCCACCGCGCCCGGCAAAGCCCGCCTATGCCAAGGCATCCGAGGGCGCAGCCCCGGCGCGCAAGCCCTACGCCCCGCGCGACGGCGCCCCGGCACGCAAGGATTACGGAAGCGACGACCGCAAAGGTCCGGCAAAACCTCGCGGCGACAAACCATTTGGCAAGCCACGCGCCGACCGCCCGACCGATGCAAAACCAGCGCGCCCCCGGGCTGCTCCGGTAGATGCCAGCAATCCCTCGGCGCGGATGGACGGCGCAAAGAGCCGCAAACCCGCCGGAAAATTCGCCGGAAAACCGGGCGGTAAGCCGGGTGCAAAACCGGGCAAACCTCGGACCTTTGGTGCCGACAGCCGGCCACCGCGGCCAAAACGCTGACCCCGCGGCACAGCGATAAAAAAAAAAGGGGGACAATCGCCCCCCTTTTCGCGTTACATCATGCCCGGCAAAACCTGATCGGGCGGCCGATGCCCGTCCGCGAACGTTTTGATGTTCAGGATGACTTTCTCGCCCATCTCGACACGGCCCTCCAGAGTTGCCGACCCCATATGCGGCAGCAACACCACGTTCTTCAGTTCGCGCAACCGTGGGTTCACCTCGTGACCGCGCTCGAACACATCCAGTCCGGCCCCGCCGATTTCACCCGCGCGCAGGCCACGCGTCAGGGCATTCTCGTCGATGACTTCGCCGCGCGAGGTGTTGATGATCACCGCACCCGGCTTCAACAGTTTGAGGCGGCGCGCGTTCATCAGATGGAAGGTCGAGGGCGTATGCGGGCAGTTGATGGAAATCACGTCCATCCGCGCGACCATCTGATCCAGGCTTTCCCAGAAGGTTGCCTCAAGCGGCTCTTCGACATCCGGGCGTAGGCGTTTGCGGTTGTGATAGTGGATCTGCATACCAAACGCCCGCGCACGCCGTGCAACGGCCTGGCCGATGCGCCCCATGCCCAGAATGCCCAACCGCTTGCCGCCAATCCGACCACCCAGATGCGCCATCGGCGACCAGCCACCCCAGTTGCCCGCCTGCATCTCGCTCAGGCCTTCGGGGATTTTACGCGTCACCGACAACATCAGTGCCATGGCCATATCGGCCGTATCTTCCGTGACCACGCCGGGCGTGTTCGACACCAGCACCCCGCGCTGGCGGGCCGAGGTCACGTCTATATGGTCAATGCCCGCACCATAATTGGCGATCAATTTCAACCGGTCACCGGCTTGCGCCAACATCTGCGCATCAATCTGATCGGTCACACAGGGTACGAGCACATCCGCACGTTTCATCAGGTCGACCAGCTCATCACGGGTCAATTTCGTATCGACATCACGAAGTTCGACGTCGAACAATTCCTTCAACCGGGTCTCGACCGGGTCGGGCAGGCGTCGTGTCACGACAACACTCAGGCGTTTGGGGGCCATGGAAACCTCCTTGGGTCTTTCAAAACGGGCCGCATGGTGGCAAAGTGAAGCATACGCAAACGAGGCACAAGCACCCGCGGCACTTCGGCACGAAAGAAAATTACCGAAACGCCGCGAAACACGAAAAGACCCGTTTGGCGGGCAGGGCAAATCAAGATGCGAAACACGGTTCTCGCGATGGCGATATCGCTTGCGATCGCAAGCCTCCAGCCCGTCAGCGCGCAAACATCGACACCGGAGGTTGGGTCAGGCTCCGGCCTGCCCTTGCCGCGCTTTGTCTCCCTGAAAACCTCCGAGGCGCGTGCCCGGCGCGGCCCCAGCCTGACGCATCGCGTGGATTGGTTGTACACAAGGCGCGATCTGCCGCTGCAAGTCACGGGCGAATTCGAGCATTGGCGCCGTGTCGAGGATTCCGAAGGGCAAGGCGGCTGGATCCACGAAACCCTTTTGTCAGGCGTCCGCACGGTGGTGGTGATCCGCGACATGACGCCGATGCGATCAAGCCCGCAGCCCACGGCGCATGAGGTCGCGCTGCTGGAAAACGGCGTCATCGCACATATCATGGAATGCGCGCCCGAGTGGTGCAAACTCAGCATCGGCGGCGAACGCGGCTGGGTGAACCGCGAATCACTTTGGGGACTGTTTCCTGACGAGGTGCTGGACTAGTCTGTCGGACCAGCGGTAAGTTCGCACCACCATGAACGCTGACTCCATCGGAAAACTCACCCGCGCTGGCCTCAACCTGATCCAGCAAGCTTTGTCGATTTTCGACAGCGACCTCAATTTGGCGGTCTGCAACCAGCGGTATCAGGAGATGTTCGACCTGCCAGACGCGTTGGTCACGCCCGGTGCGTCCTTTGCCCAGACCATCCGCTTTTTGGTTGAACGCGGCGAATACGGCACACAGGCGGATCAAGACGAAGCGGTTCGTATACGGGTCGAGACCGCGCGCGACTTCAAACCGCATTACATGGAACGCCAACGTGCCAATGGCCGCTGGATCTCGGTCGAGGGCGCACCCCTCACCGAAGGCGGCTGGGTCAGCGTGTACACCGACATCACCGAGATCAAACTCCAGGAACAACTGCTGCGCGCACGATCCGAGGAGCTTTCAGATCAGGTCTTGACCCATGCCGAAAGGCTGGCAAAAGCCAACCGGGAATTGGCGGCAACGAATGCGGCGCTATTGGAAACCAAGCGCGAATTGATCGAGATCGAAGCGCGCACGCGGCTGGTCACGGAAATGATGCCCGCGCATATCGCCCATATCGACCGCGACCTGATTTATACCTATTCCAACCGCCGTCTTTCGACCTTGATGCCCGGCCTGTCCAGCAATGTGTTGGGCCAGCATGCCTCCTTGGCGTTGGGGCCCGCCACGTTTTCCCGCATTCTTCCATCAATGCAAAAGGCCTTGGCTGGTGAACCTGCCATCTGCGAAATCACCCACGAAGACAGCGGGCGCCGCATCCGGGTCGCGCTGACCCCGGATCCCGGTGTGCCGGCCCCGGACGGAACGACGATCGGCGGTGGCATGTATGTGCTGTCAACCGATATCACCGAGGAAACGCAGGCCCGAGCCGCACTGATGCAAACCCGAAAGCGCGAGTTGGCGGCACAGCTTACGTCGGGCCTCGCGCATGATTTCGCCAACCTCCTGACGATCATCCTGGGGCTTCAAGGCAAATTGGCCAGCATTCCCGACCTCGGCGACAAGCCTGCCGAACTGGTCCGGGCCACGCTGGGTGCCGCACGGCGTGGTGGGACGTTGCTGCAGCGCATCGGCGAGATTTCCGGCACGCGCGCCTTACGCCCCGAACCCACCGACCTCGAACAATTGTTGGATGACTTGCAGATGATGGCGACCCCGTCACTGCCCAAGGGAACCCGTCTCAGCATTACGCTCGAGCCCGGATTGGGCCGCATTCTGCTGGATCAGGGTGCCGTCCAAGACAGCCTTTTGAATCTCATCCTGAACGCGCGCGATTCCCTTGGGACAGGCGGCGGCACGATTGCTTTGACCGCGCGCCGCGTGCGCGACACATGGCTTGAGCTCGCTGTTGAAGATGATGGCCCCGGCTTTTCCGAGGAAGCCCTGAAACGCGCCATGGACCCGTTCTTCACCACCAAGGGCAATCAAGGCTCTGGATTGGGGTTGGCGATGGTCTTTGATCAGGCATCGTTGTCGGGAGGGACGGTGCGCGCGACCAACCGTCCCGAAGGCGGCGCAAGAGTTACCGTGCGCCTTCCCTTGCGGCCCGTGCCGCCCAAGACGCCCGACGAGAGCAAGCTGGTTCTGCTGGTCGAGGACAACCCCGAAATCCGCACCTATGTCCGCGAAACCCTTGTCGCGCTTGGCCATCAGGTCATCGAAGCCGAAACCGCCGATGATGCCGAATCCTTGGCTCATATTCCCGAAATCAAGGTCGTTCTGTCAGATTTCCAGCTTTTGGGCGCACGCACGGGATTGGACCTCTTGCACAGCGTGCGCGCACAGCGTCCGCAGCTTTCGGTCGGGTTGATGACGTCGCTGCCCGCCGCAGACCCGTTGCTTCAAACGGGCGGGCCCCAGTTTCCCATTCTGGCCAAACCTTTCAGTCCGTCAGAATTGCAGGCCTTCATCCACACATGCACTCTTGCGTTGCCTCGTGCGGCGCACTAGGCAAACGCTATGTCGCAACCCCACGTCGCCATCCTTGATGACGAAGCTGAAATCCGGCGCATCCTCGCCGATGCCCTGACCGAAGCTGGGTTTCGGACGTCGACATATTCGCGTGCAACCGAATTTGAAGCAGCGCTCAAGCGCACGGCTCCTGATGTCTGTCTGGTCGATCTGGGCTTGCCTGACCGCGACGGCTTGGCGTTGGTGCATCGGCTGGCCTTGGAGTCCGGGGCGACAATCATCATCATTTCGGGTCGCGCGAACATCAACGATCGGGTGACGGGGCTGGAACTGGGCGCCGACGATTATATCATCAAACCCTTTGAGCCCGCCGAAGTGGTCGCCCGAATTCGCGCGCGCCTGCGAAAGACACGCCGCGCCCCGGAAAGTGCAGGGTCGCTGGCGCAATTCAACGGGTGGCAGGCGCATTTTGATCGGTATCTGTTGATCGGTGATGACGGCAACGAAGTGCCCTTCAGCCATGCCGAAGGCGAAGTGCTTCGCATGTTTCTCGAGGCCCCCAAGCGTTTGATTTCGCGGACACAAATGCAAGAGAGCCTGGGCGGTGCAGCGGGTGAAAGTTTCGATCGCGCGATGGATGTCCGCATCTCGCGCCTTCGCGCAAAACTTGGAGAAGATCCGAAGAACCCGCGCCTGATCAAGACAATCTATGGCGCAGGCTATATTTTCTTGGGCGAAGTCACCTGGGCTTGACCGGAGCTCGCTACAAATATCCGCGTACCAGCGCGTTCGCGATCAAGGTCCACCCATCCGCCACCACAAAAAACGCCAATTTGAACGGTAGCGACACAATCGCTGGCGGGACCATCATCATGCCCATCGACATCAGGACCGCGGCGACCACCAGGTCAATGATCAAGAAGGGCAAAAACACGACAAACCCCACCTCGAACGCGCGCGAGAGTTCCGACAACAGAAATGACGGCACCATTACCGAGAGCGGGCCGTCAGCCGCGAAGACTGGCGGCTCCGGGCGAAGATCTGCCAGCCCAGCCCAGGTATCCGGATCGATACGCACCATCATGAACGCACGAAAAGGTTCCACGGCCCGTATCAACGCCTCTTCGATGCCGATTTCGCCGGCCTCCAACGGTGAGATGCCGGCGTTCCACGCGGCGGTGAAAACCGGCTCCATGACAAAATACGTCAGGAACATCGCAAGGGTCGTCAGCAACATGCCGGGTGGTGATTGTTGAAGGCCGATTGCCTGACGCAAGATTGCCAACACAGTCACAACAAACGGAAAGCAGGTGACCATCATCAGCAGTCCGGGCACAAGGCTGAGCACCGTGATCAGCACAAGCAATTGCACCGATCGGACGGCCAGGCCGTCTCCATCCCCCAGCGACACGGTCAATTCCTGGGCGGACAGGCTCATCGGCAACATCACGGCGACAAGCCCGAGAAGAACGGCGAGCGGAATGGCGCGGTTTGTCATAATCCGTTCGACAAATCAGCCACTTCTGTCAGACGAACCGCCATCTGCCCGGCTTGATCGCCCTCCAGTTCCTCAAGTATTCCCCGCGCTATGAGCCGGTCGCCGACATAGAGTTCGACAGGGTCTTCGATGCGCCTGTCCAGCGGGAGAACGCTGTCACGTTGCAAGCGCAACAGATCGCGAACGAGCTGGCCGCGCGCGGCCAACGGCAACGATGATTTCGATGGGGACCTGCGTGAAGGCGCCTTTGGACATCGTGGATTCTGGGGTCGGGGCAAGAGTATCAGGCACGGAGGTTCTCCTCGAATTGAATTTGATAGAAGCGGTTGACAGCCCGTTGGATGGTGTCGGCAGCATGCGTCAGATCGATCCGCGCCTCGCTGGAATCGAAGGAGAATTCCGCCTGCCCCTCCGCAAGCGTGTCGGTTTCGACCATTTCAAGGGGCGGCAAGACCAAGCCCTCGAATGCCGCTTGATAGGCGGCAAGGCTGCCATTGGCGACGCGCAACGTAATGGGTACGTCAGCTGCGGCATGTACCATCGGCAAGAGCTGCTCGATGGTCAGCGGAACAATCGACGCACGCGCCGCAACAGGGATGACAGTCTCGAAAATCGCGGCGAACAGTGGCTCGATCGCGCGCAGAACATGCGCTCTCGCTTCGTGATAGGAGAAACTCAGTTGCTCGACTTGTCGCGCGATGGCGGCCTTTTGCGTCGAGTCGTCGGCGTCGGATTGCTTGCCACCATCATCCCAGCCCGCGACATAACCCCGTTCATAGGCATTCAGCCAAATCTCTTCGATCTGCTCTGGCAAGAGGAACACAGGGCTGTCCGGCGTCTCTTGCGTTTCAAACACTTCCAAACGTAAAGGCTGCGCCATTATCGTGGCTCCTCGGGTTCTTCCATCCAATTTCGCAAAATCTCCAGCGTCTCATCCTGCCGCTCGGCGATGAGTTGCCGCATTCTTTCCACAGGATTGGTATCGGATGAGTCGTCGGACACCGAGCGCGGCGAGTTGGAACCGGTATCGTCGTCGATTTCACCTGTCAAAACCGGCCCCGAAACGCCGGGAAAACCCTCGCGAGCCGGTCCCGGCAGAAACTCCGGGCCCGAATCTTGAGTGTTTTTACTTAGAATCGGGCCGCAGGACGAACAGCGCCAGGATCAGAATGACCGCGGCCAAAGCCGCCAAACGAATCAACCCCATCACGTCCAGGCCAAGCCGCTCGATCAACCCCAGACCCGCAGCGGATCCCTCCGACAAGGCCAACTGCTCGAACGGTAGGGATCGCAGGGTTATGACGTCGCCGCGTGCTTCATCATAACCGACAGTCGACGCCACAAGCTCGCGCAGCGCCTCCAACTCCTCGGCAGGTCGAGGCGCCCACTGGGAGACCCCATTCGCATCAATTGTGCTTACGCCATCTATAAGGACGGCGACCGACAAACGGCGAATCGCACCGGGACCACGTTCGATTTCGCGGCTCGTTTGGCTGACCTGCCACGACGTATTTTCGCGCGACGTCACTTCTCGGGTTTCCGAGCGACCAGTTCCGTCCGCAGCGTCGCCATCCGGCAAATTGGACGCAACAGATACGCCGCCACCACGCGAATCGGTTGACGTGGCGTTTCGCTCTTCGGTTTCCAAACTGACAGCCGTGCGCGATGACGGATCCACGAGCCGCTCGATTATGGTTTCGCGGTCTGTCACCGTCTCAACATTCACTTCGACAACAGCACCTCCCACTCCGACGCGGGCCTCGAGCATGCGCTCAACATTGCGGCGCAACGTGTCCGCACGGTCTCCGCTTTGGTTGTTCGCGTTCGTATCATCCCGGATCACAAGGCCGCCGTTCGCATCGATGACCGCGACATTCTCAGCACTGAGATCCGCCACCGCCGACGCAACCAGAAACCGCAGGGCTTGGGCCTGCACAGGACTCAGCGCAGCGCCGGCCGGCGTCACGGTAACCGATGCAGAGGCCTGCTGGTCGCGGCGAAATGGCTGGCTTCCGCTCTGCGCAATATGGACCCGCGCAAACCGAATATGGGGGCTTGCCGTGATGGTCCGCGCGAGCTCCCCCTCTTTCGCGCGCCAATACGCGGCGTCGAACATTTGCGCCGTCGTTCCGAAACCAGTGAGACCGTCCAGCAATTCATACCCGCTGGAGGTGCTCGCAGGCAGTCCTTGCGCCGCCAGCGCCATCCGCGTTTCATCCCGCAGTGTGGATTCAACGTAAATTGCATCACCGCGCACCTCGTACCGCTGTCCACGCTGATCCAGAGTCGCAACGACGTCGCCTGCGGAAGAGCCGTCCAACCCGGCGTAAAGAAGTGACATTCCGGGCGTTGTCGCGATTCGCGTCAGTACTATGACTGCCAGAAACACACCGACCGTCGCAGCCACGACTATGATTTTACGGCGCAATTCCAGCGCGTTCCAGACTGAGAGCATCTGTTCCAAAGCTAATCCCCTTCGTGGACTTTCTGTCCCGATGACGCAGTATTTGCCGATCAAAATTAATAATCGGTTAGTCACCCTGTGCGAAAACGATGGCGACACGGAAGAAACGGAACGAAGTGGATCACGTCATGAGCGCAGCAGCAGAAACGGAACAACCCGCCGAGAAATCGTCGAAAAAGGGTCTGATTGTAGGGGTGATTCTCGCTGTTGCTGGTGGGGGTGGCGGGTTTTTCGTCACTTATTCCGGGCTTGCGTCGTCACTCCTGGGCGGCGGAGATCAGCACAGCACGGCCGCGACCGAATCAACCGCAGGAACATCCGCAGATACCGGACACGGATCGACAACCGCGCCACCGTCGACGTCGGGCAATACCGCTTTTGTTCCGCTCGAACCAATTACCATCAGCCTGGGACCACGCGGACAATCACGCCACTTGCGGTTCTCCGCACAGCTCGAGGTGGCGAACAATCACAGCGCCGAAGTTCAACGATTGATGCCGAGGATTACCGATGTGCTGAACATCTATCTGCGCGCACTCGATCCACACGAGCTGGAAGAGCCTGCCGCACTCCTGCGTCTACGAGCACAAATGCTGCGGCGGGTGCAGATTGTCACGGGGCCCGGGTTCGTGAACGACCTTTTGGTCATGGAATTTGTCTTAAACTGAGGTGAATCATGGATTTTCTGTCCGACTTGGTCTTAGCGGCAGCAGCCATTGGCGCAGCGGCATATTGTTTCATCCTCTCGCGACGCCTTTCGGCGCTGTCATCCCTTGAGGGCGGCATGGGAAGCGCCATTGCGGTTCTATCGGGTCAGGTCGACGATCTGAAACGTCTGATAAAGGCGGCGCAAAATTCGACCGGGCAGGCGGGATCACAGCTGTCGGAACAAACCAAACGCGCTGAAAACGTGGCGAAACGTCTGGAATTGATGATGGCGTCGATGCATGATTTGCCGCCGGCTTCAGCCCAACCTGCATCGCGACCGCCCAGCCGTTGGCCGTCAGAGACCAGTAGCCACCCATCCTTTGACGACGACAACAGTCCGCAATCACAACCGACGCGCGCAAGAGTCCTGCGCCGTCGCCGTGAGCCAGGAGAGATCTGATGCCAGCCGCCAATCCAGCAAAACGCAAACCGCGCGCGCGCGTGCTTCCGGTTTTGGCAATACTCTTTGCGTTCGGCGCATCCTTGCGGGTGGTCTCTGGGCTCGATGCGGCGTTTGCTCAGGATCCGGAACCGGTCATGCGCAATTCAACTCCCGACGCAATACAATCAACAGAACCGGCGACTGTACCATTGTCGGCACACGCCAATTCGCCGCAATCGGGCGCTGATCTTGATACTTCGGCAGAAATCCTGGTTGATCTTCATCGACGCGAAGTTGCACTCCGTGATCGAGAAAGCGATTTGAATGAGCGTGAAGTTCTGATCGCCGCGGCGCAAGACCGGTTGCAGGCGCAAATCGACGCGTTGCAAAATGCCGAACAAGAGCTCGCAGCGACAATGGCGCTGGCGGACAGCGCTGCAGAAGAAGACATCAATAGATTGGTTAGCGTCTACCAAGCGATGGGCTCTGAACAGGCCGCAGCAGTTTTTTCTGAAATGGCTCCTGAGTTCGCCGCGGGATTCCTTGGCCGACTGACACCCGAAGCAGCGGCCGCCATTCTTGCCGGCCTGGAGCCGCGCCAAGCCTATGGCCTCAGTGCGATCCTTGCAGGACGAAATGCACTTGTTCCGCGCAACTAAGACCGATCATCAGACCTCAAGCCTCGCAATTCCACATTCCAACCGGAGAATAATATGATTGGCATTATC
The DNA here is from genome assembly GCF_034676545.1 of Pararhodobacter sp. Lineage (NCBI taxonomy): Bacteria > Pseudomonadati > Pseudomonadota > Alphaproteobacteria > Rhodobacterales > Paracoccaceae > Pararhodobacter > Pararhodobacter sp. The sequence continues at coordinate 3,442,489 of NZ_JAUCBZ010000015.1, forward strand.
GGCATAGTCGTGGTCTTCGTCATGGTTTTTGGCGGATATGTCGCTGCTGGCGGGAAATTCGGCATCATTCTCCACTCGCTCCCGTTCGAGCTTACCATGATTGGCGGGGCCGCCGTTGGGGCATTTCTGATCGCCAACGATGGTGCCGCTGTAAAGCAAACCTTGCGAGACATCGGCAAGGTCTTCAAGGGACCGACGTGGAAGCCGACCGACTATCGCGATCTTTTATGCTTGCTTTTTGAATTGATTCGTTTGGCACGTCAAAATCCTGTTGCTCTTGAGGAACATATCGAAGCGCCCGAGAGCTCTGAAATCTTTAGTCGGTACCCCAGGATTCAGCATGACCATGAGGCCGTAGAACTCATCTGCGACACTCTGAGATCAATGACCTTGAGCTACGATGACCCAAACCAGGTTGAGGAAGTGCTCGACAAGCGCATGGAAGCAAGCCTTAGCCATGCATTGCACTCCAGTCACGCCATGCAGACCGTGGCAGACGGATTGCCCGCGCTTGGAATTGTTGCGGCTGTTTTGGGCGTGATCAAGACCATGGCGGCGATCGATCAACCGCCCGAGGTCCTTGGCGCCCTCATTGGCGGTGCCTTGGTCGGTACGTTCTTGGGGGTGTTCTTGGCATATGGTTTTGTCGGCCCGTTCGCGTCGAAGATGCAATCCGTTGTCGAAGACGATGCGCATTTTTATCAACTTATCCGCGAAGTTCTGATCGCCAATCTCCACAACCATCCTGCCAATATGTGCATCGAGGTTGGCCGCCAGAACGCGCCACATCATGTCCGGCCAGGATACACCGACCTCGAAGAAGCGATGCGTGCCTTAAAAAGAGAGGCGGCATGATGCCGCGCTACCTGACATTTTTAACCGTCGCGCTCCTGGCAGGCGGCTTTGGCTTCGGTGCTTTTTCGCAGACCTATCCTGTCACTGCAGGAGAGCACGCAGACTTTACGCGGGTCGTTATCCAGGCACCGCCCGGGACGCGTTGGTCGCTTGACTCCGAAACACCACAACATCAACTCACAATCTCACCGGAAACCGCACGGTTCGATCTGTCGCGCCTTTTCGAGCGCATACCTAGAACTCGGCTTGTCGCGGCACAAACCCAACCTGGGCTATTGAATCTGACGATTGGTTGCGACTGTGAAACGCTCGCATGGGAGGAACGCCCCGGGTTGATCGTGATAGATCTGCGTGACAAGGATGCTGACGATCCGGCCATGTTGCCAGTGCCTGCAGCAGGACCGTCAATCGCCTCAACGCCGCAGCAGACCGCGCACGCCGCCGGCTTGGCATTGGCGGACGCGCATACTCGCGCGCAGAACAATACGACCACAGCACAGACAATCGCACCCCAGGCATCTCAAACAGACTTAACCCGCAGTCTTGGCATGCCCATCGCACAAGCGCTAAGCCAAGGACTTCTTGAGCCGGCAGTGACGACATCTGCCGCTTCGCTTCCATCACTTCTGATGAATGATTCTGGCCTTCCTATCAATTTGCCGGAAAACATGCAGGTGGCGACTGTGATTGATCGACAAAATCCAGAGGCGCCGCCAACAGAAGCCACCCCAGAGGTCTGCCAAGCCACGCGCGCTTTGGGCTTTCTATTGTCCACGTCCATGGAACCTTTCGATGTCGAATTTGGACGCCTCACGCGCGCGCTTTATGGTGAATTTGATCAGCCCAATCCAGAGGCGCGCCGTGACCTGATTGAACTCTATCTTCAGTCAGGCTTCGGTGCCGAAGCAAGGGCGCTGATTGAGAATGAATCCGGGACGTTTCCCGGTCGTGATCTCCTTCTTGGAATAAGTGACGTCTTGGAACACCGAAGCTCAAATTCAAGAATGCGTTTGGGACAATTCATAACCTGTGACGGGCCGGCATCGCTCTTGGCGGCCCTAGCCGGCGCTCAATTGCCGGACATAGCGCGACAATCCGCTGAAATCGCACTTGTTTTTACGGAGTTCCCAGCAACCCTGCGCACCATTCTAGGGGCTGACTTGGCGACAATTCTCATTGACGCCGATGCCGTTGACGCCGCTCGGGTTGTCGCCGGCAGCACACTTCGGTCGCCGTGGACAGACGCGCGCGCGCTCGATCTGGTGGATGCCTTGCTTGACCGCGCCCGTGGAAACACGCCCGATGCAGTTGCCAGGCTCCAACATGCACAAGGGGTAGATCCCGCCTCTGTGCAGGCGCGTCTGTCGCTGGCATTGGAAGAGGGCGACTTGGTGGACGGGGATGCATTGGCTGACGCAGAGGCATTGGCCAGTACTGAGCGAAGCAATGCAATCGGCACCGACCTCATGGCATCGGTGATACGTCTGTATACCCGGGCGCAGGCCTATTCCAATGCATTTTCGACGCTGGATCGCTTGCAGGCTTGGGGGCCAGAGCATGGCGAAACTGCACGCGAACGCAGCGTATTACGCAATGAGCTTTGGCTGTCTGTCGCAGAAAACGCCGATGAACTCACCATGATGCGCAGTATTCTCGGCCGTGACGATTGGGAAGGCGCGTCGCTGGACCTTGAAACGCGGCAAGTTCTGGCGCGAAGACTTCTGGACCTCGGTTTGGGGGGACCTGTTCTCGAGCTTCTGCACGGTACAAGCGACGACGTGTCGGCTGATTTGCTGGGTCGCGCATTTGTAACGCAAGACCAGCCAGAGCGCGCAATCGAGGCAATCGACGGTCTGTCAACACCAGAGGCGCAACGGACCCGGGCAGAAGCGCTCTCGGCGATGGGCCTGAACGCGTCGGCCGCCCAGCAATTCGAGGCGATTGATGCAAACCGAGAGGCGCGCCGTGCTGCGATCCTGGCGCAAGATTGGAACCAGTTTCAGCGTCTCTCCGATCCCGAGAGAGACGCGGCGGCGGATGACATTGATCTCGTAGGTCACGTCATGGGGCAAACGCCCGGCTTTCAGGAACTGGCAATACAAACACAAGCTGCGTTTGGCTCGACCACGGCACCAATCCCTGTAACTACCCAAGTGACCGCAACACCTAGGCCAGACCCATCCGGCACCACGCCCGCCAATGCATCACAACTCACGCCTCGCGAAACCCCTGCCATGGAAACCGCGATACCTGCGACGCCGGCCATCGATGAAGTACGTCAGAATGAACCCGCACCAGCACAAGTGATCGCCGACTTCGATCGACTGGGGCTGATAACACGCAGCGCAACCCTGTTGGATGAAAGCGCGCGGCTTCGCGATGTTTTGACGCCCTTGCTTGGCACAATTTCCGACGCTGCACCGTGACCATACGCAAGTCGGTGGTATGCCGGGGTCGTCAGTTTTCCCCCCCTCATTCTGAATCACGCTCGAGGCGCAACAGCTGCCCTATGGGCAATCGCGCAGCGCGTGCACCCTCTTGCAAATTGGTTCGGCGCTATGTTCATGGCCACAAAGAATGCGGCGCTTCACACCGCTCCGCGAGGGCTCACACAAATCCCGACGGTCCGCACATACCGTTCTGGTCACATTGATGGATAAAGCCGTGGATGGGGTGCGTTGATATGGCATTGGCAATCTGCTTGCGATCTTCGACAAATCGGCTGAATATACAATTCTGTCATTAAAACCGCACCGCAATCAACTCCTGGATCGTGAAGGAACACCCTGTGAGCATGGAATGTGACCCGGAGTCCGGGGCTTGCCTTTTGCCAGGCGCGCAGAGTTCACGCACCGAAGCGGCTACTGACAATTTGACGCAAGTCTATTACGTCGGGGATCCAATGTGCTCGTGGTGCTGGGGCATGTCGCCAGCCATAGAGGCTTTGGCCGTACATTGTGCCGAACAGGGGATGGGCTTTGGCCTTGTGATGGGCGGGTTGCGGGCCGGTGGTGGCGATCCCTGGAACGCGGCATTTCGTGGATTTCTCAGGCAGGAATGGACGCATATCGCAGCGCAAACCGGCCAGCCCTTTGGCTTTCACCTTTTGGAACGTTCGACATTCTCGTATGACACTGAGCCTGCATGCCGTGCCGTGGTGACGGCGCGCGCGCTTTTCGGCGAGGGACAGGAGGCCAGCCTTCGTGAACTGGCGTTTTTCTCGGCGGTGCAACACAAATTCTATGTCGAGGGTAAAGATCCCAAGGACGTGGCCTTTTATCACGACATCTGCACGCTCACCGGCATAGATCCGGGGCTGTTTCCAACACATTTTTCCAGCCCGGAGTCAGTCGCCGCGACACAGCAAGACTTCCGGCTTGCCCGGCAATTGGGTGTACGGGGTTTCCCGTCGATCTTGCTGCAAACCGCGACCGACTTGCACGAGATTTCCGTAGGCTATGCATCTTTTGTAACTTTGCGGGAACGCCTGTCCAAATACGGGGCCATCTGACCGTCCCGTCCTGTCAAACCCGCCGGAGAACCACTGTGTTCGCGTAATTCGGCGGGCCTGCCATCGCCAGACCTGGGCTCAGGACACATTGCCAATAGATGACGATTGCGGCGAGTGCGATTACGGAAAGGAACATTTTTTAGGCAACGGTCGTTGGCTACGTACGCTTTGCGCCCTCAACCTGGCTGGTCGACTATTAACCCAACATCGCCAATAGCGGACGTTAGGTCCGAATCATCGAACGAGCCAATCGGCTCGCAAACTTGACCCCTGTAGATTTCCACGCGGAAGTGAGCCGGGTTTTCCATCGAGAAGTGAGCCACCTCTAGGTTATGTTTCGGGTTTCAGGCTTTGGTCAATACGCGATTGTCCTCCCTCTTTTTCTGCGCCGCGGTGGCTGCACTGGTTTTGAAGCGGAAGCTGTCGTTGCCGGTCTCGAGGATGTGGCAACGATGGGTCAGGCGGTCGAGGAGTGCGGTCGTCATCTTGGGATCGCCGAAGACGGTGGCCCATTCGCTGAAGCTCAGGTTTGTGGTGATGACGACGCTGGTGCGTTCGTAAAGTTTGCTGAGCAGATGGAAGAGCAGCGCACCGCCTGATGCACTGAACGGCAGGTAAACCCGCAAGCTCACAGGCCGGTTCGCAAACGACGCTGGAACACTGTAGCGGTTGCGCTCGAAGCTGATTAGGCAGGTCGGGGACACCCGTTTGCTATGCTCGACAAAGCCATCGAAGGCGGGCGGCAATGGCATCAGCACGGGGTGTTCTGCGGCCCAGACGTCAGCAACATTCCCCGGCAGTGCTGCATGAGGAATCTCATTCCACAACGCCACACAGCGCTGTTCCAGCCAATCATTCAGGGCCGCGAGATCGGGGAAGTCCGGCATGGGTTGCCACAGACGGTGCCTGGCATCCTGCACATTCTTCTCGATCTGCCCCTTCGCCCAGCCGGCGGCAGGATTGCAGAACGCTGGCTCGAACACGTAATGGTTGGCCATTGCGAGGAAGCGCATGTTGACCTGCCGCTCCTTCCCACGACCGACGCGGTCAACAGCGGTGCGCATATTGTCGTAAATTCCACGCCCTGGAACGCCGCCGAAGACCCGGAACCCGTGGCAGTGAGCGTCGAACAGCATCTCGTGCGTTTGCAGCAGATACGCCCGAACCAGAAAGGCCCGGCTATACGACAGCTTGATATGGGCGACTTGTAGCTTGACGCGCTCGCCGCCCAAAACGGCAAAATCCTCGCTCCAGTCAAACTGGAATGCCTCGCCCGGACGAAACGACAGCGGCACGAAGATGCCGCGCCCTGTTGCCTGCTGCTCTCGCTGCCGATCTGCCCGCCAGTCACGCGCAAAAGCCGCGACCCGACCGTAAGACCCATCAAAGCCAAGCACCACCAGATCGGCATGCAGCTGCTTCAGCGTTCGCCGCTGCTTGCGCGACTTGGCCGCCTCCGTCTTCAGCCAACCGGCAAGCTTCTCGGCGAACGGATCGAGCTTGCTTTGCCGCTCCGGTGTCGCGAACTGCGGCTCGATCGTGCCCGCATTCAGATATTTTGTAATCGTATTGCGCGACAATCCAGTGCGACGCGCAATCTCACGGATCGATAGCTTCTCCCGCAAAGACATCCGTCGAATAATGTTCAAAAGTCCCATGTGTATCACTCCGCTGCTCCCCGTTGCGCATCGCGCTGGGGGAAGGGTCACATGGCTCAAATCTCAGTGGAAATTATCCGTCTATCCGGCTCACTTCTGCGTGGAAATCTACACCTCAGGGGCGTGGTTCGCGGCAAAAAGGTCATCACAACCAACCCTGACGCATCGCTGCCATGCCCCGATGACAAGGTGAACCGTCTCTTCATGGCAGATCGGCCGAACAAGCTGTGGGTTTCAGACTTCACTTACGTGCCCACATGGTCGGGGACGGTCTATGTTGCCTTCGTGATTGATGTATTTGCCCGACGGATCGTGGGGTGGCGCACCTCAACTTCGATGAAGACGCAGTTCGTGCTCGATGCGCTGGATCAAGCAATCTGGCAAAGAAAGACTCCAGATAACAAGAACTTGGTGCATCACTCGGATCGAGGATCCCAATATCTGTCGATCAAATACACCGAACGCCTAGCCGAGGCGGAGATCGATCTCTCTGTCGGGACAGTCGGTGACGCCTATGACAACGCACTGGCCGAGTGCGTCATCGGCCTCTTCAAAACGGAGGTAATCAACCAGATCGGGCCTTGGAAATCAATGCGCGAGGTTGAATGGGAAACCCTGAAATGGGTCGATTGGTATAACAACCGCCGCCTACTCGGCCCTATCGGATACATCCCGCCCGCAGAAGCAGAGGAGGCGTTCTATGCAAACCTGAACACACTCGATATGGTCGCCTAGTCGTTGAACAAATCACCCTCCGGTAAACCCGGGGCGGTTCAGGTCGATTCCATGGCGGTCGATCAAGCCTTGGCGGAAACTCCGAGCGCGATTCTGCGCCAAGATCAGGTTGACTTCGTCCGAGGCCACACTGTCTGTGTGGCCAGTGATCCGGATCCGCAGATCCGGGTTGGCGGCCATGACCTGAGCGGCGACATCCACGCGGCGCATCCCGTCAGCAGCGATGGCGACAGTCCGGTCCTGCCGGAACTACTCAACCAGATCCCCGAGGACGAAAACATCGGGACCGTGACCGCCGATGGTGCCTATGACACTCGCCGCTGTCACACCGCCATCGTCGACCGCCAAGCCACCGCGATCATTGCGATTCGCAAGAACGGTCGACCCTGGAAAGCGGACTGCCCGGCCGCAATCGCCAGAAACGAAACCCTGCGTGCCACCCGGCACTATGGCCGGGCATTCTGGAAGCGCTGGACGGGATACCATGTCCGCAGCCGCATCGAGGCGAAAATGCGGTGCCTGAAGGCCTTCGGTGAACGCATCGCGGCAAGAGACCCTGACCGCCAGACCGCTGAAATCCAGATCCGCAGGGCACTGATGAACCGCTTCTCAGCCCTTGGAACGGCCGAGATCGTTCGCGTGGCCTGATGCTGACGGGGAAAGGGGCCATCATGCCACAGGCCTAAGTTACGCAACAACGCCGGGGTCGACTCTCAAAACGTTGACCAGGCGTTGACAAGAACTGCAACGCCGAAAGCCCGACGGTTTACGTCGGGTTCTAAGCATTTGATCTTACGAAGGATTTTTGGTTGCGGGGGTAGGATTTGAACCTACGACCTTCAGGTTATGAGCCTATAATCCAAAAATTGCAATAGGTTAACGAAATCAACGCATTACCCAACAAGCCTTTGATTTCACAAATGTTCCAACCCCGCATTCGCCGTCATTCACCCGCAGTCGGCTGCAAACCCGGCGCGAAACGTGCATTCGCGGGTTGATGTGGCGTTGATGTAGACAATATCACGGCAACGCCGGATTATGATCGGGAACGGCCTCCAGCTGCCGCTCGAGACCCGAAGGTACTGCACGGCAGCATTTCCCGAAGCTGTCGTTCGACGATGAACACAGCATTCTGATACGAAATATCTGCGTCTGCGATCGGGCGATGGCGCCGATGATAGGGTTGGGTCGGTTGATCTAAGCAATTTGCGGGCGTTTGTTAATTGGCTTTGCGCCTCATTTTCGCCGCTACCGCATCTGGCACCGACTGGTTGAAGTAAGCTTGATCTGCTGTTGTACCGCCAAGCGTCTAATGCGGGCGGCGGCTGTTGTAGAACTTCAGATACGATCAGTGCTGGGTGCCCTTGGCCGGAGTGATTTCGGAAGCGCTAAAGAGGTCGTGGCTCGGCAAAGTCGAAACCTTACAAACTCGCTGGGCGACCGAGCGATGGGTCGCCGCCTTTCTACTTGCCTTTGACTGAATTTTCCGATTTTTATTCTCCTTTTTAAGGGAGAGATAGCCTTGACGGGCGAGGAATTGATTGAGCAGGTGCGTCGTTCAATCGCGACGGAAGATGATCTCACTCCAACAGACAGGGCGGTCGCAATTCACCTCGGTGTCAGCGGAACCACATTGGCCAATTGGCGGGCTCGCGAGACGGTCACGTCGAGGCAGATGGCGGGACTGCTCGCCTCCGCTGCGAAGGCATCGCGGCAGCGCACTCTCGAAGAGGCGATCCGTCCGGTGGTCGAGTTCTTTCAAATCCGTCGGACTAATATTGGAAGCGGCGACACCTACCGGATATTCGATGCGGGACGCGGTGACGACGAGCACCCCTATCTCGCGGGCCTCAAGCGGGAGCTCGAGACCCAGAAGGGCATCTATGTTTTCTACGACAGCCGGGGCCGCGGATTATATGTCGGAAAGACGAAGGCTCAGACCCTCTGGAAGGAGATCAATCTTGCGTACAATCGTGACCGCGATCCGCACCTGCAGAGCATCCTGCGTGTGCAGCATCCAGAGCGCAGGCAGGACTTCCGAAACTCCGACGAGATGCGACGACAGATCCGACCGATCAACGTGCGGCTGCATGAGCTCGCACACTACGTAAGCGCCTATGAAGTGGTCGAGGAGATGATCAGTGACGTCGAATCTCTGCTCATTCGTGCCTTTCCCAACGACCTGCTCAATAAAAAGATCGAAAAGCTGACCTGGACTTGACCTTGTCCACGAGACCGACTGGAGACTGCTAGATGGCTATTCTGGATCCGCGCCTGCTACCACTGCTCGAGACGCTGGCCGGCGCCGGAGCTGACTGGCTTGCTTTCGAGATTGTAGATGGTGTCCGCCGTGGTCGCGAGCCGTGGGAGTCCGAGGAGCAGCTGCGGGCGGCGCGAGAGAAGGTCCGGTCACAGCAACCTTCCGACCGCCTGCCAGCGGACATTCCGGTCTTGGCGAGGCCGATTCTCGGCGATGACCAGATCGTTTGGGCTGCGAACTATGTAACGGACCGCTTGGACGGCGCTTTGGCGGATCTCGACGAAGGGCTTACGATGATCGAGGCGGTCGCCGAAAGTTCAGGCAACACATTCAGGCAGGACGACCCGGCTTTCTCCAAAGCTCGGCCTGGAACCCCTATTGAGATCGTTCTGATCGGTGAGGAAGGCCGCCCTGTCGATCGCAGCTCGATAGCCGTCGCTAAGGAAGGGGTAGCGTCCCTCAGGAATGCGCTAGCTGGTTGGTCGCGCGAGGCGCAGGGCGGCGCTATCCTATGATACCGCAGGTCCAGGCTGCATTGAATTCCATACTAACAAGCGTCGCGACGCTCCGGATGGCCGGCGGCGCCGGAAGGGCATTCGAGCTTTTCGTGATGGGAGGTGTCGCCCGCGCCCTGCAGCTTCGCAGCTACGATGTATGGCTGCAGCGCTCCGACGGCACGCGGATCCTGCCGGGGGACGCTGATCGCCGTTTCATCCAGCGCGGAGGCGCCCCCACGGGAATCGCTGGCGCCGCGCAGGGACCCGGCAACGCTGCCACCATCGGCTTCCGCTTCCAGCAGCGGCCCACATGGGAGCTTTGGAACGGGATCCAGTTCGAGGGGCGCAGCGGCGCCACCCACGAGATTGATCTAGCGATTGTGCCGTCCAGTGTCGGCCAGGCGCTCAGGGCACAACCGGCCGGGGGGCGTCCGCTCGGACGTCCAAGGGTTGCGATCGAGTGTAAGGATGTTGCGGCGCCAGGTAGTGTCGATGAGATGAGGGCATTCGTCGCCCGCTTATACGACATCACGCTGCTTACTTCTCATCACCCGCACCTCGCCATCGGCGGAGCGGCCCAGTCAATCCATCCCGGCTTGCCCCAGAATTCTATTCATGTCCCAGCTCTCAGTTACTGGGAGGAGAATCGTCGCACACTCAATGTGATCGCGCGCAGGAGCGGGTTCGTCACAGGTGCCGCCGCCATGACCGGCTACCACTCCATTGAGCCGCATGCCGGCATCGCCGCGACAACAACTTCGGCACAGGGGCTGTTTGACACGGTCGCAGACTGGATCGTCGCCAACGGCTACTGACCGAGGACCTGGCCGAGTTCCAGATCTCGAAGGTTTCTGAGATCGGCGACCACTATAGGACGGAGCGCGCTGCGCGGATATCCGTCGATGGATAGAGACAGCACGATGCGAAGAGATGGATGCGGGCCGCTTACGTCTGCCAACGGCAATGCCGGATATGCCTGACGACCAACGCGGCAGAAAGAGTCTGCGCGGCGTGGCCCTTGACCGGAAGGCTCGGCGGCCGCAGTTCCTACCATGGGACTTGAAAGCCGCCTGACCATGGCCCAGCCCGGAGGCTTACTGTCTCACCAACCGTTCGTCAGTATTGGCCAAGCTAATGACGCCAATCAGGATCTTCGCGCTGGCCTTCATTCCAAGGCACTACGTCCCGCCCGCCTTTGCAAAACCGAGTGCATCAAGCTTGGGAGCAAACTCTTTTAAGTTGGTGGCAGGAACCCCCAAGACAAATAGATCACGCGCTCTGGTGAGCGCGACATAGCCGATCTTACCGACCTCTGTGGCTGTCCCACCAAGCATTTCATCGAGATGCGAACGGTTACAAATGTAGAGGACGCCCCCTATGCTCTCCCCTTTCACCTTATGAACGGTGGAGACGCGGAACCTTGGCACATCCTCAATCCCCAAATCTGCCGGTCCAATAAGCGGCGGTTGAGGATATTCCGTCTCGCCAGTTTTGCTTTCCAATTGGCGCCACACTTCAATCCATGTTCCGCCGAAAGCGTGGCAAGCAGGGCTCCCGCCCGCGCCAGAAGAGCAGGTTGCCAAGCTGTGTCGGCCACAAGAGACGCAGAAGGCAATCCGCTGGCCGGGTCTTTCACGAACCTCCACAACGCCCTTCGCAACGCCAGGGAACTCCGCTCACATCCGCCGCGACGGATAAGCTCAGAGAGCAAAGACCTATGACCTTCATCCAGTAGGCCGACGACGCCAGTGCAGCAATACTTGAAGGCCTCATCGAAGCGACCGAACTTGTCTCGCTGGATCGCAGCGTCCACAAAGTGTCGCAAGACACCCTGTCCTTGCTCCTCTTCGCCGCCGGCCCAGGCTCCAGCCCATTCAGCTGATCGGCAGAGCACGGCTGCATCTTTGACCGCTATGCCTGCCTGACTTAGCAGCGCCGCAAAAGCGTTGAGAGCATTATTTTTCTCCTCCTTGTTGTACGCAAAATAGTAGGCACCTGACAAAGTTATCGGTGTCGTCCTCGCGGCCGTGTCGCTGCGCCCTGAAAGTTTGTTTGCGATGGCGACGATACTTGGGATCGATCGAAAGTTGGTCTCGAGCATCCGTCCATCAACATCATCACGAGCCGCATACTGTCTGAGAAACGCACCAGTCGCGCCAGAGAACTCGTAGATGCCTTGGTTGACGTCCCCGTTCAGCGAGACCTGCGCACCGGCACCTTGCAAAGCCATAAGGATCAACTGGTGCAACTTGCCGATGTCTTGTGCCTCATCAACAAGGATGTGCGGATACCGGCGCGCCAGCGCGCGCCGAATTAGCGGCTGGGCCCGTAGGACTTTAAGCGCCCAGAAGCTTCCCAGAGCGTGCGAGTAGGCACCGACCCCCGCCAGCTTCCTGATCGCCTCGGTGGCTGCTTTCGGATCAATGGCGGTCTTCGCCCGTCCGACTTCAAACTGAAGGCCCACTCCCGTCACAGTAACGAGCTGAAGCGCGGTTGTTGGTTGTGACCTCTTTCCGTCCCAAACCGTGAAGTTCGCGAGGAAAGGCTCACTTCCATGCACAAGGAACGGCGTTCTGGCGCATCCCATTACAAGATGCCCGTGGGGGCGAATAATATTTGAAGCGATGAATGAATCGACCGTTGCTATCTCGACGCCGCCTAAGCGGCTGCCGCCGGGCTCAGTCTGCAGCAAGGTACTATAGTCCTTGTAAAACGTGTCGACGGCCACGTTGGAAAAGGACAAAAGCACGATGTGGCCGTGGCGATCGTCTAGGCGCCTGCGCATAGCGGCGAGCCGCCGGACCGCAGTCGCGGTCTTGCCGCTACCTGCACAGGCGCTGACCGCCATTGGTCTGAGAGGCGCCTCAACAATCTCCCGCTGCTGCGGTGACAGTTCGATCATGGCTTACACGTATGCTGCACTGCATCTCTGATGTAAGCCGGGATTTCTATATCCAGATCGTTATCTTCAATCTGCGCTGCGAGCGACTGCGCAAAAGCACCCTTTTGAACATTAGCTTTACCTTTGGGACGCTCAAACATACCCGTGAAAAGCGCTATTGCTTTGGCTCGATCATCCGCCTTCGATGCGACCTCGGCTTCAAGATCGGCGCCGATCAGAGGATGCATATCCTTGAGGGCTGCCAGCATGGCCGTTCTGTTTTTTTCGTGGAGCGCAAAATCGTACTCAAAGGTCTTCTGGCCGTGAAACACTTTAAGGAACTTATCTTCTTTTTTCTTCATCAACGCCGTGTTGCTTGAAATCGCAATGTTCTCCGTTGCGGATGGATAATGAGGTTGCATATCCCCTTTGGCATCGACGATGACTGGATCTGCATCTGTGATCACGGCGACAGGTATCTTGATCGTCGTCTCACCGAACAACGGCATGAAGGAGTCGAAGTTCAATCCTTCCACACTTATAAGGCTAACAGCGTGATTGCGCAAATCGGAGCCCATCTTTTTTGCCAACAGATTGACCATCAACAGCTCAGCCGCACCTTCGACGAAGATGACGCGGCGCGCGAAAAAGATTTCGGCACGGGTCACGTCAAGGTAGCGCTTCAGCTTCTCCTTTTTACCCTTCCCAAAACTAACTGACCTAGGATGGAAAACCTCTACACCTGCGTCCGTCTCGACCAGGCATTCGACAGCGTCCAGATCGGCGATGCTGGCAAAATTTGGAGAATGACTTGTCACGAAGACTTGGACATGCCGTTCCCCCTTCTCGACTTTAATGTCTGACAGGTATTGTAAGAGCACAGCCTGTAAGTGAGGGTGCAAATGCGCTTCGGGCTCTTCGACAATCAAGCTGCGGTATGCCGAATCAGCGTTCATCGCGAGCTCACTTAGGACCACAGCCATATAAATCAGGTTGTTGTAGCCAAGGCCGTTACGTTCGATCTCAAAGCTGTCGACCAGCAAAGATAGGCGAGAAGCCAGCTTCGTGAAGTCGGAACCGCTCAACTCGACCGCCAGCATCTGGGCTAATTGATCGCCAAGCATGCTTTTGTGACGCCCGGAGATGGCTTCTTGTGTCTCAACAATGGCTTTGAGCGCCTTAATTTCCTTGTCGAGGTTTGCGAGTTTCTTGGCGATTTCCTCTTTCCCGTCGTCATCTGAAAGAAGATGCAGCAAGCGGGACAGCTGGCTTGAACGGCTTGGGCGAAGGCCAAGCTCTGCGTCGCGCAGCGGCTGTAGATAAACGCTGCGCAGGTTTTCCAGCATGGTTGCCGTCATCGCGATTTCATGGTGGACGCCGCAGACCTTCCTCGCCCTTAGCCGTCCGGTTTTATCCGCATCGCCATAGGTCACTCTAAGAATGACTTCCGCCTTTCCCGCGACATCAGCCTTTAACCCATGCAGGAAGTCGGCTTCATCGTCGAGAGACAGGTCCTTGAAGACATAGTCGAAGACAATATCACCCGTCGCCGCGCCCCCCTTGGGAAGGTGAACGTCATCGACGTTGAAGCGCGGATAGGGGTCATCGGTTCCGGCGAGTAGCGCTCTCAGCGCGTCAACAACCGCCGTCTTCCCGATATTATTCGGGCCGACAATGATATTTAGCCCAGACTCGAATTCTATTGTTGCAGATTTTATGCGGCGAAAATTGATAATCGTAAGTGATGCCAGATACATGATGTCCCTTATGCGATCGCCGCTATTGCAGCTGCTGTCGACTCAGTTTGACCTGAGCGCATTTATTGGCAAGGGCTTTCGGCGGCACGGAGGCACGGAGGCATCATCGACTCGACAGCTCATGATCTAGATCGAAGTCATTCCACGCCACCACTCGTGCGTCGGTCGGCTCTCTATAGGTCGACCCAATTCCATATTTCCTCTCGCTCGAGCGGCATGAGTGGATGCTTTTCAAAGGTCACCGCAGATGCAGTGGCGCGCTATAGTCAGGCTGCTTTCCACCCTTCGAGTCTAGGCTACGAATGTTGGAACATCGAAATTGGCCATCATGGCAAGACGTGCACGTCACCACTCAGCACCGTCTCCAGCATGAGATGCAGCTCTCGCGGTTCCAAAACCTTGACCGCTCTGCCCCATGAGACCAAGTGCCACGCCATCTCCACCCAACCGCTTGCGCTGAATTCAACCATCAGGCTGCCGTCCGGCAAATCAGTCATCACCTGGTTTGGATGGAAACGGAAGTCGCGCGCCACAGGCGCAGCGCTGGGCACAAAGCGCCAACGAACGGGCCCGTGCTCGGCTTCAGAGAAGAACGATCCGAAAGACTGCGCGCAGTGGTCGTTGATGCAGAAATCCGGATCGCGCACAAAGCCCTGCCCCGTCACAGCCATTTCACTGATCCGATCAAATCGATACTGACGAATCCGCTGCTCCGGCGTCGTATCGCGCGCCACAAGGTAATGTCGGGTGCCGAGGATGACGCCGTAGGGTTCTACAACCCGCTCGCGGGGTGCGTCATCACGGGCGCTGCGATACGTCATGCGGATCGACATCGGCGCGATGAAAGCCTCGAACAATAGCTTCAGATAATGCGGTGATGCCTGACTCGCTGGCCCGGGGCGGCATGCGAACCCATTCGCCTCGAGCATGACCTCGGAACTCACTTCGGCTGAACGCGCTTGTGGCGGCGACGCGGACGCCAGGAGCCGGTCGCGCATCTCGGAAAGCGATTTGACCTCGTTCGCAGCCCCGTCCCGCTCGGCTCTGCGGATCGCAAGATCCAGCGCGGCAATTTCACTGTCGCGAAACCCGCGGTGGCGGATGTAATCGACATCGCGCAGGGACCACCAGCGGCGGCGCTCGTCATCCGTGACAACATCAATCCTCGGGAACACGTCCTCCAGCGCCCGTGCCATGCGTCGCGCCGTCCGCTCATTGACGGCGAACTCTTCCATGATGTCGCGCAAGGTCACGCCGCGGTAACGCGCTTTGGCCATTTCAGCCAGCCGGAACAGGTCCTGCGCCTTGGCGAATGACATGGTGAATATTCTCCCTCCGATTGCACAAGGGGTAAGCAACTTACCCCATAGGGAGATTAAAGCTCTCTTACGTCAATGAGAATCAAAAATCACGTTGTTTCAGTGATTTCGCCGATCAGCAACGACGCAAAAAGCTTAACACCCGCTGCCAGGCTCTGCTCGATCTGGCTGGCGGTCCTTGAAGGAGGATTTGAGTATGGGCCTGCCACAACGTGTTTTTTATCCTGTTCACGAAACCGCTGCACGCTGGGGGTGCACGGTTTCAGACATTGCGGGCTGGGCGGCGATGGGGATGCTCAAGTTCGTTACGGGCATTCCGCCCATCGCGTGTGACGAAGTCCGCATCGCTGGGCTGGTACAGATCGAGCCCGCAGATATCTTGCCGATGTTCCGGCGTTGCGGGACTGGTCCGCAAGAAGCGCACTTGCGGCGCGTGCGGCAACTCGAGGGGGAAGATTGGCTTTATATCACTGCCCCTGAGGAGGGCGTGCCAGTCTCGATCGGCGATCTGATGATCCTCGGCCAGGAAGTGCAGCGTTTTGAAGACGTCAACAATCTCTTCGGTCGTGTCGCCGAAGGCGCTGGGCTTGGTGACGATGGGGATTACGATTGGCCCGGGATGAGTGTTGAGATCACGCGGCGGGTGTTCGAAGAGGGCTTGCCCATATCCCAGGCCGAATGGATCAGGGAGTTACAGGACTGGTTCGCCGCGCAGTCGGAAACTGGGGAATTTCCTGATGAGCGTTCGATCCGGCGACGACTGACCCCGATCCTCAAAGCCGTGAAGTTCAAGAACCCGAAACGGTAAGGTGTTTTGCGCCAACGCGCTGGCCAGGCCGCGGTAGCGGGCTGGCCGCAGCAACAGGCCGATCTGCGTCATGAACCAACCGTGGCATCGGCTTGAAGGCGCAGGCCACCGCGTCGACCCCCGCGCGCAGCGGCGAATCCATCAAATGCGCATAGCGCTGGGTGGTCTGCATCTGGCTGTGGCCCAAGAGCTTGCCGATCATCTCGAGCGAGGCACCACCACTGATTAGAAGCGAAGCGAAGGTGTGGCGCAGGTCGTGAATACGCACATCTTCGATGCCCACCTCTTTCTGAATGCGGATCCAAAACCGGCGCACCTCCAGCAGAGGCTGGCTGGGAACATCACCGGGAAAGAGCCATGGGGATCCCTTGATCACCGCGAGGCGGCGCTGACGCACGATGGCCGCCGCCTCGTCCGAGATCGGGACGCGGTGAACGCGTCGCTGCTTCGTGGTCGTGGCGGGCTTGGTCCAGCTCAGATGCTCGAGGTTGAAATCCTCGAACCGCGCCTGTCGGACCTCCCCCACCCGGGCACCGGTCAACATGCATAGCCGAATGATCCCGGCGGCGCGGTCATCCTCTGCCGCATCCAGAGCTGTCGCCAGACACGCGATTTCCTCATGCGAAAGATATCTCTCGCGCGGCGTTTCCATCCGGCGGCGAAACCCCGTCGCGGGGTTGTCGTCGCGCCATCCCCATTTGACGGCATAGGCGAACATCTTGCGAACGACCTCGCCAACACGGTTGGCGCGAACCGGTGTGGGTTTGGCCCCCTTGAGCTTGCGGGCCCGGTTGTTGGGCTTTTGCTTTGACGGTCGTGCACGTCCTTCGGCGACATTGTTCAAAAGCAACTCGACATCGTAGGACGAGACCTCGGTCACCAGCATGGTGCCCCAAGTCGGATCAATGAACCTCTCCATCATCGAGCGCTGATCAGCAGCGTTCAGGGTCGCCAGATGTGGCAGATGCATATCGACATAACGCTTGACCAGATCGCTGACGCGCGGTGCCTCGCGCTTCGCATCACGCGTCGCCAGCGGGTCGCCGCCCGCGTCAATCTCGCGGCGTAGGGCCTTGGCGCGCTCACGTGCGGCAGTCACGCCCCATTCCGGCCAGCGTGCAAAGGTCATTCGGCGCTGCCGCCCAGCGTAGCGATAGTCGAGCGTAAAAGCCCGTCCGCCGCCGCGGTAGATGCACAAAGCAAAACCACGCACCTCGGTGTCGAAAATCTGATAATCCCGCCCCTCGGCGGGCACGGCGTCGCGTAGGACCTTCTCGCTCAACTTCTGTCTGTCCACCATGTAAAAACCTCTCTCTTGGCCCTGTCATGACGCGTAGTTCCGGCCTGATATCAAGCAAAGCATGGCGCTGAGGGTGGCAGGGAGGCACGGGGTGGCACGACGGAGACGAACTGCATGCCACCCCCTGTTTTTATTGGGGTTCCCGCGTTTCCCTCCACGCTTGGCGCATTTGAGATTGGGTTGATCGACCCGAAGACTGCACGCTCTCTGCCGTCGAGGTCGCTGCAACGGGGCATCAGCCTGTAAATTCCCAATAAACACTGGGGGTGGCACGCTCTTTTGCCGGTTGCCACCCCCACTTTGCAGCCGAATGCACACGAATCCAGTTTATAGCGCGGGTTTTGCCGCTATTTGCCGCTGTTTGCAGCCGAATGCCGTCGAGTCCGGAATTGCTGCGACGCAGCGCAATGGATGGCCTTGGCCAGTGCGACCGCCGAAATGCCAATAAAACAAGGGGTGGCAAGGGGGTGCCGGGTTTCGTGCCACCCCGTGCCTCCCTGCCACCCCGAGACATGTGCCTGAGTAGTCACCAGCAAAGACCCGCATTCGGGTCGCAATTCTGGAGACGCGACATGCAGGAAGTTATCGGTGCATCGACGGCAAAACCGATGCCCAGCACATTGATGAGCGGCTGGATCAGCCGCACGGAACTCGCCCACCAGCTCGGGGTGTCTGAGGACACGTTGCGCCGCTGGGACGCAGCACGCTCAGGACCACCCTGCATTCGGGCTGGGCGCAAGATCTACTACCGATGCAGCGCCTTGCTGGACTGGCTGGAAGAACAGGAAACCAGCGCCCCTCGTCGCAAGCGTGCGGGAGGCCGTCGATGACCTTGCATGACGCCCGCACATTTAACGTGCCCCGCACTGCTGGAACATGGCCCGCCGCGCGCGTGAACGAGGCTCGCGCTGTTATCGCCGATGTCGCCCATCACTCCGACCACCTCGTCCGGCTCGCCTGCAACATTCTGGTCACGCATGGCGAAAACGACACGGAGCGTCGCGACGCCCGCGCACTCCTGTTCGTGATCGACGCGCGGCGCTCCCAGCGCCAGCGCCATATCGAGCAATCTGAGCCGGAGGCCGGGCAATGAAGCGCCGCGGCACACCCGAGGCCGATCTGCAGCGCGCCGTGGTACAGGTCCTGCACTTTGCCCTGCCCCGCTCGGCAATCATTCATCACTGCGCCAATGAGGTGACGGAGGCAGGCCCACGCGGCGCAAAACGCCAAGCGATCCTGGTCGGCATGGGCCTCCATTCAGGCTTTGCCGATCTGGTGGTGCTCTGCGCTGGGCGTGCGCTGTTCCTCGAGTTGAAATCCCTCAAGGGCCGGCTCAGCCCCGCACAGGAAGCGTTTCGCGATGCCGTGTTGGCGCAAGGCTTCGGCTGGGCGCTGGTGCGCAGCCTTGACGACGCGCTGGAGGCACTGGCCAACCAAGGATTTACGACGCGCATCGCGCCGCCCTCGCGGAGGGCTGCGCCTTGAGCCACGAAGCCACCAACTGGGCCATCAAGCAGCGCGGGCTGAAACCAACCACCAAGATCGTACTCTGGCATCTCTGCGACCGGTTCAACCCGGACTATGGCTGTTTCCCCTCGCAGAACAGGCTCGCACATGATTGCGAAATCAGCCGCTCAACCCTGAACGATCACATAGGCCAGCTTGAGGCGGCAGGCCTGTTGCGCAGGATTCCCCGCATCGATCCGGCAACCAAACGCCAGCTGCCCACCCGCTACATCCTGTGCTTCGAGCCAGGCTTCACACCAGCTGAAGTGGTTCCGTGTCCGGATATCGGACATGGGGATTGCGCGCTCAGGGAAAACCCATCTGTTGCAGAAGGTTGCGGCCCGGATGCCATCCCAGAGCAGGACCCGTGTCCGAATTCAGGACACGGGATTGACGCGAAAGCCGTGTCCGGATTTGGCCCCGAGCCGTGTCCGGAAAATGGCCAAAGCCGTGTCCGAATTTCGGACACTAACCTTGTAAGAGAACCCTTAAGTAAACCTGTAAAGGAGGAGGAGGACGCGCAAGCGCGCGATTCCGATTTTGATCGGTTTTTCGCAGAGCTGCTGACGGCGCTCGGCATCGCCGCCAACACCAGCCTGCCGGCCTGGTGGCAAGGCTGGCCAGCACGGATGCATGTTCGCCGCTGGATCGATGATCTCGGGTTGTCCATGGATCGGATCGTTGAGGTCGCCACCGAGACCCGCAGCGATCATCCCAATCCGCCCGATGGCCCCAAAGCCCTCGACCGATTCATGGAACGCGCCGCCCAGCGCGATGCGCAGGCAGCCGAGACCGATGCCAGCAGTATGAGAACCAAGCGTCCGCGCAAGCGCGATGTTGGTCCGCAGCCGAGCGAGGATGAGTTGGCGCAATTCTATGCGGCCAAGGTGAACTCCGACGAGTACCTGCCTCAGAGCATGATCAGCACCGCCATATGCGGATTGATGCTGGCGCGCGGCCTAGTCACGCCCGAGCGCCTTCGGATGCGGGGGATCCGGTGAATGGCATGGTGTCACGCCCCCGGCACGGATTGTCCCTCTGCGCAGGCGGCGGAGGACTTGATCTGGGCCTCATGCTCGCGGAGCCCGGCTATCACACCCGCGCATTTGTCGAATGGGAGGATTGGCCCCGAACTGTCCTCAGCGCCGCCCAGCGCGCAGGATATTTCGCCCCAGCGCCAATCTGGGACGATCTACGCAGTTTCGATGCCAGGGTCTTCCGCGGCGCCTTTGACACGGTGCTGGCCGGATATCCCTGCCAGCCGTTCAGCGCGGCGGGAAAGCGCGGCGGTGCCGACGATCCCCGCCACCTCTGGCCCGACGTTGCCCGGGTCATCGGCGAATGCCGTCCCGAATGGGTCTTCCTCGAAAACGTCGCCGGTCACGTCAGCCTCGGGCTTGAGACCGTCCTGCGAGAGCTTTGGGACATGGGCTACACGCCTGCGGCGGGTCTATTCAGCGCGGCAGAAGTCGGCGCGCCGCACCAGCGGCTGCGCATCTTCATCCTGGCCCACACCGATGAGCCTGCATCCCGGTACGGCGAACTACAACCCGGCCGGGAACAGCGACTTCACCCGCAAGGCGGAAGCGCTGGCGCTGGGCATCACGAACTGGTCGACACCAAAAGCGACGGATGGCGTGAAGGGCGGACCGGGCCAGAGTTATGGCTAAGGTGGCAC
This sequence comes from Pararhodobacter sp., assembly GCF_034676545.1. Lineage (NCBI taxonomy): Bacteria > Pseudomonadati > Pseudomonadota > Alphaproteobacteria > Rhodobacterales > Paracoccaceae > Pararhodobacter > Pararhodobacter sp. The sequence continues at coordinate 3,463,254 of NZ_JAUCBZ010000015.1, forward strand.
CCCACCCCTGCCAGCGCAGGCGGCACAATGGCCAACACCGGCAGCACAGAACTGGAAGGGATCGAGCAAAGCCAGTGTTACGCGGGCGGATGGCAAGAGCCGAATGGATATCCTTCATTACCGCGCGGAACAGGGCTTCACCCGCCAGGCCCCAGTGATCACGCAGAATGGGCAGCGGTCCTCGCATCACGCCCTGATCTCGCGCCTGCTCTGGGCTTCAATGATTGCCTCGCATGGGCGGAACGTCTCGCGGCGGATCCTGAAAGCGCGGGCACGGCGGCGGCTCAATCCGATCTTCGTCGGATGGCTGATGGGCTGGCCCACCGGGCACGCGCTCTGCGCCTGCTCGGCAACGGAGTTCACCCGCTGGCAGCAGCACATGCGTGGCGCGCTCTCGCATCTGCCCATGGCCTCGGGCCCTTGGATTTGGCGGCCGACGGACGGGCCGGAGGGCCCAGCGCAGATGAACTTGTTTGAAGGATTGCGGCCATGAGCATGCAGGGACGGATTAGCCGCAACGGCGGCACAAAGGTGAAACGCGCGCTGGGCGTGCAAGCGGCGCTGGAATGGGCGTTTCGGGTGGAACAAGCGCAGTTGGAACTGCCTCCACCAAAGAATGCAACCGAGGAAGGCTTCGGGTTTGGCCTCGAATACGTCCTGCTGCAGCGCGCGGCGCTGGGCTGCAAGGTTGACGGTGGCCAGCACAAGATGGGCAGCTACACCCATGCCGACGCCGAAGTGATCGCCGCAACTGTCGCAGGGATCCCTGACAATCTCGGCGGCATCCGTATGGCGATCAGCGTCGCCGAAATGGCCCGTGCGGGGATAACGCCCGACTGGATGCCCGGCGCGGTGCCCCGCTGCGTGCCGGTTGACATGAAGCGCAACCGGCATGGTGATCGCGCCGTCAGCGTCGTTGTCGGCACCGAGAGGATACTGATCCGCGGCAAATGGCGTACAATCGAAGTGCGGGCCTGTCCGGTAACCTGGCGGCCGCATCCGGAACAGATCACCTCCGCTCGGCGCGGGTATGAGGATTGGTGGCGAACGTTGGATTGGGTGAGGGATGGACTGGTAGCCGGGCGGATGCTGCGGGAGATGGAAGTGACGGCAGTTATGCCGAAGGTGAGACCTTGGGGAACCGGGTGACAACGTCAAGATGGGCGGAAGCCGACCTTCGCTGCGCGGCTCACCAACGACAGCGATGCGCAGAAAGCGGAATTTGCAAAGTTTGGCGAAACGGCCGTTAGCAGTCATTCATCGCGTTGCCTCTAGCGCTGTCCTGCTAGTCGCCCTCATATTTCCAGCGCCGCGTCGGCCCTGCCACAACTGCTGACCGCGAAAGGTCCATAAACTCCCGCTCTTCGCTATGATCGAATGGCCCATCCGCATCCTCCGCATACTTGCGCCACTGCCGACCGAGATCATTCACAAATTCAACCAAATCCTGGCCCGATTTTTCAGCATAGAGCGGCGCCCACAGAAGAAGCGCATACGGGTTTCCTGGAACTTCGATGTAGTGGTTTGTCTGGTAGATAAACGCATCGGCGCTACTGTAGCGCTCACCTGCGAGGATGTCCGAACACAGCCGCATGACTAAGTCAGGAGCAAGCGCGCGGAAGCCATCGTTGACCATGACGATAATGCCCCTCCAACCAACCAAACCAAGCTCCTGTTTCGTTTCTCGAATTTGTCGGTTTGCCTTCTTGATGATCCGTTGCAACGGGGCGCGCAGAATTTTGAGCAGCTCTCGCCCCAGTGGCGCAGTTAGATCATTTGGGTCACCGTTTGGATTTCGATCAAAAGCAGCTTCAATCTTGCTGACAACGGACGGAGCATCCAAAAACTCCGTTTCCAGAACCTTCAGTTCAATGACGACCCTATCATGTCGAAATAGAAAGTCAGCGTTCTGAACTTTCTGCCGAGTAATAAGGGGTGCAACCAATTCACCTCCGGTCCGCTTTACGAACTCCTGCCAATGAGGTTCGTCGGCCACACTTCTCATTTGGCTGTAATCTTTATCACTCAAATGGGATTTCCTTCCTTTTTTAGAACCACGACATTCCCGCCTCTTGCAATCATGCCCTTTTCCTTCACCCAATCCCCGAACTGCTGAACCTCAGGATGTAGCCGACGCAGGTCGGTTAGAACAAGGTAGTGGCGAGCGTTCAAGCTTTCGGGAAAATCTGGCAAGTTCCTTCGCACCTGCAGCGGGTTCAGCGCTGCACCTGATGCGAATGTCTTGTTCGTGCTGGTCACGAAGTTCAGCCGGGGCCGCCCCATGTGGGTTTGGGAAATCATTTCGGGCCGCTGGAACGAGGTGCTGGACACTTTGGCCTATAGCTATGCGGCGCGGCAGAATTGTGGGACTGGACATGGAGCGCCGGAAAAGCGATCTTATGTGCAAAGACGGGCCGGAAAAGGCCCCGACCGCTGTTTAGTCCACGTGGCTGGAAAGGCAATTATGCAAAAACATGACGGCCACACTCACGAAGGCCCAGAGGAAATTCTCGTTTGCATTGTCGATGATAGCTACGGGAAACCAAGCGACCTTGATGAAGAACAGCAATATGAGTGGTATAAGGCACAGCTAGAAAAGGAGTTTTCTCAAAAATTTGACGAGGTGGATGTTGCCCCCGGTTATTCACTCCCTGCATTTGCAACAATCGTCCAAATCGCAACTGAATACTGGCCTGCACTAGTGGCGACGTTCTTTCTTGCGAAACCCGTATCTGAGAATTTGGAAGCGTGGAGGAATGCCGCGAACTCAATCAAGAAGTATTTTTCCAGACCTGACGTGGTCTTGGGAAGAAATGCAGCGGCGGCATTGGCCGTGGAAGCCGTTTTTGACGACATGGGGGGCGTTCCCAAGAAAATCGAGTGCCTTCAGTATTTTTGGAGAGACCGCAGGTTCAAAGAAGAAGATTATTCTGATGGCCAATTAATTCAGGATGGACCTAGAACAGAATACCTAAGCATGGCGGTTCATTTCTATAGGATTCGCGCTGACGGAATCGAATTTGAAGTTGAAGTTGACGGCAAAACCGTTCACGCAAAACGCGTTTAATCCCCATATCTCTCACGCATTTCTTCGAGCATTCGCTTCAATTCGCCAGTCCGGCTCACCGTCACAGTTTCAAGTTCGCTTGCGTAGACAAGGGGGGCCATACTGCCCCCGTCAAACTCAGCCGCCGCGAACTCCGCTTGAGCTTTTGCATAACTTTCCCAATTCGCTTGTGTTTGGTTAAGTGCTGCGATTTGGCTCGCTTCCATCCATCCTGAACGCTCCAATGCGACGATTGCGCGCTCCATCTGTTGCCTCGCTAAATCCGCACGGCGGCCAGCTTCCATATTCATTTCGACTTGGGTCATATAGGTGCTGTCGATAATCTCGATAGCATTTTCGACGAAGGCTTCCTGTTGGCTGTTCAGCACCGCCAAGAATTGGGCAGCATCATCTCGGGCATGTTTCGCTAGTGCAGGGTCTTTGCCAAGTGATTTCAGTTTTTCCATAATATCGAGAGTAAGGACATTCTCTTCGACATTCGCCTTTTTTCTGGCGGTAGGAATGAAACGATTGATCCACTCTGTGCTGGCAGGCATGAAAACCGACCGGAAGAGATCGGCGAAGAAACCCAAAACGAAACCAACTAACCAATCCATTCTGATCCCCCGCATTTATTAAGTGTGAAGTTACGGACAGATTTCGGGTTAGGCAACGTGGGAAGTGGTAAAACAGGCAGCACCCCGCGACCATCCCGCAGCGCCAGCACCTTTGACAGTATGGCGGTAACGCCCGTATCGGACACCATGTCGATTTCCATCGCGACCGAACGTAGTATTTGGGCTGGGAGCGGTCAACTGTTGTACCTAGCACGAAGGTCGGCTCTGGCCGCTCTTGTCGACGAAGTCGGCAGCAAAGTTACTATCCCGCGCCGCATCCGAGGTCGGCTTGGAGCCCATCTTGGAGATTTCTTGTATTGCAGCCAATGACTGCTCCAGCTCCGACAGCGCGCCCCACCGCTCGGCCCGGCGGAAAACCTCAAGGATCACGGCATAGGTCTTGCCGCCGCCGCGCCCTCCGTCAAGCAGCAGGTCCCATTCGAGGGGCAGCGACAGGACGCGCGCCTGAAACGGCATAGGCGCAATGTCGATGGTGGCGGGGTTGTGCATCATTGGGATAGTATAGCCAAATCAGTGACATGCCGCTTTGGGAGATACTTGTTGCCTGACCTTGCCCAACTGACCGCCGCCGAACTCCTCGCGCTCCATGCCCAGATAGGCGAGGAGCTGCGGTCGCGGGGCGTCGTGCGCACTGCCAACAACCCGACCGGCGACCTTGCCGAACACCTGTTCTGCGCCGCCTTCGGCTGGACGCAGGCCCCGAACTCAGAGCGGGGATATGACGCGACCGGGCCGGACGGGACGCGCTTCCAGATCAAGGGGCGGCGGGTCCACCGGCGCAATCCTTCGCGCCAGCTATCGGCAATCCGCGACCTTGCGGGCGGGCACTTCGACGTGCTGGCGGGCGTGATCTTCGATGATGACTTCTGCGTGGTCAGGGCGGCGCTGATCCCGCGCGGCGTGGTGGAGGCGCGGTCAACCTACGTCGCCCATACCAACAGCCATAAATTTATCCTTCGGGAGGACGTGTGGTCCGCCCCTGGGGTCCGCGACGTGACTGCCGAGGTGGCGGCGGCGATGCCCTAACCCTTCCCCTTGATGAAATCTTCCAGCGCATCCGCAATGATCCTGCGCGGATCACCGAACTCATAATGTGCAGCGTCTTGCTGGACTTCGTGGCTCACGCCCCCGTCCATCTTTGTTGGCTTCCCATCGACAAAGACCTTGAGATGCCAGCCGTCCCCGTCGCTGACCATCTTGATTTCAAACGAGCGCCCCTCGTGATCGAACGTCTTAACAGTATGCAAAAGTAACCCTCCCAGAATGTCCGGGATGAACTTGTCACTTCTTCGGCGTCACGTCCACCAACTTGCGGTAGTCCTCGGGCGTCATGGCGGAGGGCAGGTTGATGTTGACCTGCGCGGCGCTGCCCTCCAAGGGCTCGCCCGTGCGGTACGAGTGGCAGGCCTTCGAGGCAATGATCACAGCGTTCACTTTACCGTCCATCGCCAGCTACTACAGCTTGGCAACGAGGCGGTCATGCTCGATGGCCCGGCTCCGGTCCAGCACCTTCTGAACCTCGGGTTGGCGCTCAATAGCCGACACTGGGCCGATAGCGGTTCTGTCCGCAGAGCGTGAGTTCGCTGCGTCCTTGATTTTGCAGTCGCAGCGAAAGTCCGGAATGACGGGCTGCATCGCAGCGGAGGTAGGCCCGGTCAATTGCCGGAATGGGCCGTCCACCGTAGGTCAGAAGCTTGACCCTGGCCGTCTCCGCGGGGCAAGAATTGGCACAACGGAACCAGTCGCAAGGTCTGCTATCGCTGAGGCCGATTGAGGAGATGTGATGAACCCGGAAGCCGAGCTCGAACTGACAGCGTCGCGACACGACGTTCAGCGCCGTTTCGGGCTTTGTCTCCTGCGCCTGCAGGCCTATGAGATGCTGATGAAGGCCGTCGTCGCGGCACACGATATCTCCGCCCGGGCCGCCGACCTCGAGACAGTGCAGGCCGACCGGGTCGCGAATTTCCATGGCAAAACACTTGGGACGGTGGCCGGCGAATTGCTGGGTTCTTTCGTAGTGGGGCCCGAAAGTCAGGGCGCCAGACCAGAAAGGGACGACGCCCCTTCCGTAAGCTACCGGGCGCAGATCATCCTTTCGGGCGGGGATTTCGAGAAAGCCGAGAGCGACATGCGGGATCTTGTCAAATTGCGCAACGACCTCGTCCATCATTTTCTTGGGCAGCATGACTTGGCCACCCACGAAAGCTGCCTGAAGGCGCAAGCCGCGTTGGCGCTGGCCTTGGACCGCATCACCCAAGCCTTTGGGGTCTTGCGCAGCTGGGCCGATGACCTGACGGAGATGCAGGGGCAAATGGCAGCCGCCCTCATGTCATCTGAGGTTCAAGACTATATTGTCGCCGGTCGCATCCCCTGGAACCTGACGCAAATCGCCCAAGCGCTGCACGAAGCAGCTCAGGAAACTGGAATTGACGGTTGGGCTCCTGTTGCCGCCGCTGTTCGGTGGGTGAACGCTCGTCATCCGGATGAACAGCCTGAAAACTATGGCTGCACAAGCTGGCGACAGGTTATTCACCAGTCGCGCCTCTTTGATTTACGGTATCTGATGTCAGGTGGCTTACGCCAAGCCTGCTATCGCACCCGCCCCGCCAGCTGACCACCATCGTTCCCGCAACGGACGGATCGAGGTGAGCCATGTGCCGCTATCCCTTGAAATGAAACGCCCAAGGTAATTTCCGCCTCGCCCGACCCAGTTCGGATGGCCGCTTTCGTCTGCTGGCTCTTTTTGCTATCATCAGCACCTAACCGACCGCTAGGGGCCGGTAGCGGCCACAGCCCCCCGGCATGGTTCCTCCCGAGCCCTATTCGTATACGGGGGGGCTGAGCGCGGCATTTCGCTAGCGCGTGGCTTTTTCACCGGGGAAGCCACTTGGAAGCCACCCCCACAGATCGCCTCGGCATTATGACTCATTATCAGTGACTTACCCGGCACGCAGCGCAGGCAAGGTGGATTTCTTTCGGAAGCCAGGGAAGCCACCTGACGGAAGCCACCCTCGCCGGTAGCCAGCATATAAAGGCACCTCTCGGCCAGGAGCTTTCGGACGTCTTCGAACACGTTGATTCCACGACAAAAAATGGATTGACATTTCTAGCCCTCTTGACCTACCTATTGATCATCGAAAGAATATTGCCCGCAGGTATCCCCTCGCTGGCGTTTTCATTTTTCCACATCGCGGATCCCGATTCTGCAGCTGCCACCCTTGGCCGCGCGCATCGGCTTGCCCGCCCTGCCCCACATGAAAGCGACCCGATGGACCTGGTTTTTGCGCCGAGCCAGATAGAAATCTTGGCCGATTGACCGGCTGCGCCCCTATGCCCGCAACGCCAAGGTTCACGGCACGGACCAGGTCGCCAAGATCGCGGCCAGCATGGCGAAGTTCGGCTGGACCGTGCCCTGCTTGGTGGCCGACGATGGCGAGCTGATCGCAGGGCATGGCCGTGTGTTGGCCGCCATCATGCTGGGGCTGCTCGACGTGCCTGTAATCCGGCTTGGCCACCTCGACGAAGCAGAGCGCCGCGCATACCGGATCGCCGACAACAAATTGACCGAGTTGGGCGAATGGGACGAGGCCATGCTACGCGACGAGATCGCTGGGTTGCTGGCCGAGGATTTCGACCTGTCGCTGCTCGGGATCACCGACGAGGATCTGGACGCGCTGCTGCGCGATCCCGATCAGGTCGAAGGCGGCGCGGTCGAGGGCGAGGATGACATTCCCGATCCGCCGGTCACGCCGGTGTCGGTGGCGGGCGACCTCTGGCAGCTCGGGTCGCCCCGGTCGCACCGGTCGCACCGGCTGATCTGCGGCGACAGCACGTCGGCTGATGTGGTCGGGCGGCTGTTGGGTGATGTGAAGCCACTCCTGATGGTCACCGACCCGCCTTACGGCGTGGAGTACGATCCGTCTTGGCGCAACCAGGCCGGTGCCGCCAAGACCAAGCGCACCGGCAAGGTGCTGAATGACGACCGGGCCGATTGGCGCGAAGCCTGGGCGCTGTTTCCCGGTGACGTAGCCTATGTCTGGCACGGCGCGCTGCACTCCTCGACCGTGGCCGAGAGCCTGGCGGCAGCGGGGTTCGCTGTGCGCTCACAGATCATCTGGGCCAAGGACCGCCTCGTCCTTAGCCGCGGCGATTACCACTGGCAGCACGAACCCTGCTGGTATGCCGTGAAAAAGACCGGCAAGGGGCACTGGGCGGGCGACCGCAAGCAGACCACCCTCTGGCACATCTCCGGCAAGGACCAAGACGCCGCCACGGTCCACGGCACGCAAAAGCCGGTGGAATGCATGCGCCGCCCGATCCTGAACAATTCCAGCCCGGGCCAGGCGGTGTTTGAACCCTTCATGGGATCCGGCACCACGCTGATCGCGGCGGAAACCACCGGGCGGGTCTGCTTTGGCATCGAATTGAACCCGACCTATGTCGATGTGGCCATCGAGCGCTGGCAGCAATTTACCGGCGCCAATGCCGTGCTGGCTGATACCGGCGAGACCTTTGCCGACCTGAAGGCGAAAAGGCTGGCGGCATGAATGCGCCCCTCCTGCCGGGCAGGATCGAACTCTGGCCCCTCGCCCGGCTGAAGCCCTACGCCAGAAACGCCAAGACCCACGATGCCAACCAGGTGGCGAAGATTGCCGCCAGCATGGCCGAGTTCGGCTGGACCGTGCCGGTGCTGGTCGCGGCCGACGGCGAGTTGATCGCTGGCCATGGTCGCATCCTAGCCGCCGCGCACCTCGGGCTGTCCGATGCCCCGGTCATCGTCCTTGGGCATCTGACCGAAGCCCAGCGTCGGGCCTATCGGATCGCCGACAACAAACTGACCGAATTGGGCGGCTGGGATGAGGCGCTGCTGTTGCAGGAATTGCAGGCACTGTTGGCCGAGGATTTCGACCTCGGGCTGATCGGGATCCCCGAGGATGAACTGGACGCACTGCTGGCAGACGCTGACGACCGCCCTGCGATTTCTGATAATGCGGCCGATGCGATCCCGGCCCCGCCCGCTGATCCGATCACGAAGCCGGGCGACATCTGGGCGCTGGGCAAGCATCGGCTGTGCTGCGGCGATGCCACCGATCCGGCCGCTGTCGCGAGGCTGATGCAGGGCGAACAAGCCCCGCTGATGTTCACATCACCGCCCTATGCCCAGCAGCGCGACTACGGGGCAGCCAAGGAAAAGGTCGGCGATTGGGATACGCTGATGCAGGGCGTGTTCGCCGCAGCGCCGGTCACCGCCGAGGCGCAGCTGCTGATCAACCTCGGCCTCGTGCATCGCGACAGCGAATGGCAACCCTATTGGGAAGGATGGGTGGAATGGATGCGCGGCTCTGGCTGGCGGCGGTTTGGATGGTATGTTTGGGATCAGGGCCCTGGCTTGCCGGGCGATTGGAACGGCCGCCTGGCCCCGTCGCACGAGTTCATCTTCCACTTCAACCGCGCGCCCCGCAAACCGCACAAGACCGTCCCGTCCAAGCACGCGGGCGAAACCCTCGGCGGCGGTGGGCTGCGCGGGGCCGACGGCACCGTGCATGCCAAGACCGGCACCGGCAACGCGATCCAAAGCCACCGCATCCCCGACAGCGTCTTCCGCATCATGCGCCACAAGGGTGGACTGGGTGCCGCCGGATCACATCCGGCCGTGTTTCCGGTTGCGCTGGTCGAGGCTGTACTGACGGCGTTTTCGGATCCGGGCGACCTGATCTATGAGCCGTTCTGCGGCTCCGGCACCCAGATCGTCGCCGCCGAACGCACTGGGCGGCGGTGTTTTGCGATGGAACTGGACCCGATCTATTGCGACGTGGCCGTGCGGCGGTGGGAGATGGCGACGGGGCGAAAGGCACAGCTGGAAAATCGTAACGAGACCACCTTTGGCAAGGAGACACGACAGAAATGATTATCGACGCCCCAATCTGGCGAAACGCCGACCTCATACGGACCATTCCGATCACACGCGCGGACCTGAACCAAGCCATATCCCGGAACGACTTTCGGCCGGAAGACACGCCAAAGCCCGGAAAGGCGCGCTGGTATAGCTGGAGAGATGTTGTGGCGGTTGCGGCGGCACAGGACCTGCGCAAGCTCGGCTTTGGTCCGTCTGTCGCATTCGGGCTGGTGCAAGAACACCTGTCACCGTTTCTGCAGGATCGGATCGATGCGCCGGATGATTGCGCCGGCGTGCTTTGGCTGATCCGCCCGAGTGACAACCACCTCACCTTTGAGGCCCCGTGTGAGTTCCTGCGTCATACCGAGTACGAGGAGCTGCTGATCGCGCCAAACGAGAACGCCTGCATCATCGTGAATGTGGGCCGCATTGCAGCGCGCGTGTTCAATGAATTGCAGGCGACCGAGACCGCCAAGGTCATCCGAGAGGAATTTCAGATTCTGGGACCGGTGATATGACCCAGTCGCGCCGCATGTCGCTGATCGAGGCCATTACCAATGTGGCTGTGGGCTATGCGCTGGCGCTGGCGACCCAGATCGTGGTGTTCCCATGGTTCGGGCTGCATCCGAGCTTGGGCGAGAACCTTGCCATCAGCGCGATCTTCGTGGGTATCTCCTTGCTGCGCAGCTACACTCTTCGCCGCCTTTTCGAACGCTGGTGCTCTCGCACACGTCGCAGATGATCCGAGCGTACAGCAGGGCTTCAGGCCGCGTCCAACCTGTACACGGTGCCTCTGCCATCGACCTTTTCAGAGGCAATGGGAAGGCCCAGCTTCTTTTTCAGCGCACCGGAGATCATGCCGCGCACCGAATGAGCCATCCAGCCAGTCTCCGCCACGATCTCGGTGATCGCCGCACCTTCGGGGCGCTGCAGCAGCGCAATGATCTGGGCCTGCTTGGTGCCGGTGCGGATATGGACCGGTTTCGGAGTGCCCGCTGCGGTCGGCTGCGGGTCCGCCACCGGCTCGATCCCGATGGCCAGCAGCCCCGCATCGGTGACAACCAACGTGGTGCCATGGCCATCGCCAGTCTCGCGCCAAAGGGGTTCGCCGCAACGCAGGTTTGCCTCGACTTCTTCAAGCCAGCCGTGTGCGATCATCCTGGCGACAGCCATCTTCGCCGCCGCACCGGCCAGCCCCTTGGGCAGCGGAAGGGCGATGTTGTCGGTGCGCTGGGCCGCTGCGGTGAGGATAATGGTCTGGGTGTCGGTGAGTTTCGGCATGGTGGGATCCTGTTTGATCTGGTGGCGCTGGGCGGGATCAAGCTGCATGCTCGCCCTCCATGAAGGCGCTGTCCGTGATCTGGCGCAGCAGGCTGGCGTAGTGGTTCAGAGTGCCCACATCGCCCCAGTTGATCTCGTCTGGGTGGGTCTCGAAATGCTCTGAGCTGAGCGCGGTCAGCCGTTCCAGCATCGCGTCAATCTGGAGCTTGGTGGTCATGAAAGCGTCGAGGGCTTTGGAATTGTCGGTGGCGCGGCGGGTTGTCATGGCTTGGTTTCCGGGGTGAGTTGCATCGTTTTCCTGTGACAACCATCGCTCTGGTGCAGAGATTGTCGTAGTTGAATCCAAGCAATTTCATGGCTTTGTGATCATGATATCTGGTGTGGATCGATCAGCGCAGCCTGCTCGGCCTCGTGCCGCTGCGCCGCGTCGGGCGGGTCGCGGCGTGCGTTGACCATGGCCACGAAGAGCGCGCGAGCGACGGCTGCCACCTCGTCGGCGCCGACGCAGGAAAGATCGGCATCGTGGATGGCGATGGGCTCGCCCAGATCGGTCAGCGCATAGAGCGTGGCGAACTCCGCCTCGGTCGGGTCGCAGGTAGCGGTGTCGCGGTCGTGCTCGGATACGGCCACGCTGCGGCAAAAGCGCAGATCGAAGCCGATGGCACACTCGCGGCGTGCTAGATCCGCGAGGGTCTCACCTTCGGGCAGGCAATTGAGGGGCAGCATCATGGCACGAGCCTTTCAAAGCTATCAGGGATGATCTCGGCCCAAACGCCGTCCTGCCAGATGTAGAGGTGACAGAACTGGCAGGTTGGGCGCGGCAAGAGAATTGGGTCGCGGGGGTGCTCAAACCCCTCGATCTCATCAGCGCGCACTTGCCGGATCTCGCGTGCGGCGAGGATGTCTTCGGGTGTCCAGCGCGCCAGTGCGGGCAACATGTGGCCGGGGTAGCCATCATAGTGGATGTAAACATGGGCCCATTCCTCGGGGCCGGTCTGGATGGCGATCTGCGCGCGCGTGCTCATAGGGTCAGCCCTCAGATCAATTGCAGGCTCGCCAGCACAGTGCTGGCGGCGGCAAGCTGGGCAGTCGGCAATTCGATCTTGAGGTGCGAGAAGACGTTCGAAGCTTCGGCTGCGATCCCCTCTTCGCGCAGCGCGGCTTCGATCATTTGCGCAGCGGCGTCCGGGCCTTTGGTGTTGAGAGGATCGGGCAGCGTGGCGTGGTCGATGCGAATTGTGGTGGTGGCAATCATGATCTTGTCCTTTCAGGATTGGGGCGGGCGACAGCGCCTGCGCGGCGTCCGGCTTCATAGGCCTCTTCAAGTGCATGGCGGATCGCCCAGACGGCGACATTGTGGAAATCGAGACGGTCACGATTGCGGGTCTCCAGCGTCTCGATGAAGAACCGGCGCTGGGCGATATCAAAGATCAGCGCATCACGGGCGGCGGTCGGATTGGCTTTGCGGCTCGCCATGCTCACTCCTCCCATCGATGCTCGGGGTGGGTCGTCTGCGCGCGGGCTTCCTCGCGCATCATCTCTTGGGCGCGTGCCATCTCGACCATCCCGTCGGCTTGGCTCATCCGCCCCGACATGACTTCGTCCATCACCCAGTTCACCCGCTCCTGCGCGGGGCTGGTGTGGTCTCTCCACCCTTCGCTCATCGAGCTGTGTCCCATCTTTTCCTGAGCGCGCATGGTGGCCTCCGATCCTTGTCCGGGGGTGCGCGATGCACCCGCTTCTTGACACCATGAATCGCTCTATCCGGGAGTGTAATCAACTCAAATAGGCAATCTTTCCTGTTTACTTTCAATATGTTGAGGTTATTCAAAGCGCCATGGAAGGTATAAGCGAACGCGCCTATGCGACCCTTACCGGCCTGTCGCGTGGGGCCTTGCAAAAGGCCCGCAAGACCGGCCGTCTGGTACTGTTTGCCGACGGGTCGATCAACGCGGCCGCCTCAGATGCGCGCAGGGTCGCGATGACAGATCCTGATCAGCAAATGCGGTCACGGGGTGGCTTTGGGGGTAGTGGCGGAGCCAGCAGCGAGGGCAGTGCTGTTTCCGGAGCCGGTGACAGCACCTCCTATCTCAAGGCGCGCACCGCGCTGACGGTTTATCAGGCGCAGGAACGCCAACTATCGATCCAGAAGAAGAAGGGCGTGCTCGTTGACCGGGCGCGCGCCGAGACGCTGGTGTTTCGCCTTGCGCGCCAAGAGCGCGATACTTGGGTCACCTGGCCCACCCGGGTCGCCGCGCTGATGGCCGCGCAATTGTCCGCAGAGATGGAGAAGGCCTCGGGGGTGCCCGTAATGATCGAGACTGCAATCCTGCAAAGGGTGCTGGAAACCCATGTCCGAGAGCAGCTCACCGCCCTGGCCGACCTCCGGGTCGGCCTCGGATAACGACGATACGGCCAACGACGATCTGATCAATGGTGATCTGACCGCAGACCTCGATCTCGGTTTCGACGGTTCGGAAGACATCCTGCGCAACTGGCGTCGCGGCATGCGGCCCGATCCGGACCTCACGGTGTCGGAATGGGCGGATCAACACCGCAAGCTGTCATCACGGGCCTCGGCCGAACCGGGGCAATACCGCACCGCACGAACCCCCTACCTTCGCGAGATCATGGACGCGCTCTCGCCGCGCCACCCGGCACAGCGCATCTCGTTCATGAAAGCCGCACAAGTTGGCGCGACTGAGGCCGGGAACAACTGGATCGGTTTTGTCATCCACCATGCACCGGGGCCAATGCTGGCGGTGCTGCCCACAGTCGAGATGGCCAAACGCACCTCACGCGGTCGGATCGACCCGCTGATCGAGGACAGCCCGGCGCTCAAAGAACGGGTGAACCCTGCCCGCTCACGGGACGCGGGCAATTCGATGCTGTCCAAGGAGTTTCCGGGCGGGATCCTCGTGCTGACCGGTGCCAATTCAGCGACGGGCCTGCGCTCGATGCCAGCGCGTTATGTGTTTCTCGACGAGGTCGACGCCTATCCGGCTTCGGCTGATGAGGAAGGCGATCCGGTCACGCTGGCGGAGGCCCGCACCACCACCTTTGCGCATCGGCGCAAGGTGTTCATGGTCTCGACGCCGACGATCCGGGGATTGTCGCGTATTGAACGAGAGTTTGAGGCCTCCGACCAGCGCCGGTATTTTGTGCCCTGCCCGCATTGTGACCACAGGCAATGGCTGCAGTTTGAACGGCTGCGCTGGGCGAAGGGACAGCCGGAAACGGCGGCCTATGTTTGCGCGGGCTGCGAACGCCCCATTGCCGAGCATCACAAGACGGATATGCTGGCACGCGGCGAATGGCGGGCGACTACGACCTCAAACAACCCCAACGCCATCGGTTTCCACCTCTCGGCGCTCTATTCGCCGATCGGCTGGAAATCTTGGGAGCAGATCGCGCGGGACTGGCTGGCAGCCCAAGGCTCGGACGAGATGTTGCGCGCCGCGCGCAATACGCTTTTGGGCGAAACCTGGGTTGAGTCTGGCGATGCGCCGGAATGGCAGCGGCTGGCGGATCGGCGCGAGGCTTTTGCGGCGCAAATCCCCGCAGGCGGGCTGTTCCTCACGGCTGGCGCAGACGTCCAGAAGGACCGGATGGAGGTCGACATCTGGGCCTGGGGCCGCGGTCTCGAGAGCTGGCTTGTCGATCACATCGTCATTCCAGGTGGCCCCGACGATCCCGCGTGTTGGGATCGGCTGACAGCACTTCTTGGTCACACATGGGCGCATGAAAAGGGTGCGAACATGACGCTGGCCAAGCTTGCCATAGACACCGGCTACGAGTTGGCTGCCGTCTATGCCTGGTCGCGCAAGCAGGGCATAGCGCAGGTGGCACCCGTGAAAGGGGTCGAAGGCTTCAACCGGGCCACGCCCGTTTCGGGGCCAACCTTCGTCGATGCAACCGTGAACGGGCGCAAGCTGAAGCGCGGCGCGCGGCTTTGGACCGTGGCCACCGCCACCTTCAAGGCGGAGACCTACCGCTATCTGCGCATTGAGCGGCCGTCGGAACTCGATGCGCCCGCGCCCTCGGGCACGATCCACCTACCCGACTGGGCGGACAGCGAATGGCTGAAGCAGCTGGTGGCTGAACAGCTCGTCACGGTGCGCAACAAGCGCGGGTATGCCCATCAAGAATGGCAAAAGATGCGCGAGCGCAACGAGGCGCTGGATACACGGATCTATGCCCGCGCCGCTGCTTGGATCCTTGGGGCTGACCGTTTCGATGAGCGAATGTGGCGGCAGCTGGAGAAACAGGCCGGGGTGGAAACCGTCGCTATCACCCCGACCGCCGCACCTGAGAAACCGACAACCCCGCAAGCCGGGCAAGTAACCCCGCCCCGGCGACGCGGCTGGAAGATCAGCACGCTCAAATACATGGAATGATGGATCCCCAATGACCCTCGATGACCTTAAATCCCGCCACAGCGCCCTCTTGGCTGCGCGCTACAGCGGCACGCGCAGCGTGAGTTATGATGGCAAGAGCGTCACCTACGGCTCGGACGCCGAGCTGGCGGCGGCGGCATCAGATATCGAGCGGCGAATTGCGGCCTTGGAAAAGCCCGGCCGCCGCATTCTGCGCCCCTATGCCGTGAAGGATCTGTGATGAACTGGCGACAGCGTCTTGGTGCATTTGTCGGTGGGTTTGACGCGGGCCAGCATCACCGTCGCCTGCGCGGGTTCCGCGCCACGCGCGCGCATGTCAACGCGCTGATCGCAGCAAGCGGGCCTGACATCACTGCCCGCGCCCGCTGGCTCGTACGCAACAACGGCTATGCCGTGAATGCGGTGGAAAGCTGGGCTGCCAATACCGTCGGTGATGGCATCAAGCCAATCTCGAAGATCGCGGATTCCGCCCGCAAAGAGGAGCTGCAACGGCTCTGGCTTGCCTGGACTGACGAGGCCGATGCAGAAGGGCTGACAGATTTCTATGGGTTGCAACGCCGCGCGGCGCGAGAGGTCTTTCTTGCGGGCGAGGTGTTTTTTCGCTTTCGTCCCCGGCGCACGGGCGACGGCCTGAGCGTGCCTGTGCAGATGCAGATGTTACCATCAGAGATGCTTCCGCTGGAACAGACCGGCGTTTCCGCTGCTGGCAATCCCATCCGCCAGGGGATCGAGTTCGACCGGATCGGGCGGCGTGTGGCCTATCATTTTCTGCGCCGTCATCCCGGCGACAGCACCGATCCGGGACTTTCGGGGGAAATCGTGCGGGTTCCCGCGACGGAGGTGATCCATGTGATCGACCCAGTCGAGGGTGGGCAACTTCGCGGGGTCTCAAAACTGGCGCCCGCCATCGTCAAGCTCTTCCTGCTCGATCAATACGACGATGCCGAGTTGGACCGCAAAAAGGTCGCGGCGATGTATGCGATGTTCGTGACCTCCCCCGCACCAGAGAACCCCCTAGCGCCGGAGGATGAAGATGGGCCCGAAGGTGTCGAGATCAGCCCCGGTCAGATCGTGCGACTGGATCCAGGCGAAGATGTCACCATCGGCCAGCCTGCCGACAGTGGCGGCACTTACGAGCCGTTTCAATACCGCACGCTCCTGCAAATCTCGGCAGCCCTGGGCATCCCCTATCCGTACCTCGCGAATGACATGGTGAAGGGGAACTTCTCGAACTCGCGCCTTGCCCTGATCGAGTTCCGCCGGAGGGTCTCGGCCTGGCAGCATTCCGTCATGGTCTGGCAGCTCTGCCGGCCGGTCTATGCGCGCTGGATGGATGCAGCTGTCTTGTCAGGGGCCCTCACGCTCCCGCGCTTTGAGGCCAACCGTAGCCAGCTCCTCGCCGCCGACTGGCTGCCGACCAAATGGGACTGGGTCGATCCCCTGAAAGACGCCAATGCCGAGATCGCCCAGATCGAGGCAGGCCTCAAATCCCGCACGCAGGCCATTGCCGAGCGCGGTTATGACGCGGAACAGGTCGACCGCGATATCGCAGCGGAGCGCGCCCGCGAACGTGCGCTGGGCCTCGACTTCCGCCGCCCCGGTTCGCCCGCGCAGGGTGTGCAGGCTTTGCAAGGCCCGGAGGGGGATGGAGGCAACGACGACGACACCGACCAGACAGATAAAACCGATGATGCGGAACACCGTCCGCGCGACCCTGAGGACCAGTCCTGATGCTGCATGCCCGCATTGCCGCGCGCGCCTTCAACACGCCGCTGCTGGTTGAACCCTCGAAAGCCATGGCGTTCCTCTCCGGTCTTGGGTCCCGCATTCTCGGGCGGCGGGTCGAGTTGGCAGACCATGATCTGCATGACGCACCCGGCACCGTCGTCCCGCCAGCGCGCGCCAGTATTCTGGCGGGCGGAATGCTGGACGAGTACCGCCAGCATGGTGAGGTGCCCTACCCGGTGGTAGACGGCATCGCCGTGATCGAAATCTCCGGCGTGCTGATCCATCGCGGGAGTTGGATCGGACAGTCATCCGGCCAGACCAGTTATGAGGGGATCGCGGCCCAGATCGACGCCGCCGCCAGCGATCCCTCCGTGCGCGGCCTCGCCTTGGAAATTGACAGCTTTGGCGGCGAAGTCGCGGGTGTTTTTGACCTGGCAGATCGCATTCGTGCAATTCGCACCACAATACCCGTCTGGGCCTTTGTGGCCGAACACGCCTTCTCGGCGGGTTATGCGCTGGCCTCCCAGGCGGACCGGATCTTGCTGCCGCGTACCGGGGCGGTTGGCAGCATCGGCGTCGTGGTGATGCACGCTGATCTCAGCGGCCAGCTAGATCAGGACGGAACACGGGTGACACTGATCCATGCTGGATCCCACAAGGTCGACGCCAACCCCTACGAGCCTCTGCCCGCCGCTGTCCGCGACGACATCCAACGCGAGATCGACGTGCTGCGGTTTCTCTTTGCCGAGACCGTCGCGGCGGGTCGTGCCGGACGGTTAAGCCAAGATGCCACCATGGCGACCGAAGCTGCAACTTATCGCGGGGCAGATGCGGTTGCCGCAGGCCTCGCGGACGAGGTCACCGACCTGGCACGCGGCTTTGCCGAGTTCCGGCAGCTGATCGCGCGCACGCCACTGCCCGCGATGGCGCGCTCCAACACCAGAGCACCGCGCCAGACAGTCACTCAAATCAGCCCACGAAAGGAAAGAGCCATGGCCCAAGCCCCTGACCATGAGGATACCACGCAAAAGGACATCGAGGATGCGCAGCGGGATGGTGCACATGACACTGCAGGTGCTGCGCCAGCCAATGATGATGCCCGAGCACCGGACGCCGCGCCAACAGCAGCAATCGCGCCACCCCCCGCTGCGGCATCAGTGGCGCCCACCCCAGGTGCGACGCAACCGGGTAATCTGGCTGAGTTGTCGGCGCAGCTTCGCGAGTCGGCGGCGGAGATCGCCGAGATCGCGGTGCAGGCGGGCCGCCTCGGCATCGCCATCGATGCGGCGAAAGCCCTGCGCGAGGGCACCACGCCCGAAGCCCTGCGCCGCCTCGTGATTGAACGCGCCAGTGCTGCTGCCGACGCGCGCGATATTGTGGCCGCCCCGCCCTCACCCATTCTCCCGCAGGCCAAGGAAAGCCCGATCATTGCCGCGGCGAAACGAGCCGCTGCCGCTGGGACCCGGGCCTGACGCCTCGGTCTCTGCCGGACCGAACCCCAAACCCCCTCTGCCTGACTGATCCCCCGCCGCACCGCCCCGGCGGGGGATGCCTTTTGCCCCCTTTGCATGGATTTCCATCATGACTGTCCTGACCCAGCCTCCCAGCATGGGCGATGTCCTCAAATACGAGGTCAACCCGAACTACACCCGCGAGACCATCACGTTGCTGGTCGGCACCGCCTATCCCGTCGGGTCGGTGTTGGGCCGCATTACCGCGAGCGGCAAGTACAAGCTCGCCACCAGCGGTGGCAGCGACGGCGCGCAGACCGCCGTGGCTGTGCTGCTCTTCGCCGTTGATGCCACTCTGGCCGATGCGGTCGGCCTGGTCGTGGCGCGCGGCCCGGCGATCGTCTCGCGTGCGGCGCTCACGTATGACGCCAGTGTCGATGACGCCGCCAAGATCACCACCAAGATCGGCCAACTGGCAGCCGCCGGGATACTCGCGCGCGACACCGCCTGATCCCGCCGCTGTTCCCCAATCGACCTGACGCGTCAGCCGTTCACCCCCTCGTTCCCCCGGAGTTCCCCATGACCATCACCCGCAACCCGTTCGACATTGGCGGCTACTCGCTCGCCGAGATGACGCAGGCGATCAATATCCTGCCCAACCTCTATACGCGCCTCGGCCAGCTCGGCCTCTTCCGCTTTGAAGGCGTGACCCAACGCTCGATCGTGATCGAGCAGCGCGAGGGGGTGTTGAGCCTGCTGCCCTCGGTTCCGCTCGGCGCCCCTGCCACCGTCGGCAATCGCGAGGCGCGCTCGATGCGTTCCTTTGCCCTGCCGTGGATCCCGCATGACGACGTGATCCTGCCCGGCGACGTCCAGGGAATGCCCGCACTGGGCATGTCAGACACCGCCGATCCTCTGGTCGAGGTGATGAACCGCAAGCTCACGCTTATGCGCCGCAAACACGCCCAGACCCGCGAATACATGGAAATGAACGCGCTGCGTGGCATCGTGAAGGATGGTTCTGGTACCACGCTTTACAACTACTTCACCGAATTTGGCCTCGCGCAGATCTCGGTCGACTTCGTTTTTGGGACCGCCGCCACCAATGTGCAGAGCAAGGTGCGCACCACCCTGCGCGCCATCGAGGACAATCTGATGGGCGAGACCATGACCACCGCGCACGCGCTGGTCAGTTCAGAGTTCTTCGACAAGCTGATCAGCCATCCCAAGACCGAAGACGCCTACAAATTCTTCTCCGCCACCGGCGGCCAGCCGCTGCGCGAGGACATGCGCCGGGCCTTTCCCTTCGCAGGCATTCTGTTCGAGGAATACAACGGCTCGGTCACGCTCTCAAACGGCACCTCGGAACGGCTGATTCCCACCGGCGAGGGCATCGCCTTTCCGATGGGCACGTTTGATACCTTCACCACCTATGGTGGCCCGGCGAACCTGCTGGAAACCGCCAATACCATCGGCATGCCGCTCTATGCCCGCCAGATGATCGACGCCAAGGGCCGCTGGATTGATCTCATGACCGAAGCCTCGATCCTACCGGTCAACAAGCGTCCGCGCCTGGCAATCCGTTTGCACAGCTCGAACTGATGGGGCCGCCCCATGTCCGTCTTCGCGGCTGTCATCGACAACCTGTTTTGCGATCCCAATATCGCGCGCGATGCCGTCTACATTGCCGATGGCGGCGCGCCGATCCTTGTCCGCGTGGTCACCCGCTGCGCGGACGAAATCACGAGGTTCGGCGACGCGCGGCTCTGGTCGGACACCACCCGCATCGACTTGCGCGTGGCCGAGGTGCCCAACCCGCGCCCGGGCGACCGCATCGAGATCGGCACTGAGGCCTTCCTCATTCAGGGCGAGCCCGTCCGCGACCGCGAGCGGCTGGTCTGGACCGTCAATCTGAGGCCCGCATGAAGCTGAAACTCGAATTCAACCCCGACCTCGTCGCCCTGATGCAGGCGGAAATCGCCGCCGGTGAAAAGGCAGTGTCGGCGGCGATGCGCGAAGCTGGCACTTCCCTGAAATCCGCCTGGCGTGGCCAGATCACCGGCGCTGGCCTCGGCACCCGGCTTGGAAACAGCATCCGCCTCGCCAGCTTCCCGAAATCCGGCGATAGCCTGAACGCGGCTGCGCTGGTCTGGTCCAACGCCCCGGCAATCATCGGAGCGCATGACACCGGGCCGCTGATCCGGTCAAAAGAAGGGTTCTGGCTGGCAATCCCCACCGCGGCCGCTGGGAAAAGCACGAAGGGCGGCCGGATTACCCCCGGCGAATGGGAGCGCCGTACCGGCTTGCGCCTGCGGTTCATCTATCGCCGGAGGGGGCCAAGTCTGCTGCTGGCCGAGGGGCGGTTGAATTCGAAGGGCCGGGCCGTGGCATCAAAGTCGAAAACCGGGCGTGGGGTCGCGACCGTGCCGATCTTCCTTCTCGTGCCGCAGGTCAAACTCAGCAAGCGCCTAGATCTGGCGCGGGATGCGGAGCGCGCGGTGGACGGCGTGCCGGGCCGCGTCGTGGCGGGGTGGGTCCAGGGGCGGCTTACGTGATGCCCAAGCCAAATGTCCCGACTTCCCCACGACCAAATGCTTGAGAAATATTTGAAAGATCACCTTGTCTGTCATTCAACGAAGGAGAAAACCCTTGGGTAAGTATAGCGGAAACGATCATTCGAAGGCCGAGAACGATAATCGGTCGAATCAGATGAATCCAACAAGCGATACGTTCTGGACTGACAGGGGGCATGATGAGCGCCCTGACGACTGGAGTTCCCGGTTTGAGGATTGGGACTAAAACTGTGCCAAGCTGCCGCCTTGCGACCCGCCGGGCGGCAGCATCGAATCGATGTTCAGCTTGATCAACACATTCCAATCGTTGAAAGGTGCCATTGGATCGAAACGCGAAAAGGACTGAGCGACACTTTTGTTCTGCAGAAATGCCTTCTGAAGAAAGCACGCCAAAATTCCAATAATATAACACTCGCTCAGATCCTTGCCCGAAGACGCCTTCCTGATATTCTTTGTCATTATTTGAAGCCGATCCACAGAAGGGACTTCAGAACCTTTTCTATATTTCCTGCCTTGGCGAATTCTTGTTTCGTCGTCTGCGCCAGAATCCGCAAGCATGATCTTGAACACGGCATCAAGCGAAGGCAAGCCCGACGATTCCTGAACAAAATCGAACCAATACCGAAGCGCCGACAACTCCCCGGTCAAGGGATCTCGCGACGCAATCATCGGCGGAAGAAAACCGGGGCGATCTCCCTCCGTCTTGGGCTGTTCCTCGCCAACGGCAATCAACAAAACAAGGAGGCTGAGCAGTTGCACCGGAAATCTGGCGGCAACGGCATGGCTTGGTGCACGACGACATTCCGATAGATACCACTGCACGGTTTCGGTGTTGGCCCACGGCAAACGCTCTAGCGCGCCAATGGCGTCATCCGACCGACTCGATGCAAAGTCTTGCGCAATCTGCAAAGAGGCAATTTCAAATTGCTTAACTACGTTTGTTGTGCGTGGGTATGCCCGATCAAATTGCGTTGCTAGGGCGAGCAATTGCCAGGCGCTATCGCGGCACTCGCGAATATCAGCGTCGCGACCCTTCAGGTGATCCAAGCAGGCAGTCTCACCCATTCCAAGGTGAGGCTGGAGAATTCTGCGGATCAAATTTTTGAACCGTTCACGCGATGTCTCTATCGCGTCGCTGCTATTCAATCTGCTCAAATACCGATGATCAGCGCTGTTCCCACCGACACCTTCTTCCCTTTTTCCCAAGAGCCAAGTGCTCTTCGAAATACCGAGCAATTCAGTCAGAAAATCAGGCGATTCGGGAAAGAACACTCACCAACTCCGTCAACAATAACTTGCCGGAACCACTGTGAAAGTAGTTCAAGCGAATGTCTACCACCCGCGAAACCATCCTTGCCGCGCTGCATGCGCGGCTGCAGTTGATTGCCGCCCTTACTTTACGCGATGAGGTGTTGCCCGAGCGTATCCCGGCGGCTGGGTTGATCATCCTGCGCGATGGCCAGCCCGGCGAGCCTGAGGTGACGCTGTCGCCGCTGCGCTACCATTACCAGCACCGGGCCGAGATCGAGGTCGTTGTCCAGGCCGGAACGGGCAGGACAAGTACTTTCGACGACCTGATCGCCAGCATCGGCGCCGCGCTGGAAGCCGACCGCACCTTAAGCGGCCTGTGCGATTGGGTCGAACCCGAAGCCCCTGCCTCGGTCGACCTGCCCATCGAGGGCGCGGCTGCATTGAAGGCGGCGATCATCACCATCGTCCTGCATTACACCACCACCGGCCCTCTGGCCTGACACCCCCAACATCAAGGAGACCCCCATGGCACGTGCGCAAGGCGCGCGGGCGCAGATGGCGCTTGCGTTCGAAACGACCTATGGCACACCGCCCGCGAGCGGGTTCATCCGGATGCCCTTTGCCAGCACCACGCTGGGGTCCGAGCAGCCGCTCTTGAACAGCGAATTGCTCGGCTATGGCCGCGATCCGCTGGCGCCGATCAAGGATGCGGTGACGGCCGATGGCAACGTCGTCGTGCCGATCGACGCGCAGGGTTTCGGCTTCTGGCTGAAGGCCGCGTTTGGTCAGCCCATCACCACGGGCACCAATCCCTACACACACGAATTCCGCTCGGGCGGCTGGACGCTGCCGTCGCTATCGATTGAGACAGGCATGCCGGAGGTGCCGCGTTATGCGGTCTATTCGGGCTGCGTGCTCGACACGCTCAGCTGGCAGATGCAGCGCTCAGGATTGCTGACAGCCACGGCCAGCCTGGTCGCGCAGGGTGAAAGCGTTGCGACCAGTTCTGCCGCGGGCACGCTGGCCGACCTCGGGCTGCAGCGCTTCGGGCATTTCAACGGCGCGATCACCCGCAACGGCAATTCCCTCGGTAACATCGTCTCGGCCGAGATCACCTATGCCAATACACTCGACCGGGTGGAGACCATCCGCTCGGACGGGCGCATTGATGGCGCGGACCCGTCGATTGCAGCCCTTACCGGTCGGATCGAGGTGCGCTTTGCCGATCAGGTGCTGGCGACGCAGGCCATCAATGGCGATCCCTGCGAGCTGAGTTTCGCCTACACGCTGCCCTCCGGCGAGAGCCTGACGCTCACAGCGCACGCCGTGTATCTGCCGCGCCCGCGTATTGAGATCGCAGGGCCGCAGGGGGTGCAGGCCACCTTCGACTGGCAGGCGGCGCGCGATGCGGTGCTGGGGCGCATGTGCACCGTAACCCTCATCAACGCCATCGAGGAGTATTGATCCATGCTTCGCCTGAACCTCGCCCGCGAGCCCTGGTGGCTCGACCTTGGCCTTGGCGTGCGCGTCCGGGTCGAGCCGCTGACCACCGCGCTGATGGTCGCCGCACGCAGCGATCCAGTTGTGCGCAGTCTGCCCGAGGGCACCAGCGATGACGAAATCGCCGTGATCTTTGGCAAGGCCCTGGCCGAACGGGCCATTCTCGATTGGGAGGGTGTCGGCGATGCGGATGGCACGCCGGTGGCCGTCACGCCTGAAGGCATCGCTGCCCTCCTCGACATTTGGCCGATCTTTGAGCGTTTCCAGATGGGCTATGTCGCCAGGGGGTTGGAGCTGGACGCAGAAAAAAACGCCTCCGCGCCCTCGCCGATTGGATCTACGGCGGGGGCGAAGCCTACTGCGCAGCCTGCGCACCCTGCGAGGGCCGCGGCGGCGCCTGCGAAGCCTGCCCGCAAACCCTGAACGCGCCCCGCACGCTGGAAGGCTGGCAGGTCTGGGATCTGGCCGGACGGCTTGGCGGGCAGATCCGGGCAGTACCGGGCGTGGTGCTGGGCTGGGACATGACGGCAGCGTTGGCCATGGCGAATGCGCTGGGCGTGGAGCCGCGCGCTGCCGTCGAATTCTTGCCCGTGATCGAGGCGGTGATGGTGCGCAAGCTCAACGAGCAGATGGACGGCCAAAATGACTGAGAAACGCGTTTCCGTGCGCCTGTCCGCCACTGGCGGGCGGCAAGTCAAGGCTGAGCTGGAAGGCGTGGGTGAAGCCGGTGCCCGTGGCTTCGGGCGGCTGTCGCGCGAGATGGAGGGCGCGAATGCCAGACTCGCCGTCTTCGCGCGGCGCGCGGGTGTCGCGATGGCCGCTGCGGCGGCGGCGATTGCGGCGGCCGCCACCGCTATGGTCCGCTCAGGACTGCAGACTGTGGATGCGCAAGCCAAGCTTGCCCAGTCACTCGGCACCACGGTTGCGTCCATCCAGACGCTCGAGCGCGCGGGCGAACTGGCCGGTGTGTCGATGTCCGGCATTGAGCAGGCGACGAAGGATCTGACCCGGCGGCTGAGCCAAGCCGCTGCAGGGACGGGCCCAGCAG
The DNA here is from genome assembly GCF_034676545.1 of Pararhodobacter sp. Classification (NCBI taxonomy): domain Bacteria; kingdom Pseudomonadati; phylum Pseudomonadota; class Alphaproteobacteria; order Rhodobacterales; family Paracoccaceae; genus Pararhodobacter; species Pararhodobacter sp. The sequence goes on from NZ_JAUCBZ010000015.1 coordinate 3,488,063, forward strand.
CGGACGCCCTGACCCGACTGGGGCTTACCGCAAGCGGGCTGATGGCTCTGCCGCTGGACCAGCGCGTCGGCGCGATCAACGCGGCCATTGCAGAGTTTGTCCCGGTCGCCGAGCGTGCCGCCGTCGCCGGTCAACTCTTCGGCGAGGAAGGCTCGATCGCCATGGCGCGGATCGATACCGCGACGCTGCGCCAGGCCACGCAGGATGTGCGCGACTTCGGTGTCGTGGTCTCCGAGCAGGATGCCGATCAGATCGAGCGCACCAATGATGCAATCTCGCGGCTGGGGCTAATCTGGCGGGGTCTCTCGAACCAGCTGGCGGTTGCAGCAGCCCCGGCGCTGGAATCCGTCGCCGATGCTATGGCGGCGGCGGCGCGTGCCACCGGGCCGCTTGGCGTTGCCATCCGGGTGCTGTTTGACAACCTCGGGCGGTTGACCTCCTACGCCGCCGGGATTGCGGCGCTGATGGCCGGGCGGTTTGTTGCCGCCTCGATCGCCGCCGCCGTGTCCGTGCGTGGCCTCGCCATGACGCTGGTCATCTTGCGCGGTGCTCTGCTGCGCCTGCCCTTGATCGGGCTCGTCGTCGCAGCGGGAGAACTGATCCACTGGTTTGGGCGCCTTGTTCGGGGCGCGGGCGGGTTCGGCAACGCGCTGTCCCTGCTCGGCGATCTCGCGCGTGAGGTCTGGGAGCGCATGCAGCTCGGGGCTGTCGCGCTAGGGTTATCAATCATGGCCAGCTGGGCCGAGATCAAGGCCGCCATTGCCGAGGCGTTGCAGACGTCGCTCGAAGCGGTGGTGGGTTTCGGCAATGCCGCGCTGAACACGTTTCAGGGGGCGTTTGAGGCGATCAAGGTGCTCTGGGGCGCGCTGCCCGGTGCCATCGGCGATTTTGCGTTTCAGGCGGCGAATGCGTTGATCGCCGGTGTCGAGGCGATGCTGAATGGCGTGGGCCAGCGCATCAACGGGTTTCTCGAGGGGATCAACGCCGGGCTCGAGGCACTGGGTCTCGAGCGGCGCATTTCGCTGATCGGCAATTTGGAACTCGGCCGGATCGACAACCCTTTTGCGGGGTCGGCCGCCGAGGCTGGAACCGAGGCGCGCGCGGCGTTTCAGGCGGCCTTCAATTCTGAGCCTATCGCAATGCCGGACCTCGGGCTTGGCACTTATGCGCAAGAGGCGCGCGCAGAGGCCGAGGCTCTGCGGGAAACCTTGGCCGGTGTGGTCGAGGCCGCGACTGCGCCCCTTGAGTCCATCGCCGCCCTTCGTGAGGCAATCGCCGCCTCCGGCCTCGAGGCTGAGGCCGGGCTCATGGGCGCACGCGCCGCTGCCGACGGGCTTGAAGAATCACTGGACGCGACTGGAGAGGCGGCAGGCCGCGCAGGTGGTGCCGGTCGTGGCGCTGGCCAAGCTCTGCGCGAGGCCGCCGATACCGCGCGCAATGCCTGGGAGGCAACCACCGAAGCGGTGAGCGCCGCGCAGGAGCGCTCCCGCGAGCTGGCCCAAGGTCTGGCGCAAGACATCGTTGGGCCGATCAAGGACGCGCTGAAATCCGGCGAGTTCACCTGGGAGACATTCGCCAGTGCCATCTCGCGCATCGCGCAGAACCTTGCCAACCGGCTGATCGAGCTGGCCTTCCAGCCGATCGAGAACGCAATCATGAGGGCCTTCTCGGGCATGGGCGGCGGCGGTGGTGGCTTCTTCGCGCGCCTCTTTGGTTTTGCCAAGGGCGGCATTTTTGCCAGTGGTCAGGAATTGACCGCCTTCGCGCGCGGCGGCGTGGTCAACCGACCCACGGTGTTTCCCTTTGCCAAAGGCGTGGGCCTGATGGGCGAGGCCGGGCCAGAAGCGATCCTGCCGCTCAAACGCGGTCGGGGTGGACGGCTGGGCGTCGAGATGAACGGGGATGGCGCGGGAGCGGCAGCCCAGTTGTCGACACGGATCATCAACGTGCTCGACCCCTCCGTCGTCGGCGACTACCTCGCCACACCCTCGGGGGAACGGGCGATCCTGAACGTGATCCGCCGCAACCGGAGTGCGTTGAATGCCTGAGTCCGAGCGCACACTGCCTCTCTGGCCCTTCCCGGCAGCGCAGGAAATCAGCGAGGTGCTGGAGTGGCGCACAGATGTGTTACAGGCCCGCGCGGGCGAGCAGCGGATTGTGCTGAGACCCCGGCCCCGCGAGATCATCACATATCGCCATCGGCTGGATGCGCTGGGCATGGCGCGGGCGACGGAACTGGCACGCGCCGGGTTTGTCGGAGACTGGGACGTGCCGCTCTGGCATCTGGCGGTGCAGCCGGTCGCGGATCTCACGCAAGGCGCCACCGAAGTGCTGATTGACACGTCGGTGTCAGATTTCCGCGTGGGCGATTTGGCGGGCATCGCTGTTGATGGCGGCGAGGTTGCACCGGTGGCAATCGCCACTGTTCAGCCCGACCGGCTGACTTTGGCCGAGCCACTGGGGCTGCAACTGCCCACCATGTCGGTGGCGGCGCGTCGGATCACGGTCATGCCCATCCGCGCCGGTTTACTGACCTCGGCGGTTGAGATCACGCGCCGCCGTCAGGGCGAAGGCACGGTCACGGCCAGATTCCTGTTGCGCGATGCGCCGGAGCTGACCCCGCTGACATTGCCGAGTTATCTCGATCGCCCGGTTCAGACCGACCCCAGCCTTGTCCGCCGTTCGCTGACGGCCAGCCTGCGCCAGGCGGTCGAATATGTTGACAACGGCTTCGGCCCGGTGGTGATAGAGCCGATCCGCGATATGTTCGAGCGATCCGAGGCGATCACGCTCAAGGCACAGGGCCCGACCAAGCGGCAGGCTTTGCGCCGCTGGCTCTGGTCCCTGCGTGGGCGGCAGGCGAGTTTCTGGCTGCCGACCTGGGGGCATGAATTGCAGCTGCGCTCCGCCATGACCCCGGGCGCTGAGCTTATGCGCGTGGCGCCGGTCGCGTCGATCGGATCCTATGTCGGGCGCCGGATCATGCTCGAGATGCCGGGAAGCCTTCGGTTTCGAACGATCACTGCTGCGATCGAAGACGGAGCCGACCATAGGCTGACGCTCTCGTCGAACCTCGGTGAAGCTGTGCCCTTGGGAACAAAGGTGCATTTCCTGACGTGCGTGCGGTCGGACGCGGACCGGATCGAGATCCAGCATGGCGCGGTGACGAGTGAGGTGACCTTGCCGGTCGTGGAGGTGTTGGAGTGAAGACCGGTGTCGCACGCTGCCGTCCGAGAACCGTTGCGACGCTCAGCGGGCGGTCCTGACCGCGAGGGGCGGACCGGACGTTCGCTGCGTGTTACGCTAGGGTCTGCAGTGCGGACGAAGTTAGCATTCGCTGCGGTTGCGCCTAAGTCAGCTTAGCTTTGAATTCCAAATCCGCCGCCGCGCGTCGTCTCGGTTCTCGTATTCCGCAATGGCGTCTTCTAAGTCATCAGGCGAAAGCGCGACCTCACTTTTTGCATTCTGCGTGATCTGCATCGTGTACCATGCGGTCACACCGCCTTCAGGCGGGTTCTTGAAACGCGGAAACTGCGGTTCAGCCCGCTGACCGGATAACCAAAAGGACGGCAGTTCTGGATCAACAATCAACGTACGCGCCAAACCGACAACATCGGCGGAGCCATCAGCGATGGCATTTTCGGCTTGAGCGAGCGTTTTGAACCCACCTGTGACCATCAAAGGTATGTTTGTCTTTGCACGAGCGCGTCTTGCGAAATCCAAAAAATAGGGGCCAGAGCCAGATCGATCAGAGGATGATGCCGCACCGGGAAAGTATGTGCCGCCGCTGATGTCGAGCAGGTCGATTCCCGTTTTGTCCACTGCTGCAACTACCTCAAGTGATTCATCTTCATCAAAACCGCCTTCAAGCTGATCGGTGGCGTTCAATTTGATGCCGACCGGATATTCGGGACCAACCGCTTTGCGCACCGCACCGATCACTTCAAGCAACAACCGCATCCGGTTTTGCAGAGAGCCCCCATAGGCATCCGCTCGTTTGTTGAACAAGGGCGAAAGAAACTGGTTGAGCAGAAATCCATGGGCCGCGTGCAGTTCCACGCCCCCGAACCCAAGCTCTTTCGCGAGGCTCGCAGTGCGAGCAAATTCGGCGGGCAGCGCGTGTATCTCGTCCAAAGACAATGCTCCGCAGGTCAGACCGTGCAAGTCCAGCGCGCTGGGTCCTTTTGGTGTGCTGATTGGGGCATCCGCCATTGCGCCCGCGTGTCCAAGTTGGAGCCATAGATGCGCGTTGTCGGTTGCCCCTGCTTTTGCGAGGCGTTTGAGCAAGTCTCGATCTGAATGGCCATTCAAAATGAGGTTGCCGGGCTTCTCTGCAAAATGGGGCGTCGCTTGAACTTCGCCGATGATTGACAACGCCAGACCGCCTTTGGCCCACCGTTCGTAAAGCCTGATCTGATCGTCGGTTGGGTTGCCAGCGCCGTCGCCAAGAGAATCCGACATTGCGGACTTGGCGATCCTGTTCTTCAGCGTAGCGCCGCATGGCAATGTCAGCGGTTGGGCGAGTGGTGAAGTTTGCGCTTTGGACATGCGGCCTCGTATTTCTTTTGTCGTGACAAGTCAAAGCAACCATTCGTGCAAAGCGCAGCATCAGTCATTAAGGGCTCAAACCTGCCATTAGCGGCCTGCCCCGCCAGAGGCCGGTTTAGCGCCGAATAGATTTTGCACCCCCTGCGACGCCACCCAAAACAGGTGAGCGCCCTGCCCACTCACACCCGCTGAGTCCCCACCCATGACCTACGCCAGCATCGAAACCTCCAGCGCCGAGGGCCGCCCGTATTTCCTCTATCAATTCGTCGAGGGGGAGCAGGTCTGGCGTTTCACCAGCCGCGTCGACGCCTGGACCAGTGCGGGCAGCGGCGGTGAGACAATCACTTGGGACCCCGCCGCCGTGGCCCATGGCGATGTGGTGCAGACGAGCGAGATCGAGCGCGGGCGGCTGGAGCTGACCTGGCCCTTGTCGCATCCCTTCGCGCGGCGGTTCCTGGCACCCATGGGCAATACGCCGGTAACGCTGACGATCTTTCGCGGCCATGAGCAGGTGCTGGGCGAGACGGTGGCGCATTGGAAAGGCCGCGTTGTCGGCGCCGAGGTTGAGGGTCCGCGCATCCTCTTAACCTGCGAATCCGTGTTCAGCACACTGCGCCGGGCCGGTGTACGGGCCAAGTACCAGCGGCTTTGCCGCCACGCGCTTTATGGCCGAGGCTGCGGGCTCGACATCGCGGAACATTGGCAAACCGGGACAGTCACAGCCGTTGCCGCCAATGCAGTCACGATCCCAGAGGCCGCAGAACAGCCCGATGGCTGGTTTCGCGGCGGGGTGCTGCGCTTTGGGACGCAGCTTGGTTTCATCACAGGCCATGCGGGTGCGGTGCTCACGCTGTCGCGCCCCATGCCGGATCTGGCCGCAGCTGTGGCAGCGCCAGAACTGGACCCAGAGACCAGCGATCCAGTTCCCGTCCTCGTCGACATCGCCCCGGGCTGTGACCTGCGCGCCGCCACCTGCACGGCCAAATTCGGCAATCTTCTCAACTTCGGTGGTTTTCCCGAAATCCCCTGGCCAGCAATCCCTTCGGTGGCGGCTCCATCGTCTGACGCGCACTCGCAGCGCCCACCTGCAAACGGCAATCCCCCATGGTCTGGACCTTCATTGCGCGGCTCGTTCTCGGGCTGGTGCTCTCGGCGATTTCTTATGCGCTGAACCCACGCCCCAAGACAGAGAAACCTCAGGCGGCCGGGCTCGACGATTTCTCGCTGCCCACCGCCGAAGAAGGCCGCCCGATCCCAGTGGTGTTCGGCACCGTGCTGATCACCGGGCCCAACACGGTCTGGGCTGGTGATCTCAAGGTCGATCCCATCAAGAAGAAAGGCGGCAAGAAATGACGGATCCAGATCAAACCGCCCCAGAACCCCTTGTTGTCACGATCCAGGATCTTCGCGCGGCGCGCTATTGCCTCGCAGGCGTGCGGCCATGGTTTCAAAGGCATGGCCTCAACTGGCAGGATTTTCTTAGCCATGGCATCGACGCCGAGCGCCTGCGCGCCACCGGCGATGCGCTGGTCGATCCGGTGATCCAGGTGGCCAAAATACGGCTGGAAACTTTCGAGCCGTCCGCATCGCAGGTGGCCAGCGATGGGCGGTAGCAAATCGCAGACTGTCGGGTTTCGCTATTCGCTGGGGATGCATCTCGCCCTATGCCATGGGCCAGTCGATGCGATCCGCGAGATCCTGGTTGATCGCCGCACCGCCTGGTCCGTCACAACCGGCAGCAGCAGCTCTGGCGGAGGGTCTGCGCTCGAGAAACCCATAGGCTTTGCCACGGGCATGTCAGCGACCGCCGCCTTGCCCGGTGAACCCGGTGCGACGATCACCTTTCCCGGCACGCTGCCTGGCGTGAAGGTTGGCCAAGACTATCGGCTGCGATTGGCGACTGGCACAAGCCAGCGGGTCACGCTGCAAAGCGTGGCGTTTGACCCGGCGACCGTGACAACGTCCTGGACGGTGTCGCCCGCCACCTTGGCTTTTCCGGCACAATCGGTCGAAAGCCTGCTCGCGACCACCGCTGCCAGCAACGCGGGCGCGGTCGGCGGGCAGATCCGCATCGACGCGCCTGATCTCTTTGGCGGTGAGAGCCGTGAAGGCGGTATCAGCGGTGATATCGATGTGCTGATGGGCGGACCAGAGCAGGGGCAGAACGACTATTTGGCAGCCCGCATGAATGGCGAGGTGCCAGCCTACCGCGGGCTGTGCAGTCTTGTACTGCGGCAGGTCTATCTCGGCATCAATCCATACCTGAAGCCCTGGGCCGTGCGCATCACCCGCGTACTGTCCGGTGAAGCAGGTGCCCAGCAATGGTATCCCGAGAAGGCGGCCATCGTTCCCGAGGCCAGCATCTCCGATGCTGCGATCTACATCGCGCTCGACACCTCGGGCTCGATGTCGGGCACCCGTATGGCGGCGCAAAAGGCAGGTGTAGCCGCGCTGATCCGTGAGATTGGCGCAAGCGTCGATCCCGACCGGCCCAACGACATGCGCATCGTGTTGTGGAACGCCACGGTCGCGGGATCGATTGAGCGGCGCGACATGGGCCCCGGAGACTACACGGAGCTCGAGGCCTGGATGCTGGCGCTGCCGATCAGCACCTTTGGCGGCACCAGTTTCAACGCGGCCTTTGCCGAGGCCGCCGCCTTCTTCGCGGGCAGCGGTTCCAAACGACGGATCGCGATCTTTGTCACCGATGGGTTTCCCGAACCCGCCTCCTCGGTTGATGCCGCGGAGGCCATCATCGCCACCCTGCCCCCAACCGACATCTTTGGCTTCAATATTGCGCTCACAGATACAAGCTGGACTGCGCGCATCGACAGTACGCCGGTTGATGGCGTGCCGGTAATCCCGCCCGGCGACAGCCAGGCACTGGTCGCCTCCCTGCGCGGGGCGTTTGTCAACGGGCCGGACATGAACCCCGCGCATATCATCCGCGAGTGCCTGACCAATCGCGACTGGGGTCTCGGGTACTCGAGCGTCGAGATCGGGGCGAGTTTTGCCGCAGCGGCCGATACGCTCTACGCCGAAGGCTTCGGCCTGTCGCTGATTTGGCAGCAGGACAGCTCAATCGAAGAGTTCATTGCCAGCATACTCGACCCTATCGATGCGACGCTGTTCATTGACCGGCGCACCGGGCTTTGGGAGATCAAACTGATCCGGGCCGATTACACGGCAGCCACACTGCCCCTGTTCGATGAGACAAATGTTGTCGACTGGGGCCGCTTGGGGCGGCGCGCCCCGACGGATCTGATCAACAGCGTCACCGTCCGGTTCACCGATGCAAACACCGACGAGACGGGCGCGGTCAGTGTGACCGACACCGCCCGGGTGCAGGCCATGGGCGAGGTGATTGCCACCACACTGGATTATCCCGGCATCCGCACCCAGGGACTTGCGGTGCGCGTGGCGGAACGCGATCTGCGCGCGCTGTCGGTGCCGCTTCTGACGGGCGAGATTGTCGTCAACCGCGAGGGCGCGGACCTTGGCCCGGGTGATGTAATCCGGCTGCGCTCGGAAAGGCTGGGGCTTCAGGATGTGGTCATGCGCGTTTCCGAGATCGGCCAAGGCGACGGGCGTGACAATGGAATTCGCCTCAAACTCGCCGAGGATGTGTTTGCGCTGGGCGCGACCGCCATTGCGGGTGGGCGCATGCCGAGTGGCACCGTCGTTACGGCACCACCTCGGGCGCTGGCGCGGCGGATGGTCGAGGAAGCCCCCTATTGGTTGCTGGTCCGCGAGTTGGGCCACAGCGAGGCGGACCGAATTCTTGCCGAGGATCCGGACGCGGGCGCGCTGATCGCCACGGGCGAGCGGCCCAGTGCGGATGCTCTGGCGGCGCAACTCTGGATCGACCCTGGCTCCGGCCCCGTGCAGGAAGGTGTCGTGGCTTTTGCGCCGACGGCGGTTTTGGCCAGCGATATGTCCGATCACCCCGAAGACCGGATCATTGCCGTCACCGGTTGGCGCAACATCGGCGAGATCGGGATTGGCACGCTGGCCAGCGTTGGCGGGGAGCTTGTGCGCATTGATGGGATCACCCAGATGACGATCACCCTGGGCCGAGGCTGCCTTGATACGGTGCCGCGCGCGCATGTAGCGGGAACGCCGATCGTGTTCTTCGACGAGGCCGCACGGATCACCGAGGCCTCATGGGCTGCTGGCGAGATCCTGGCGGTTCGGCTCCTGCCCGAAACCGGGCGCGGTACGCTGGCTTTTGCACTGGCCCCCGAGGATGGTGTGACCTTGGACCGCCGCGCCTTCCGTCCGCTGCCGCCCGGCCGGGTGCAGGGCAATGGCAGCTACGTGCCGGGCCTTGATGCGCTGCTCATCGGTGATCTGGAACTGACCTGGGCGCATCGGGACCGGCTGACGCAAACCAGCCCGGTGATCGTCGATCACACTGGCGCGTCCATCGGCCCAGAGCCGGGTGTCGGCTACATGATTGAGGTTCGATGGATCGATCCAGGTACAGGCGTGGCCATACTGCCGGCGGGCCTCGTCATCGACGCGGGGTCTGGCACCAGCTGGACCCTTGCGCCGGAAGATATCCAAGAGAGCGGCGCGCCGGAACGAACCGCCGAGATCGAGGTCGCGGTCAGGGCCCGCCGTTTGGTCGAGGGCACCTGGCTCACTGATCGCGAGGCGCGCTGGTTTCGCCTGACTGCGCCCTTTGCCGCTGGATGGGATCGCGGCTGGGGATATCTTTGGGGCAGCTGAGCCGATGCGACGGCCAAGTCCGCGAAGAACCGGGAGGTGGCGCGGCACCCAAACTGCGCAGTCACACGTCAACCCCATTGCATGCGCAGCAACTCCTCGGCCAGCCTACGATCGAACGGATCGTCACTCAAGGCCAGCAGCACCGCGCAGGCTTGGTGCAGGCTGACCGTTTCCGCGCACGTGCGCAGAACGGCACGCGCCAAGGCGATCTGGGCGCTGCGGCGCTCGGGATGGTAATCGATACTGTCAAACACGGACGGGCTACCAACTCTTCTCAACACGAGTTTGCAGAGGCCCGAAAGGGTGCCGCAAGCCATACGGCCCCCACTCTGCGCCCGGAACGCGCCTCGCGCAATCCGGCACTTCATCCCGTCACTCCTTTGCACTCCAACGAGGACTTACATGCCAGAACGGATCATGCCGGGATTGGGGCTGCGCGCCTTCTACGATCCCGGCCAACGCAATTGGGGCACCAGCCTCAGCGAGGACCTGCGCCGCCTCTCGGTGATGGTGCAGGCGCGCGCCGCATCGCGTAGCACCCCGCTTCCAGTCACCGGCAGCACCGGCCAGATCCTGATCGTGCCCGCTGGGGCCGCCACAAACCCCGGCGCGCTCGCGCTTTGGGACGGAGAGACAGGCGCTGAAGCTTGGGTATTTCTGCCCCCGCAAGACGGCTGGCAGGTTTGGATCACCGATGAGGCGCGGTCTGCGCGTTTCGCGGGCGGAGCGTGGGTCGAGGTGCCGCGTCCGGGCATTGTGACAATCCGCACCCTCACCGCCACGGCGCATGTGCTGGAACTCATCGATCTAGGCGCCATCCTCGAAACCATCGGGGCTTCCCCCGTCACAGTGACGATCCCCTCCGAGGCGAGCGTGGCATTCGAGATCGGCACGCTGATCAACATCACGCAGGTGGGCAGCGGCGTGGCGACGATCACCGCAGGCGCGGGCGTCTCGCTAAATGGTGTCGTTGCCGGATCGGTCGCCCTCGATGGGCCATGGTCCGGCGCCGCTCTCAGCAAGCGCGGCGCCGATGCCTGGGTCATTCAGGGTGCGCTGGCCGGGGCCGTGGCATGAGCCTGCTCCTGATGCGCGCCGCGATCCTCGCTCAAGGCCGCGCCCCGACCCCTCCGCCCCCGGTCCTCTATGAGCCGCCCGAAGCAGACAGCATCATTCTCGAGTTCAGCGGGGGACCCTTCGTCCCTCCAGCGAGCGGTGCCATCACCCTCATATTTGGCGAAATCCCACCGCCGGGCCCCTACGCGCCGCCCGACGCGGGCAATATCACCCTCGTTATCCCCGACATCGCTTTCGTCCCACTGGCGAGCGACACGCTCATCCTGGAGTTTTGACACCATGGCGCAATTCAAATGGCTTGCCCCGGCGCGCTGGGCTACGGCCGACACGCTTTTCTCCAACACCGAAGCCGATCTCGCCCTCCTGACCAGCGGCGGGTCCAAGGGCTTCTTTGCCCCGGCCGGCCAGCAATCCGTCTTCGGCCGCTCAGGCGGTGGCGGTTCTGGCTCGAGTTTCCGGATCACCGCCGACGCCACGGCAAGCCAGACCAACGAGATCCTCGCCGTATTCCCATACCCGTTCAACAATCAGACCAGCGTGTGTTTCTGCCGCTCCTCGGACGCCTGGACCCAGACCCCGAACGGCTCAATCTTCGCGGCACCCCAATCGTCGACCATCGCAATCCGACGCCGGAGCACCTCGGGCGGCGAAGGCGATCTCGCGACGATCAACCTCGCCACGCTCGGCCGCAATCGCTGGCCCATCACCGCGCGGCTGCGGGTTGAAGGCACCGGGACCGTCAGCGTCTTCGCCAAGGCCTGGCCGATCGGCGAGCCCGAGCCTAACGCCTGGGATGTCACCACCTCCTATACCAGCACCAACGATGCAGGCTTCTCGGTGATCGGTCGCACGGGCACCGGCTTCCCCGCCTTCCTGTCGCATTTCTCGACGGGGACAAATGGCGACAGCGCTCCGCATCTCTATGGGGCCCTCTCCGGCATCGTGCGGGCAGAGGGCGCGCCGGTCTCGCGCCCCGTGGTGGCCGTCGCCCGCGGGGATCAGAAATATCTCTTCCACGGCCAGAGCGACGTCAGCGGGCTCTTCTCCATCGCCGCCCTGACCGGCTTTGACTACACGGTCTTCGCCCTCGATCCACTGGCGGGACCTTACAACGCCGCGGTCGTCGACAAGGTCGCGTTGGCCTGAACACCTGCCCCACCTTTGTGATGCCGGCCGAGGTCGGGATCGTGTCGTCGTGCAGACCGACTGCGACCCCGTAAAGCTAGTCCCAAAACGCTACCAGAGCCGCCGCCGCCCTTCGCGACGCCGCCCGCACCTGTCTCGAAAGTCCCCCATGAAAGAACCGACATGACTGATCGCACCACGCTTCTGCAGGAGGTCGCCCAAGCGCTTCGCGACAATGGCCTAGCCTCCGCAGTCACTGCGCTGGTCGGCGGCGGTATCGCCTTGCTGGCCTCCGCCACCCGCAAAGCGTTTACAAACGACGCCATGCTGGCACGGCTTGACCGCGAGTTGATCGCCGAGCGCAACCGCGTCGATCGCCAGCGCGCCGAGGACCGCAAGGGCGATGCCGACCGGCTGGAACGCATCGAGGCCGACATCCGCGCCATGCGCGATCTGATGTTTGAGGCGTTCCAGCGCGGCCGAACCGACTGAGCGGCGCACACATCTCTAGCCAACAACAAACTCACCCCGGCGGCTATGCCCGCCCTAACCAAAAGACTGCCCCGCGCTGTGGCGCGGGGCATGACCTTTTCGCATCTGGAGGATCACGATGCCGACCCTGACCTACACCCATTGGCGCGATGTGCCCGAAACCACATGGCGCTGGCCCAGCTTCTCGCCAACTGAGATGGCCTGCCGCGGCAGTGGCGCGATCAAGATCAACACCGAGGCGATGGACATGTTGCAGCGCTTGCGCAATCGGCTCGCCAAGCCGCTAATCGTGCTGTCTGCCTATCGCAGCCCTGAGCATAACCGTGCCGTCGGCGGTGCACCTGCGTCAAAGCACATGCTGGCCACCGCCTTTGACATCGCTATGGCCAACCATGATCCGGTGGCGTTCGAGGCCGCAGCACGCGCCGTCGGGTTCCTCGGCTTTGGCTTTTATCCGCGCTCGGGTTTCATGCATATCGACCTCGGCCCAGCGCGATCCTGGGGCGACCGCTTCCCGGTCCAGGCAACGGCGTTCATCGAGGAAACACCGCCCGCGCGCGAAGTGCTGGCCCAGAGCCGGACGCTGCGCGGAACCGGGGCCGCCGGCGTTGCGACCGTCGGCGCGGCCGGGATCGAGGTTGCGCAGGAGGTTCTGGCCGAGACGCAGGACGCGGTGCTGCCGCTGGTGCCGTATCTAGAAACCCTGCGCTGGGTGTTCATCGCGGTGGCACTGGGCGGGATTGCAGTCGCGGTCTGGGCACGGATCGATGATTGGACGCGAGGGCGGCGATGATGTGGGGCAGCTTTCTGGCCGGGATCCTCTCCCGGCCATGGGCGCGGCGGGTAGCGATGATCGCTCTCGCCGCGCTCACGATCACCCTCTTCCTTCTCAATCTCCGCCGTATGGGCGAGCGCGCAGGCCGCGCCGCCGAGCGGATCAACATACTGGAGCGTACCAATGAAATCCACCACCAGATGCTGGACGCAGCCGCTCGCCGTCCTCGTGATCGCAATGAGCTTGTTGACCGGTTGCGCAAAGGCGGGTTTTGACGCGCCGCCCAGCATCTGTCCGCCCGTGGTGGAATACAGCCGCGCCGAGCAGGCGAGCGTGGCGGAGGAGATGGACGCGCTGCCCGAGAGCGCGCTGATCGCAGGTTGGCTTGCCGACTACGTGGTCCTGCGAGATCAGGCGCGGGCCTGTCAGTAGCACCAAGAACCGGAACTACGTCTGCCCGACCGCTCGCTGGTTGCAAAGGCCCGTTGAATTGCGACCCAGCGCGACCGCAATTTCGAAGAATCCTCGCCGTAAGTGACCACGGAGTTCGAGGACACTGCTTTCGATTGATTTGGCATGATATCGGTCGCGGGCCGGATACTGCGCCGAATAGGGATGGCTAACGTTTAGCCATAGGCCTTCTCGAAACGTTGCTTCACGTATTCGGTGATTGCGCTGCCCTGAAGTTCGGCAGTGGCGTTGCCACCACGAACGAAAAAACGCTGCAATGAGCCGTCCTTAAGGAATGCCTCACGCGGACCAGGTTCGCATCGCACCAGCAGGACACGCACTCCATCTTGTTCTTCGAACCTCGGGTGAACGTAAGGACGGAATACGTCGCCCAGCCTGGATGTAATCAGGTTCACCAGGTGCAGTGCCATCTTGTCTTCGTTCGGAAACCCGTCAGCTTCCAGCCCCAGCACTTCGCCATCATCGGCCACCCCGATGAGTAATGTCCCACCCTTAGCATTCAGAAACCCTGCTATCGTTTTAAGCGCAGAAACTTGGATTTTGTCATCCTGCTGATTTGTGTGCAGGTTAACGCGCAGAGTCGATTTGAACTCCACCGCGTCAGTTTCACCGGAGTTGATCAACTCTGTCACACTTATTTCAGTCTTATCGGCGATCGGCGCATTTCCCGCCAGGAGTTTCCATGCCGCTTCAATAACGCGAGCGATGCGCTCGCGTCGCTGCACCAAGAAATCTTCATAGGGTAAAGTCCACCACAGATGCGGTAGCGCATGCCAGAAGTAGAGCTGCGTTCGTTTCTCTGCAGACAGCGCCGCATCAAGAGGCGGGACATAGGCAGAAGGGGGCTGCTTCCCGATACTGATGTTCTCGGGCCACTCAATCGATGCGAAGTTTGCAATCTGGTTGATTTTCTTCAGTTCCCGGATCCCTTGTCCTTCCAGATAGGCGCGTGGAAAAAGGTGATGCCTTTCCAGAGCAACCTTGGTCCCCTTGACCGCCGGATCGACAAGGCTAGCGATCTTCACTGGACTGTAGAGCGCATCCGCATCAAGCTTGATCAGCGACGCGTTGTAAGCAAAGAGCGATGGGCTCTGCGACGCTGACGTTGCCAGTTGGCTTGGCAAGGTTATGCTCCAATAGTCAGGCGTCAGCGTGGTAGAGCAGATTTCCCTCAGTTTCGCGAGATACGCTGCGCCATCTGGAAGTTCCCGGACAATGGCCAGATCAGACTCAAAACGGGTTTCTGGCGAATTGGTATAGCGACCAGTCAAAGCTGCCATGAAAAAGAACTCAGCGATGGCCTGTCGCATCGATTTTTTGTCGATACCGTAATCCACGATTCCGACCAGATAGAGCACATAGCTGTAGATGATCGCGGTCCCCGAGCTAATCATCTTCTCACCACGATACCCGGCCAGTGTCAGCGCGCTTAGAAAATGGTGCCAGTTCGCAAGGTTAAGCGCAGCCGCCTGTCCCGCCTGCATCTTCTGGAACTGTTCGTCGCGTTTTTCCGGGTTGTCGATACCCGTCTTCGCGTCACGACCGCGCAAAACGTTGTAAACATTTTCGAGCCTTGCGCGCTTGAGCGCCAGACCAATGGTCGCCCTAAGCATTTGATCAGGTGCAGGTTTAATGAAATGGTTGAACGGGGATGCTTGGCCATCATGTGGCTTTGTCGCTGCGCTCGCGAATGCTTCAAGCTCTGTGCGGCCTTCGTCCCAATGGACCGACATCAGCGTCATGATGAAGTCCGACTGATTGAGCTGCTTTCCCTCACCGTTGATGCGCACGAACACATCCGCCACGGTGGCACCGTCCACCGTCGCAGATAGCGTGAGTGCTGTGAAAGAGTATTGATTGGTTAAACCATGCAGCTTACCGATTGCGTTCTGGATTTTCTTTTTGTCGACGTCCGATACCTCGCGCACGGAAGAAAGCTGGTCGAGGAATTCGCTCGCGATCGAGAATACATTGGCTTCGGGGCGCCAAAGCTCTGAGATATCGGGAATGTAGGATTTGTCTTTCACGATGGCTGCGTCCCAGACCGCGAAACGCTCAGTCAACGGGTTAAAGGCTATGCGGATGCGCTCTTTCTTGAAATTTGCCCGTGTCACCTCCTCCCCCTTTACGACCGCATAAAGGGAGGTCAGCCGCTGCTGGCCATCGACAATCGCAAGCTTTGGAACGGCCTTGGTGTTTTTAGTACCAATCCCCCGCAACCCGCCTTCTGCCCCCGTATCCCAGAACAGTAGAAAACCAGCCGGATAGCCCTTGTAGAGGGAGTCAAACAGGTTGCGTACCTTGACGTTTTTCCAAACAAACGGGCGTTGCAGATCTGGCAGGCCAACCTTTCCAAGATCGATATCGGCGATCAGAGCGCCTACGGGATAGCTGGTTGTCGTGAAAATTGTCATGTGCGGAGCCTTATTGGTCGAAATTGTTTGATTGGTTCTGGCTCGCATCTCGCGACGCTGAACCGTTGAAAGCATGGTCACGGTGCCACGCAAGATTTTTCCGCTGTCGCGACGTCAGCGAGAGCGAAGCCTGCCAGCGTAACTCAGTACGGGCAGCTTCGCTCAAGGCTGGAGAGAATTCAGGTTCTCCGGCGTCAGCGAAAGTGACAAGACCACGGTCGAACGCTGCATCCCAGAGAGCCGAAAGCAAAAGGCCGTTATGTACATCAAGGCGCTGAGCGTCGCCAATGCAGTCCTTCCATGGCACAATATGCGAGGCACGCAGGAGCGCCGGGTCGGTGATACCCGTCAGGGGGCAACGGCCTTGCCAATAGGTCATCAGTCGGTCGCGGAAGATATCCTGGCCGACGCGCTGGATGACCAATCGTTCGGCCTCGGTGGTCTTAGGCAAGCCTGCAATTGCGGCACGAAATTCTTCGAGCGGGCCATCAGGTAACGTCACGGCCAACTGATAGATGCGTGGCATCACAGCATAGAGCGCGGTCAGGTTGTGATAGGCATAGCGCAGCAAGCCCGGACCGGGCACATCAGCGGGCGGCAAGTTTAGGTCCTCAACGATCCCACCGTGATCGAGCGCCAAGAACCACGGCCCCTCGTGCCCACCTGCCGCGAACCAAACGGTGCCCTTCGCGGTCGTAGACCCATATCGCGCCCAGCCATCCGCTTCGCCCAAGGCGCGGCGATAGCCGTTCTGCCAGGCAACCTTCTGGCATTCTTGGCTGACAATAAAGCTCTGGGGCGACTGGATCATTTCCCTAAGCCTTCTCGTTCCAGAGCTTCTGCGCCGCGATGCCCATAGCTGTTTCCACGGCATTCGCCGCCCGGGTCACTGCATACAGGTTCAAATCTTGGAAAGCGCCCTTGTAGTTGGCCAGATAGCTTTCACTTCTGGGTTTCAGCCCGTTGCGCATTGCGACCAGATAGGCCGTCATTTCCGCCTCGACTTCCATCAGCGCGTGCGGCGTATCCCTCCGATCCGGCACCCGACGACCAGCATCAAGCCCGAGGTGCCCCAGGTAGAGATGCGCCAATTCATGCGCCACCGTGACGAAGCGCGTGGCGGCGTCGTGATTGCTGTTGTAGCCGAGCTGATAGAGGTTCTTGCCGGACTTGGCAGTCGAAGCCGCCAGCAACCTGATCCAGCCTGCCTGGCCATCGCCGGCGTCAAGGGCGACAAGGTCGATCCGTTCCTTCTTCACCGCTCGCATGAATTCGGTGAACCGGTTGTCGGTCAGGTTGCCGAAGGTGGGGAAGGCAAAGGCATCAACCGGGACATCGCGCCCCTCGGTATCGAGGATGTCGAAGACGAAATCGACCGGGCCCTTGGTGCGCAAAACCAACAGTGGGCGGGTGCCCTTCTTCGGCACCCGCCCGAACCGCTTGTGCCAGTCCTGTGCCGTTGCTGCGTGGGTCAGCCCCGGCTTCTGGATGTGCAACAGCATCGCGTTGAACGGGGCGAATTCGCGCAAGCGTATGGTGAAGGCGAACAGCTCCTTGATCGCCACTCCGCTGTTGTAGAGCTTCGTTGCAGCGATCAGCTGGTCGATCAGCGCGCGCTCGGTGTCATCCTGAGCGGAAGGTTGACCGCCGAACAGATCCGGCTGGATAAATAGAGAGGCGGGTTCCTCAGCCATGCCTGGCGTCGAAAGGGCAATGACAAACGGGTCGACGAGACCCTGCCGGACTTCATGAAGAAACAGACCGATGTAAGGCAAAATAGCGAAGTCCGATTCGTCCGGAAGCCCGTCTGATCCCAAGAGTTCAATCTCGGTGATGGGGTCCGATAGCCAATCATCTTCCGGCTTATAGATTTCTCGGACGCATGCGCAAAACAGTGGCTTGAACTGGCCATACCTGGTCGGATCAACGACGCCCATCCCCTACATCCCCATCGCCGCGAATTCGCCGTTCGCTTCCATCCGGTCCCAGGCGGCGAGGACGAGGCGGCGGGTGCGGTATTCGCCGTGGTGGCGGATTTCCTTTTCCTTCAGGACGCGGAAGGTTTCCGAGGGGTAGTCGGGGCCCTTCACGTCGGCGGGGTCGAGGATGTAGCGCAGCTCGTCGCGGGTCAGACCGTAGGCGCGGGCGTAGAAGGCGTCGAGATCGGCGCGGAGGAGGGCGCGGCGGTCCTCGTCCCAGGCGAAGGGCAGGCCGTCATGGCCCAGATCGCGGGCGAAGGGGGCGAGGCTGTGCGAGGTGTAGGTGAGTTCCAGCACCTTCGGAGTGATGAAAGCCACTTGGGGCGCAGTGTAAGATTCTGGGTGAAGCGTTGGGAACTGCGCAATTACATTCTTTCGAATATGTGTTCCGCCTACTTTGGCTTGAGCAACATAATCTAGGGTCAGACTATTTAGATTTGCCAACAAGCATGCACTTAGCGCCGGCGGGTCAATCAATGGCAACAACAGCGATAGTGTATCGTCTGTTGCCGTTATCGGAAACGCGGCCGCCACGACTGTCCTTTCGTTGGATGCGTTGGTTATATCTCGCCAACCCATCATCCAGCTGCGGCGCCACCCCTTTTCCAGAAGTCGATTAGCCACCTCTGTCTTGGGAACAAACCGATCAGTCCCACGCCAGTCCTGTGCGCCGAGGCGGATTTGTTCGGGTGCGTCAAAGCGATGGTCGTAGTGCCAGATGGATCCTCCCCTCTTTACAGGTAGAAGATTACCATTGCTATCATGCCCCAGATATTTCTCAAATAGCTCTGCATCTGACTGATTTGATGATGTAAAGAAATTCTGAATCACAATTACTTCGAATGGCGAGCGCTCTGGTTTACAGGTCGCATCAATAAGTGCAGCACCGAAAGAGCAGATCTTTGCAGTCAGTGACGCATCATGCCTCGTGCGGAAGACCGGCGCCGTTTTGGTATTCGGATTAATGGCGGCGATTTCCTGAGGTGAAAGACTGAAGTTGCGTTCCGGTTCTGCAATCTGAGAGGGTTCGGTTAGGTAGAAGGCAAAGTGTGCTACCGGTTCATCTCTGCCAAGCGTCAGGAGGGCGAATTTATAGCTCCTGTGGACGCTTGGAAAAATCGGCGCAGAGTTTTCAAAATCCACAAGTCGGGAGATCCTTTTTCCTTCGACAAGGTGAGCAAAGAAAGTTGCCGTCGTTGCGTCAGTAGCTATTCCCGTTGGCACTACGATTCCGGCGCGCCTCAGTGCAAGTTCAGAGAATAACTCAGCAAACAGGCTATATGTGTTCACCTTTCCTCGGGCAGTGAGATCAAATCGCCCAGACTCTCTTGAGAATTCATTGCTGGCATCAAAGGATCGCTTGCTCTTCGTGAACTCTGAAAATGCGTTTGGGTCGTTCTTTTCAAGTGCCGCGATTGCTCTCTTTCGCGCCGCGCCTTTCATTTCGGCGATTTCGGGCCTTCGCGACGCAAAGTATTCCTCTTCTGACAGCTGCATCACCTCCCACGGCGGGTTGCCCAGCACCACGTCGAACCCACCCCGCTGCATCACATCGGGGAACTCCAGTGGCCAGTGAAAGGCGCGGGCGCGGCGGGCGGCCTTGGGCGCGTCCATCATCGCCTGCCGCATCTTGCCCTGATTGAGGGCCATCCACAGCTCCTCGGTCGTTGGCACGGTGCGGGCAGAGGCCCCCGCCGGTGCGCCGCCAACCTTGGGCAGCAGGAAGGCCGCGACATACAGGTTCGCCGCCGCCGTCGCCCGAACAAAGGCCTGCCCCTTGCGCAGTTCCTTGAATCGCGCGGCCTTGGCCCCGATCTGCTCGACCGTATCCTCGGGCAGATCGCGGAAGCCCGAGAAATCCAGCGCCAGCGGTTTCATCTCGGGCATGGCAACCTGGCCGGTGCCGAAATCGAACCCGCCCTGACCGGACGTCGCGGCGCGGTTGGCTTGAAGGTAGTATTTCGCGGTGGGTTTGTCGTCACCCGTCAGCGGCTTGTAGGCCGCATCGGGGATGCCGTCTTGCAGCACCTTGAGGTCGAACACGCCCAATAGCGCATCGCCGCAGCGGATCTGCGCGTCGAAGAAGCCGAGGGGAAGGCCGGGGTCCACCGTCTCGATCCACAGCGCGACCTTGGTCAGCTCTACCGCCATCGGGTTACGGTCCACCCCGTGCAGGCAGGACCGCGCGACATCGCGCAGGGCATGGCGGAAATCGGAGAGCGACGGCGTGCCATCGGCGCGGATGCGGGCGAGCCGCGTGGCGATGCGGCGGGCGGCGGCCAGCAGGAAGTGGCCCGAGCCGCAGGCGGGATCGATGACCGAGAGTTTCAGCAGCACCTTGGCGGGATCGTCCGCCTCGGCCTCTGTCTTGTCCAGCACCGGATCGAGCGCAGTGTCGAGCAGCGCCTGAACGAGGCTGTCGGGCGTGTAGTATGAGCCTGTGGTCTTGCGCTGGTTGCCCTTCTGCTCGGCGGCTTCAGACGCGAAGAGCAGGGTCTTGCCGTCGTCGCCCAACTGCGGCTGCAGTTCGAGGAGGGATTCGTAGACGGAGCCCAGTTCCTCGGTCTCCATGGCGCGCCAGTTAACAGGGACCATGCCGGTTTTCTGGTCGAGCCAAGAGAGGCGGTAGAGCGCCTCCATGAAGGCACGATTGCGCAGGCGGGCAGTCTCGAGGTGGGGCAGCTTGTCGTCGGAGAAGAGGCCGCCGAGGGCCGGAAGCGCGAGTGCGGCCTGGCCATGGGCCAGCGCATGAAAGACAATCTTGACGCCCTCATAGCGGTCGTGATGCTTGTCCCACGAGGCGGCGCGGTAGCATTGCGCGCGCAGGGCCACCAGGCTGTAGCCCTCTGCATAAAGCTTGCGGGCGTCGGGCTTGCCCTTTTCGGGGTGCAGGAGATTGCGATCCTCGGCCACCATCAGGAAGATCAGACGGTAGACAAGGCGGAGGAGTTCGTTGAACCACTCGGTCAGGTTGACCTCGCCTGATTTTAACTTGGTCGCGAGATCAGGGTTGGCCTCGAGGAAGCCAGACCCGAGAACCTTGAGCGCGATCTGGACCTGAAGTGCCAATCTGTCGCGCGCAACTTCGCCTTCCTTCGACCCTGCGTCGCGCCAGCGTTCCAGCGCGCAATCTGTCGCCGGGGCGTCTGCGACGCCAAAGCGGGTGCGATGGATCAGTAGCCAGAGGACGGCAAAGGAGGCGGCATCCTCGTTGGTGAATATCTGGGAGAGGTCGGCCTCGATATACGCTGGGCGGGTCAGCGATGCGTTGTCGCGCATCAACCGGATCAAGGTACCGTTTGTAACGAGCCCCCAGAGGGTTTCGTCATGCTCGTTCAGGTGGTCCTGAAGCGCGAAGGCGGGGGAGCGTGTGCGGTCAGTCGAGAGCGTCGCACTGCGCCGGTCAAGTTTTTCGTCTGATGGGGGTACAACCACGATCGGCACTCGTCCGCCCGCGATGAAGGCCAAAGCGCCATCCGCTGGGGCAAGGTCATCGAAGCCAAAGGTTTCCTGCAGAAAGGCTTTGATAAAGCGTCGCGTCGCATCTGCGGAGGGGTCAGCGATCTTGGCAAAGGTGTCAAAATGGGACTGGCCGACGCGAAAAGCGGTTGAGATTTCCTCGCGGATCGTCAGCCCCTTGCGGATGCGGTAATCAGCCTCCGTCTGTTCTGACGCCTCACGACGGTCGGCTGCAGCGACCATGGCAGGCGCGATAAGGTTGCCTTCAAGGCTAAGCGATGGCCAGGCGGACATGTCAACGATGGGTTTGCGCGCCATGATCAGACCTCGCTCGGCATTAGGACGAACAGACCGATGACGTCTGGCGGCAGAACGGCCTCGACAGTGACGCGAGAGGCCGATCCGGCGGCGGCACGCAGGCGGGCGTGATCCTGCATGAGCTCTTCGGAACGGGTTTTGACAAACTCCGCCAACGGGCCGCCGAGCAGGTCGGGCAGATCCTCTTTCGCTTTGCCGATAAAGCGATCCCGAGCTGACGAAGCGAGGTCAGAGGTTGCGGGAGTGTTCAGAAACGCGCGGGCTGCTTCGCCGTTGGCGATAATCTTGCCGCCCTGCAGTGCGACAAGGGCCGCTTCCTCGGCCAAGAGCAGACGTTCTTTTCGCGCATGGACAGTCAGCTTGAACCGGATCCGAAGCAGGACCACCCGGGTAACCTGCTGAACGGCTGAGGTGGGCCAGGCACCAACCCGGCCGATCCCAAGACCGGACAACGCCTCTGGATCAAGCGATGCCTCTACCAGTGCCTCCGCGAGAGTGGCTGTCAGTGGATGAGTTCTGATGAGCAGTGCTGTCCCTGACGGCGCGGGTTCAATCATGGCAAGACGAATTGAGCCGGTCAGGCCCCGTTGTGCCAGCCGTTCTTTGAGGCCTGCCTCCAGCGCGTGGACATGCGCAACCAACAGGGTCTTTCGAGGTTCCAGAGGCACGCCAAAGCGGGACATAGCGCGTTCAATGAAAACCTTCGCATCTTCTGGCGATCCAAGGAGAGTGCGAACCTTTTCCCACTCTGGTGCTACTTCCTGCGGCTTCATCGCATTCTGGGCGAAGCGTGCGCGGGATTTCTTCTCGCTATCTGATGCGTCGCGCCAGCGCGCTTCCATGGCTTTCGTGCCATCGTCGAGGCGAAGGTCGAGCGCCAGCTGCCTTGTTCCACCCCGGCGCAACATCATCGAAGCCATCAGCGCGTCAGTTACGGGCCCCCGATTGTCAGGGAGTGGCACAGTAACGCCAGTTGCCTTGCGGATTTCTTCGGCCTTACGCAGGATCACTTCGAGAACGGCGCCGTCGATGGCGCTATCCGGTGAAAACATCATGATCGAGCGGACAAGCTCTGCCGGCTGTCCAAAGCGGTCAACGCGACCCTCGCGCTGCTGATGCCGGGTAGGGTTCCAAGACAAGTCGTAGTGAATGACGGTGTCGAAGAGCTGTTGAAGGTTAATCCCTTCGGACAAACAGTCGGTGGCCACCAAGATGCGCTGAATTTCCTTCTGGTCATCGGCCGACGCCATTTCGGCCACGCGGTCACGGCGCTCGTCGGGTGTCAAAACGCCTGTAACGGCTTCGATGGCCAGCTTGGGAAACGCCTTCCGCAGTCCATCACGGACATGCTCAGCAGTGGCGATATAGCGGCAAAATACGACGGGGTTCGCGCCTTTCTTGATCAGCGGCGTGAGCGCATCGATAAGAGCTGTAAGCTTCGGGTCGGCTTTGTAAATCAGCTCTTCTGCCTGGACGACCAAGGCCAAGAGGGCCGGATCAGTATCAAAGCCAGTGCTGGGTTCGATATCGACAGCATCTTCGTCATCGGAGTCTTCGTCATAGATCTGCGGCTCAAGTCGATCACTCTCATTGGACATCCGGTTGCGAAGGGCGCTGAGGGCGGCAGCTGGCGACGACCCAACACAGCGCATCAGGGCGAGCGTGCCCCAGAAGGCGAGACGCCGTTCCCGAAGCCCAGAACCTGCTCGCGAGACAACGCCAAAGCAGTAACCTAGTACCGCCTCTTGGAAATCGAGATGCGCCTGCGACAGCCGGTAAGGGGACTCGGTCGTTTCGTGCTTTGGGAAAGCGCGGTTTTCGTTCCATTCCCCCGAAATGAGATCGATCCGCTGGCGCTGCACGAAATGTCGCGCCAGACGTTCCCGGTAGCGGGCGTCATCAAAATTCATCGCGCCAAAGGACGGCTCGATTAGTGAAAGAAGGCGACCGAACGCATCTTCATCACCTGAATGGGGGGTCGCTGTCAGAAAGATCATCCGACGCTCCGGATCGCGGGCAAGGCCAGAGAGCAGTTCGAAACGTTGCTGCTTGCCCTTGTGCGTCCCCACACACGCATGGGCTTCGTCCACGATCACAAAATCGGGGCACGCTCGAGCAAAGCCTTCACGACGCTTTTCTGCCTTGATGTAGTCAAGGCTGACGACAGTGTAGGGGAAGGCATCGAACAGCGTCTGTGCGAGCGGGAGGCTGCGCTCAAGTCGGGCAGCACTGCCTGAGGTGACGGCGACAGCATCGATCCCGAAGCGCTGCTTCAACTCCCCCACCCATTGCTCGACGAGGTGCGGCGGGCAAAGAACTGAGAAACTATCGACTTCGCCGCGGTCCATCAGTTCACGAAGGATCAGGCCCGCCTCAATTGTCTTCCCGATTCCGACATCATCGGCGATCAAGAGGCGTGGAATTTGAAGGCGAAGCGCCATCAACAGCGGAACAAGTTGATAGGTTCTGGGCTCAAATGCCAGTTGCGCGGCCGAGCGGAATGGGCCCGCTCCACGTCGAAGAGTTAGCCGCATTGCGTCTGCCAAGAGCGCTGCCTTCGACTGGACGGTGACCGCTGCGTCGTTGGGCAAGTCGAAGCGGGCTGCCTCAACCGGCTGGGTTTCGAGCGATGGGTCAAGGATGACCGTGTCATTCTCACTGCCAGAAAGCGGGCGTAGCGCCAGAATGCCCTCGCGCGGAGACGGCAATGCCACCCATTCCCGCCCACGCGCGCGCACAAGATCTCCGGGAGCAAAATTTACGGCCATTAGATTAATCCTTGAACATCGAAATGAGCTCGTCGGGCACTCCGCCGGCGCAAGTCTCGGGTAACTCGAAAAGCGTCCAGCCCTTTTTGTCAGCGACCTCGCGCGCGGCCTCAGACAGGACTTCGGTGCAGGCGGCAACAAAATGATTACCCCAAACAAAGCTCATGTCCTGTTGGGCGAAGGTGACGTAAGCGCTATCCGGGGCCGGTATCCCGGCATCCTTGAAGGCAGGCTCCCATCCTTCTGAACTCGCCGAGCGAGACGATTTCGTCGCCAGTATGACTTCACCCCGCGCAAGATCGATCAGCATTTGTTTCGCTTCATCACTGGTGCGGTCAATCAACTCGTGATCCGGCTGGTTGAAGTAGGAGAGCAGACAACGATAGCAGCCACGGACACAGGCATCACCAGCACGATCCACCAGGAGCTTCGCATCGCCCGCCGCGATGGCATCGTCGACTTTGTCGAAGTGCATGATGGACAATGCTTGCCTCGCCACTTTGCCCAAGGCATGTACGTCTTCGACCAAGCGGTTTAGGACACCGGCACCGCCCTCCGTCGCTTCATAGGCGAGGATTGAGCGTCGGTTATCTCGGGCGGGCAACGGCTCCCCAAGGATCTCGCCCTCTTCAAGCTGAAAAGTGACCGCAATTCCGCGCAATAGCGCATGTTGGACGGTGGCGATTGTTTCGGGGGTGTAGGCATCTGGTTCGCGGAAGCGGAGCAGAAGCGCATTCTTGCGGTCCCGCACGATTGGCACGATGCGGACCGGTCTTGCGACGTCCGGCGGCACATCGACATCCGGATCCTCGTCTTCCGATTTCGCCCAATATCCGCTGCGCGGGTCGATGTTGAAGCCGAAGACGGTCTGGTTTTTGCGCCGCTTTAGTCCCTTGTTGATCCGGCTGATCTCAGCACTGTTTGCGTATTGGAGGGCGAGTATCGATGTTTCGCCGCAACGGAAATCAGCTTCGGTGACCTGAAGCCGACCATCCTTTCTGGGCCAAGAGAAAACAGTCTGGATATCAAATCCCTGGCGTACCCGCTCTTCGTCGTTCGCAGTGATACGGTCCGCGGGGGCAGCTTCGACATTGTCGATCCGGAGTGTTTTCTGCACTGGGACCTCGCCCGCCATGGGCGAGTTACAGGCGTGGCAGCGCTCGACTTCTCCTTCGTGGCAGGCGCCGCAATTGGAACAGATGAAGATATCCTTGGTAGCCAGTTCCGAGCCATCCCCGGTGCGCACCTCTGGCGGCAGCTTGGCCTTCATCACCCGGTAAGCCCGACCCTCGTGATAGATCAGGCTTCGTGGACCGAATTCCGAGATTGCGAGGAACCGGGCACGTTGCAGGAAGGAACCGGCCTTTCCTTCGCCAGGAACAAACGCGTAGAGCGGCAGCCGCGGGAAGTTGTACCCCGGCAGAAAACCTTCAGTCGCAAGGTATCTATACGAATAGAAGTCCGATCCGTTGGTGGCCTTCCCCTGCTCAAGAATCGCTATCTGATCGCTTGCCTGCATCTGAGCAGCTTTAATCTTGCGCCGGTCGGCACCAGAAAGGCCCGTGATCTCAGACCTGCTATTGGCCTCCATCAGCTAAGTCCGAGCTGAATTGTAAAGTTCACGCCAGCGGTCAAACGCGCGGTCAAATTCCTGCGGTGCGCGCATAGCAACCTCGAGGATGAAATCATCAACATCGCCCATCCAGACGGGTTTCTTGCCGTCCATTGATGCGAGGATTTGGTCCAGCACCCGCTTCATAGGGGCGCGCGCAGCTGTCACCAGACCTGGCTGGTTGATGACGTCGGTCACATCCTGTTTCAGCGGGTACTTTGCCTCCTTCAGATCAAGGATCTCGGGAATGTCTGCTGAAAGCGCCAGCTTGGCCTCGGCCAGCCAAACGGCATGCAAGTGCGAGCGAACCAACTCCTCGTTGGTGATATCGAGCGCAGGGGGCCTGACGACCCCCGCCACCATATCGTTGCGGCGCTCGAAGAAATACTGATCGTGCGGCGACTGCGCAGCGCAGTAGGTGACGATGACTGCTGCCTGTCCGGATCGCCCTGCCCGGCCAGCACGCTGCGCATAGTTGGCCGGTGTAGGCGGCACGTTGCGCAGATAGACTGCGTTCAACGCGGAAATGTCGACGCCAAGCTCCATCGTCGGGGAACAGAACAACGCGGGGAGGAACTGATCGGATTCGCCGGATGATTTGATCTCTGCTGCGTTTTCTTTGAGCTTGGCGCGGTCGTCATCCTCAAAACGAAAGCGCCATTCTCGCCACTCCCGCTGCCTTTGTGAAACCTGAGCCGTATGCTCGCGACCTTCCAGCCCCCAATAGGTGCTGCGGCCCTTTTTCAGATCGGTCGCAATAGCGTTGTAAAGGTCGTGGAAATACCGATTTCCCTGTGCCTGCCCGGCACGGACAGCTTCCCCAGGCACCAGACGAACGGCCGAAGGCGACAACCGCCATCCGAGCAGATCAGTTTCGATCTCGACAAGTGAAACCAGTCCCTCTCGAGCCATCAACTCCAGAAGGCCGGTCATAACGGCCAGGTAATCGGTTTTGTTGAGCTTCGTACCGATCACGCTCTTGCGGTTTATCGTGCGACCAATCCGGGAGTTGTGCCCCGCACGGATAATGGTCTGCTCTTCACGCAGTCCAACACGATCCTTTCCAGGTGCCTGCAAGAACAGGGTTGACCTGCTTCGGGGTGTTTCCTTCTGATCGATAGCCCAAGGTGTTCTCAACAGGTTTCGCGATTTTTGCCCGACGGTGTCGAGAACGGTCAGATCTAGTGCCTCGGTGCTGACCGCCAAACCCTCAAGCATCGCGCCAAGAATTTCCTTAAGCAGTTTCTTGCAGGCAGAGGCATCAAGGTTTCCAAGGTCAGGAAGGATAGCCATCAGGCTTTCTCTGTCCTCCGAGATGTCATCCAGCCCGATGAAGTCGACATCGACCAACTTCAGAACCGACAAGCTGGGGTTGGTATAGCGCCATCCCCGCCGCAGATCAGTCCAGACCCGGTGGGCCAGAACTTTGGCAAGTGAACGTTGAGAGTCTTCCCGAACCACTGCACCGGCTTCCGGGTCAAGCATCCAGTGGATTCGAAAATCCTTGTTGGCGGCTGTAAAGCCGAGCGCCTTCACGACGCGTAGTCCGAATTCGTCTTCGGCAATGCCGTCCTCGCCAGCGTCGAGCAGGGCACGAAGGATTGCGCCACGCAACAAACTCACGAACAAATAATCGTTGAAGTGACCTGCCTGAAGGGCAGCGTCCTGGCGGTTATCGGTGAAACCAAGCAACTTTCGCTTTTCTGGCGGAACACCGCTGCTGTCCCCATTCATCCATTCAAGAGCAGTCGAGACGAGGTGCGTGGTTGCCGAACTCCGGCCTTCGCCTGAAAGCCCGGCGAGCTTGCTGCGTTCCCGCATGCTCGGGTGTGGCTGGTCTAGGCAGCATGGACAAAACCCGAACTTGCCGGGAATGAACCAGAAACTTACGCCGTCTGCACCATAGCGCCCATTGGGTCGTACCGTGGCCTGCTCAAGCAAACAACTCTTGCGGTTGGAACGGAGCCGCTCGATGCCGTTTCGCTCTTCGCGCCAATCTTCTGGGTAAGTCTCAGGATCGCCCGTAAAGGCGTAGTCCGGATCACTTCCCCCGATGGGGGTCAGGTAGCCTGCAATATCGCCATCTGGGTCTGCGATAGGCGTCTCGTCAATGTTTCGGGGCAGGAAGCAAATCCCATCTGCGTCCTCTGTCTTGGTTACGACATGGACTTCATGGCCGCATTCCCTGCAAAACCGCGTCGGGTAAAGGCGATGGCCTGGCGCATCAGGATCTTCCAGTTGGCCTTCGAACAGGACCCTTCTGGGGCGACCAGTTAGCGTCGTGAAAATCTCACCTGCGCCAGAGATGAAGCGATGCAGCTTGAATGCGAGAAATGCGCCTTTGCCATGACCACCACGTTCGGCCTCCGGAAGGCTGACTCGAGTCAGGAATTGCTCAAAACCTTTCCGGCATGTTTCCGCGTCGATCTCGCTATCTTCCGAAAGCAGTTCGACCGCGGTGTTGAAAGGGACAGGTTTCTTGCGCTTAAGTTCTTGACCATCATCCAGACCGATCGCGAGTTCCGCCCAGACCGCAAGAGGATGTCCCTGCAGCACCTCATCTGTCAGATTGTCGGGAAGCTCATTCGTGAGAACAGGGGCCAGCTTGGACCGCACATCTTCGAGCTTCAAACGGTCATCCGTCGCTCGCTGAAGAGACTCGTCAATCACGGCATCAGGACCAATTGATGCCCCAAACAATCTGGATGCAACATCTGCGACGGCTTTAGCGCGACCAGCCTCTGAACCCTCGCTCGCCATGGTGGCCGAGGTGCCGATACAGATGGGTGCTTTGGTTGGAGCGCAGCGGTTCCGGAGGCGCCGGACAAGGATGGCCACATCAGCGCCCTGACGGCCGCGGTAAGTATGAAGTTCATCGAGCACGATGAACTCGAGGCCACTGGCATTGTCGATGACCTTGGTGTCGAGGCTGTCCTGACGAGTCAAAAGTAGTTCTGCCATCATGAAGTTCGTCAGAAGAATGTCCGGGGGATTGTCAGCAATTTTCTGGCGCTCTTCCTGGCTTTCCTGACCCGTATAGCGTCGTACAACCGGCTTCAGGTCTTCCGGCAGCCCAGATTGGGAAATGAATTTTTCGATTTCCTTGATTTGACTATTGGCCAAGGCGTTCATCGGATAGACGATGATTGCTCGCGTTTTGCGCGGCTGCCCGGCCTTTCGTGAGCGCACGATGGCATCGACCACTGGTACAAAGAAGCAGAGCGATTTCCCCGATCCGGTGCCGGTTGTCACAACAAAGCTTTGTCCCGTACGGGCTTTGGCGATGGACTGAGCTTGATGTCGATGAAATCTTATGGGCTTTGAATCCATACGGAAAATCTTGCCGGTGGCTTCGTCCAGATCGCCCGATTCCACTAGATCGTCCACTGTGGGCCCGGAAAGGAATCTGGGGTTCAGAGAAAGCAAAGCATCGGGCCAGAAGCGTCCCTCATCATATTGACTTTCAATCTCTCTCTTTATGTCCTCAGCCCGAATGGTGCTGAAGGATCTCGAGAAGCGCGCATAAGCGTCGATAAGGTTATGATCGAATTCAAAGGCTTTCATGGAAAATCCTACTGCTCCCCCACCCGTTCAGCTGGGCCCAGTATCTCGTCACGGTTCAAAAGCACGATCTGCTGATCCTGCGGTCGCCGCGCTGCTGGATCAGTGTCGAGACCGAGGCGTTTTAACGCATAGAACAGGAGCGCCCTGCGCACCGGAATCTCAGCCCGACCATCTTCCATGCCGTAGTCCATCTCGATGGCACGACGCTGCGTTGGCGAGAGGTCTGGATGCGGACCAATCTCGAGCACCACTTCTCTGTGCCAATCTGCGTCGCCTTGCTGGTCGGCCGTAACCGGTCCCTGGTTGCCAATCTCGACAATCCGCGAAAGCAGAAAATCCTTGAACACTTGGTCGTTCTGACAAAAGGCGCGCGCATGCCAGCGGAAGCCGTCGAAGGCCAGCGCATGCGGCTCGATCCAGCGCGCGCTGGGCTCTGGTCGTGACATCGATTGATAGGTCAAGTGAAGGGCTGCGGGTTCATGGATTGCGGCCAACACGTCGCGCAGGGTCTCGGGCGCAACACCGCGTGCAGGCGTTGGCGTCGCACCATATCCGGGAAACACGCTGATCCAGCTCTGCTCACGTGAGACAAGACCCTGACCGACGGCACGCAACTGGGCGAAATAATCCTCTGCACTGGGCGTGATGAAATGTGGCGTGAAATTCTTGCCCCGGACATAGGCGCGCTGGCTCTTGTCGTAGACGAGATTGCGCTTCCACTGGTCGGAATAGCCGCTCAGGTCGAGCGAGGCCTGCTGAAGCGAAATGCCGAACGTTTCCATAAGGTCTGAGCGGTTGATCCGTCCATGCCAGAACACCCGAAACTCGATGAATGCGTTGCGCCGCTCAGCGCCCCAGTTCAGCTGTTTGACGTGTTTCTTCGGCACGCGGTCCCTTTCCGATCACTTCCAGCGAGTATAGAACTAAAAAATAGTCCCTCGCAATAAAATGATTCAACTGGAAGAACAGTCGGTAACCGCTAGCTCGCTTTGATATCAAAGCCTTGCAGGTATACTTCGATCTCGCAGATCAGTGCCTGATCCAAACCTTCGTTGCCACGTATTTCATCAAGGGCGCGCCAGGCATTGCCGATTGTCATCCACTCAGTCTCAGGCGCATCTGGCGCGGACCAGCGCTCGCGCAGCCAAGCCTCGAATTGGGCCCGCTCTTCGGGCGAAAGCAGGTGCGGCGCGTAAAATGCCACTAGGCGGCGGCCGAGCTGGCGCAGGCGGCTATCGCTCAGCGACGCCACAACCTCCTGCCGCTGCGGCCAGTCCACACGCTGGAATTCTGCAAGCCGGGCCTTGTCGGCGTGGCTGTAAAAGCCACCGAATATCTGCTTCTCGACGGGTGGTGGCGGCGCGGCAGGATCCTCTGGAAACCGCGCAGCCAGAGCCTGTGCGACGCGCGCCCGGAACTCGGGCGCATTGGCGATGACCTCGGCACGGCGCAACTGCGCAGCGCTGGGCGTCGGGAGCGAGAGGAGCGCGGGCGTCTTGTTGACCGACAAGGAGCGGATGATCTTCGGCGTGGCGTCCACCGCTGCGAAAAGCGTCGCATCATCGGCGGTCAGGAAATCGGCAGGGTCGGCCGCTTCCAGGTCAAAGAAGGCCGCCTGGTTCGGATTGCTGGCCGAATAGCCGCAGAAGCAGCCAAGCGTGGCGCGCGGCGATCCACCGCCGAAGCGCTCAATCAGCGCCATGGGCTGGAACGCCTCAATTCGTGCCTGCACATGAACCTTGTCGCGATTGGGCAGCAATTCTGCCCAAAGCCCTGGCACGCGCTGGGCGATCTGACGCGCGATGTAGATGGTCGCTTCGACATCGCCGAGAGCGTCATGCGCGTTATGTGCCGCAAAGCCATTCAACGGCGCGATAAGATCAAGCTTGAAGCGCACGCGCCCAGTTTCATCGACGGGCCACTCAAACAGGTCGGGTTGGCGATGCCAGACAGCGTAGAGGGCCGTCAGCAAATCAAAACGCGTATTGCCGTTGAACTGAGTGGCGAAGATGCCCGGCTGCAGGTTCTGATAGAAGGCCTGGCGCAGCATCTCCTCATCAAATCGGATGCTGTTGAACCCGGTCCAGATCGCAGGTGACCAGCGATCAATCAGCGCGCCGATCTCTTGCGTAAACTCGAAGAGCGTTGGCAGGGCCGCGTCCAGCAACTGCGCTGGGCGCACGCCAGTTACCGCCAAGGCCCAAGGCGAAGGGATGATATGCGGGGCGATCCGGCAACGCAGATTGACCCGCTCGATCTCCCTGAATTCGTCATCCGTCAGAATGGCGGCGAATTGCAGTGGCTGATCAAAGGCAGGTGAAAGGCCGGTGGTCTCGAGATCGTAAAAGGCGAGTGTCATAGGCTCAGTTTAGCTTGCGACGCGGAATCCGTCATCCACCAAAAATAGCGCTACCGTGATAAAGATACTGCTCGGGTGCCATCATGTTGTTGCATCTATCCGTCGCCCTTTTCTGTATCGGCGATCCGGGATTTCAATCGCGCTGACATTAGCACATCGGTGGCGGCATTAGCCGAGAGCCTCTGAACCTCCCGCAGCACCCGGTCCCCCTGCCCGATCCGCTTAGCAGCGGCCATGACATGGGTGACGGCCTCGTCGATATCGAGCGGGCTGGGTTCATAGCCGTGACCCGCCAGAAGATGCCCGATCGCGAACAAGCCGACTTGCGCGGCAAAAGCTGGCTCCTTGATCGCGAAATCCCGCGCCGCGCGGATCAGCGTTGCCGGAGCCGCGTCCGGATGGGCGGCACACTCAAGCGCGATGTCGAGATACTTCGCGGTCTTCGCCGCGGCAAACCACTTGCCCCTTGAGCCTTGTGTCTCGATCAGGTCTTCGAGGATCCCGCGCGCATCGATATCCGGATACCGTTTCACCAAATCCCGCCACATCGCGAGATAGGTATTGCCCGAGGCAGTGGGCAGACCGAAGCGGCGATAGGCCTCCTTCTCCCGACCCTTTCGGACCAGAATACGCTCGCAGAACTGCGCGATTTCAAAGTGGCCCCATTGTCGACGATCATCCTTCAGCAGGGCCTCGGCGTAGGCGAAAGCTTCGTCTTCACGCCCCTGACGCAGCAGCGCTTCGGCTCCGAACTTTTCATGAAACCATATGCGCGTCCTCTGCACTGAGAGGAGCGCCAGCAATTCGTCATATCGTCTGGCCTCAAGCAGGCAGGACAACGTCAGCGTGCCCGTTGTCACATGGGAGAACCGCGCATGATCCGACCAAGCCTCTCGGATCATGTCGAGATCGCAGTCGGCATGCAGGTTCATCAGCGCAGGGTATGCCGCGATCTGGCCAAAGCGATCGGCGATTGGCGCGAGATAATCGACGCCGTCGTCCTCGATCGCATCGCGCAGCTGTTCGAGCCATTTCGCGCGGGTTTTCTCGTCGGCCGGGGCCTCGATCAGGATCGGCAACAACTCCTCCAGCGTCCGGGACACGGCGTTGCCTAGCGCGCCCGATGAGGTGTCGATATGCTCAAAAGCGGGCCAAATGCGCTGGGCGAGCGCAATGACGCCTTCGGCAGCTGTTGTTGGATCGGTCCGCGCGACCGCCCGGATTTCGGCGCTGACAGACTTTAACCGCTCAACGGCCTTGGTCGAAGACTTCCAGCTATATGCGCCTGCACGCATTCCCGGCTTGAAAGCCCATTTATGTGTTATTTTGCCCGCCATCTATAGCCTCTCTCCACCATGCGCAGCGCATTCCCCTGAACCCCCTCTGCAGTCTTCGTGACATTCCCCTCGGTTTCGCCCGGAGGGGCTGCCACTTCGAACGTGATCGTCACCCTGCCCGCGACCGGCTTGTCGACAAGCTCTTGGACCCGATTTTTGATATCGGTCGGTCGATATCCGATCTCGCGTGCCATGGCTTACCTTTATCGGTAATTCATCCGAACAAGTCACGATGTCCCACGCCGACTTACCCTATTCGATAAATTCCTCGACCTCTGCTTCGTCGACGCTGGGCGGGACTTACCAGTACACGCGGGGTAACGGACGCACCCCATAAATTGCCCATAGGGCCCTTTGCGTTCAACCAGCCAGCCATCGCTGCATTCGGGACATTCCGGATAACAGGCCCCGCAACTGCACCGAACCTCCGGAGATCCGGGTGCCAACCGCGGCAGGGCGGCACCGCAGGACAAGCAGGCAGGCAACAAGTTTCCACAGTGTTGGACGTGTTCGCACCGGTACCAGACACGATCATCCTTGCCATTTACACACACCAATCGTCCGCCGCACTCTCCGCATTCATGCGCTTCCTGATCCGCACCAGGCGCCGCGATTACCCCGTAAACGGGGTCTTTGCTCAGCTCGGTGACAAAAGCGGATGGCCGGGCGTTCGATGCAAGAAGCGTGAGTGTGAAGCGCGCACGCGTCATCGCGACATACATCACCCGCCGCTCCTCTGCGTTCTCAAACATCTCTTCTTCAGGAGAAACCAAAGTCAGCAAAGGATCGTCAACAATTTCTGATGGAAACCCCGTGCTGCCGCTGTCGGCGTTGAGCAGAACCACGTGATCTGCCTGAAGACCCTTGGAGGCGTGGATTGTCTTGAAGCTAAGTTGCAGGCGCGGAAACTGCCTCTTCAACGCGCGCATATCCGGCTCAACAAACCGGTATCGACCGAGCAGAAGAACGGTCACGGGTTTTTCGCCAGCATTCGACTGCGCCGACAGGATGGTCAGAACTTCGGTGAGTTTGCGCGGACCTTCATCGCGCGGCGTCATCACGATCCTGATTGCTGGCTCGGTCGCAATCCCCGCCGGAACAATCTGCTTTTGCAACTGCGCAGGGTTCTTGAGAACAAATGTCCGGGCGGCAAAGGCGATCTGGTCAACCGACCGGAATGTGCGGCCGAGATCAACCGTCCTGTGGATGCCAGCTTCGCCATCAAATGCACCACCAAACTCGCCTCCGAAATGGCGCATCAGATGAATGTCTGAACCCGCAAAACGAAAGATCGATTGCCAGTCGTCACCCACGGCAAACATGCGCACGTCCGGATGCTGCGATTTCAGCGCTTTCACCAGCCTTGCACGGCTTTGCGAGATGTCTTGAAATTCGTCAACGAGTATGTGGCGAAATGGACTGACATATCTGCCGGTCTCTGCGTAGTGGGCAGCTCTGAGGATCATGTCCTCGAAGTCGATCCGCCCACCGAGCCGCTTCTCATATTCTTCGAACACGGGGTCAAAGACATCCAGAAACGCCTTAGCGCGGTTCCCAAGCTTCATCCGTTCGGACTTGGTTTCACAGTCGGCCAGGCTATAGCCGC
The DNA here is from genome assembly GCF_034676545.1 of Pararhodobacter sp. Classification (NCBI taxonomy): domain Bacteria; kingdom Pseudomonadati; phylum Pseudomonadota; class Alphaproteobacteria; order Rhodobacterales; family Paracoccaceae; genus Pararhodobacter; species Pararhodobacter sp. The sequence goes on from NZ_JAUCBZ010000015.1 coordinate 3,522,698, forward strand.
CACTTTTATACTTGCGCAGGAACGTCCCCAGGAGCTGAGAGAACGTGTCCACCTGCTTCAATTCAATGACGCGGTCATAGATTGTCTCGACCGGGCGCGGGTTCAGCGTCACATGGGGAGCCAGTTTTTCGGCAAGCGCAGTCAATAAGCGCCCTTCCTGGCGTTCATAGCTGAAGGTCTCAATGAGGATGGTTTCGTTCGCCGAGTGAACTTCCCGCTTCCAGTCCATGCCGGCGAGATAGCTTTCGCGGTCAACATAAGGTGCGGTCGTCAGCCGTTCGCTCCCATCTGCCAACGTCTGACGCCGCACCCCAAAATGCTCGATGTAAACGCCGCTTTCGATCAACCGAAAATCCGGGCAATAGTCGCGCCGACCGGTCCCAGGAAGTTTGTGCTCATAATTTGGTTCGTACTCGTATTCGATCCCGTTTTCGTAAAGCCAGTTTGCAATCTGCAGCTCTTCGTAACTCTTGACCTTCTCGCCCTGCAATGTGCGCAGATCCTGCTGTTCCATGTGGGTATAAAAGGCGTGCTTGGTGGCGAAATCCCATTCTGTCTTCGGTTCGACAAGGAAATGCGCGAACCATCGTATGATGCTTTTTGAGACATCTGACAGCGTTTTGATGAGATCCTTCAGGATCTGTTTGATCAACGCGGTAAATGCCGCGTCGTCCGTGGCATGGTCTGCCAGTGCGGGCTTTGAACCCTCCACAAGACCAATAATGTCGTAGGCAATCGCGTGGAAGGTCCGCGCCACGATCGGCACGCCTGATCGCGCCTCGACCCGTTCGGACATTTCTTCGGCGCGTTTTTGGCGAAAGCCAGGAGCAATATTTCCTCCGGCCGCCGGATGCCAGCCTTGACGAGATAGGCGGCTTTCGCGGTGATGACGCTCGTCTTGCCTGATCCCGCGCCTGCAAGGACCAGCGTCGCATCCTCGTCCACAACAACGGACAGACGCTGCTCGGGTGTCAGCGGCATGCTCTCAACGGTGTCGAAGAACTCCTTCCAGCGTTCGAGTTCTGCCGCCACGAATATCGAGACTGCCTCAGCCCTTACGGCGCGCGGCCCGGCAACAAATTTCCTGACGCGATCGACGCGCACCATACCCTCGACACCGATTGCCTCGCGCTGCAGCTTGGACAAAAGCGTGCCATCAAGATCACGCGCGTCAACCAGCAGAGGCTCAATGCTGCAAGCCGCAGGATACTGGGCGGGTTTTGCCAGGGCGGAAATGGCAGCATGAAGACGGTCAAAGCGATCTGCTTCTCGTTTGAGGGCTGCCAGATTGAATTCGATCCAAGCGCGCTTCACCTGATCGGAAAAATCCACGGCTTCCGCATAGTTTGCACCACGCAAAATGGTCTCGGCCCGAGTGCCCGACCGCACAGTCAAAGTTGAGCCGAATGCACCCTTTCGAACGACCGGGGAGTCGCAGACGTCCGCCAAAGAAAGATGCGCTGTCTGGCCACGCTTGGTTGCCCGAAGCATATCACCGTCAAGTTCGAGAACCTTGGCTGTCGTGCCAAAGGGGTTCACGATCAGCCCAAGCAGTGGTCCCTGACGTAGTCGAATCAATATCTTAGCCCTGCCCAATGTTTCAATGACTTTGGGCCAAGCGGCCTTGGCGGCGCAAGACTGTTCGCTGAAGTCATTTGGACGCGTTTCTGGCCGTTCAATGTCGGCGAATGCCGCTGACTGCACGCGAATGCGTGCGAATGCCGTTTTTTAGGCGCGGTGTTGATGTGGCGTTGATGTAAAACGCAAAACGCCCTGTGGTATAAAGATACCACAGGGCAAGCGTTTGTTTTATTTAGAATTTTTGGTTGCGGGGGTAGGATTTGAACCTACGACCTTCAGGTTATGAGCCTGACGAGCTACCGGGCTGCTCCACCCCGCGCCATGTTTGTCTGTTTGGGTTTTATGAGATCGTTTTGAGAGAGACGTGTCTGTTTCTTTTCAGGTTTGGCGGTGACCTACTCTCCCACGTCTTGAGACGCAGTACCATTGGCGCGACGGCACTTAACTTCCGAGTTCGGGATGGGATCGGGTGTTTTGCTCGTGCTATTGCCACCAAACCAGAGAAGAAACAGAAACATCGGTTGCGGTTATGCAACTTTCGGGTGTCTTTAAGCTTTTGTCCTGTAACCTTGCTGTTACTGGATCAAATCAAGCCTATCGAGCGATTAGTACCGGTCAACTGAACACATTGCTGCGCTTACATCTCCGGCCTATTGACGTGGTGGTCTACCACGGCTCTCAAGGGAGATCTTGTTTTGAAGGGGGCTTCCCGCTTAGATGCCTTCAGCGGTTATCCTGTCCGTTCATAGCTACCCAGCACTACCCTTGGCAGGATAACTGGTCCACCAGTGGAACGTTCACCCCGGTCCTCTCGTACTAGGGGCAACTCTTCTCAAATCTCCTACACCCACGGCAGATAGGGACCGAACTGTCTCACGACGTTCTAAACCCAGCTCACGTACCTCTTTAAACGGCGAACAGCCGTACCCTTGGGACCGACTTCAGCCCCAGGATGAGATGAGCCGACATCGAGGTGCCAAACGATGCCGTCGATATGGACTCTTGGGCATCATCAGCCTGTTATCCCCGGCGTACCTTTTATCCGTTGAGCGATGGCCCACCCACGTGGGACCACCGGATCACTATGGCCGACTTTCGTCTCTGCTCGACTTGTCAGTCTCGCAGTCAGGCTGGCTTCTGCCATTGCACTCAACGACCGATTTCCGACCGGTCTGAGCCAACCTTCGCGCGCCTCCGTTACTGTTTAGGAGGCGACCGCCCCAGTCAAACTCCCCGCCATGCAAGGTCCCGGACCCGGATAACGGGCCGCGGTTAGACATCAAAAGTGCGAAGGGTGGTATCTCAAGGGAGGCTCCACGGGAACTGGCGTTCCCGGTTCGATGCCTACCACCTATCCTGCACATCACAATTCTGATGCCAGTGCAAAGCTGGAGTAAAGGTGCACGGGGTCTTTCCGTCTAACCGCGGGTAGTGTGCATCTTGACACACAGTTCAATTTCGCTGAGTCCATGTTTGAGACAGCGGGGAAGTCGTTACGCCATTCGTGCAGGTCGGAACTTACCCGACAAGGAATTTCGCTACCTTAGGACCGTTATAGTTACGGCCGCCGTTTACTGGGGCTTCAATTCAAAGCTTGCACCTCTCCTTTTAACCTTCCAGCACCGGGCAGGCGTCAGACCCTATACGTCGTCTTACGACTTCGCAGAGCCCTGTGTTTTTAGTAAACAGTCGCCACCCCCTAGTTTGTGCCCCCGGCTCAGACTTGCGTCCAAACCGGGCCTCCTTCTCGCGAACTTACGGAGGTATTTTGCCGAGTTCCTTAAACATGGTTCTCTCAAGCGCCTTGGTATGCTCTACCTGTCCACCTGTGTCGGTTTAGGGTACGGTCTTATAGAGGGGCTATTTCCAGGAACCTCTCAGCAGCCCAATCAATCCGATAAGATTGAACTACCCTTGAGATCCGTCACCACCTCACGGCCCAGGAATATTAACCTGGTTCCCATCGACTACGCCTTTCGGCCTCGCCTTAGGGGCCGGCTTACCCTGCTCAGATTAGCTTTAAGCAGGAACCCTTGGACTTTCGGCGAGAGGGTCTCTCACCCTCTTTGTCGCTACTCATGTCAACATTCTCACTTCTGAACGCTCCACCGGTCCCTCACGGGCCGGCTTCACAGCCGTCTCCGAAGCCTCCGCTGCACCCGAGGGTACAAAAGAGGCAAGGAGAACTGAACAGAACGCTCCGCTACCACGCATATTGCTATGCATCCTAAGCTTCGGCTCATGGCTTGAGCCCCGTTACATCTTCGCCGCAGGACAACTTATCTAGACCAGTGAGCTGTTACGCTATCTTTAAAGGATGGCTGCTTCTAAGCCAACCTCCTGGTTGTTTTGGTCGTCCCACCTGCTTTCCCACTTAGCCATGAATTGGGGGCCTTAGCTGTAGGTCAGGGTTGTTTCCCTCTTGACGACGGACGTTAGCACCCGCCGTCTGTCTGCCAGATAGTACTCTTGGGTATTCGGAGTTTGGTTAGGCTCAGTAAGTCTGTGGGACCCCATCACCCATCCAGTGCTCTACCCCCCAAGGTATTCGTCTGACGCACTACCTAAATAGTTTTCGCGGAGAACCAGCTATCTCCGAGTTTGATTGGCCTTTCACCCCTAGGCACAAGTCATCCCGACCTTTTTCAACAGGTGTGGGTTCGAACCTCCAGTTAGTGTTACCTAACCTTCATTCTGCTCATGCCTAGATCACTCGGTTTCGGGTCTGATCCATCTAACTAAGTCGCCCTATTAAGACTCGCTTTCGCTGCGCCTACACCTAACGGCTTAAGCTTGCTAGATAGACCAAGTCGTTGACCCATTATACAAAAGGTACGCTGTCAGGTCTCAAGGACCCTCCAACTGCTTGTAGGCGTTCGGTTTCAGGTACTGTTTCACTCCCCTCGTCGGGGTGCTTTTCACCTTTCCCTCACGGTACTGGTTCGCTATCGGTCAGTAAGGAGTACTTAGCCTTCGGAGGTGGTCCTCCGATCTTCGAACAGGATTTCACGTGTCCCGCCCTACTTAATACGTCCGATCATGCTTCCTGTACGGGGCTGTCACCCTGTATCGCTGGCCTTTCCAGGCCATTCCAGTCACAATCTCGGCTCGGCTGGTCCGCGTTCGCTCGCCACTACTAACGGAGTTCTCTATTGATTTCCTTTCCTCCGGGTACTTAGATGTTTCAGTTCCCCGGGTTTGCCTTTTTAACCCTATGTATTC